>CAZPYK010000048.1:0-11925 GCA_964590755.1 uncultured Ruminococcus sp. | reverse complement strand
TAATGCCGACGCTGTCCGACTCATACTCACGGCGCAAAAACGGGAGCGTTTCCTCACTGCCATGGGCTCTGCGGTAAAACTCATATATCCGCTGATTGCTACCGCGCGTACAGCCGCCGAGTCGCAGCAGGTCGTCGATGACCTCCTGCGGGATACGCATTTGCGGCATTCGCTCAAAAATAGGCTCGGGCATCGGTTCGATCTCTGCGTCCGCTTCATATTCCGACACTGTATGCACCGTCGGCATACCCATATCAAAAAGCGACATCTGTCCGGTTTCCTGCGTTTTTATCTTTCCCCTGCCCTTTTCCCGCGGCTTGTCCAGATAGTTTCGGTCGGTGATCAGTGCGCGGATGAGTTGGGTGACAAATGCCCAATCCATGCGCGTTTGCGCCGTGCGGGAGGGGTAATTTCCCTCGTACAGCAACAGTCCCTCGCTGTCGGCGCGGTAGCCGAGGTGCTGCTCCGTGCCGTCCTTATAAAACTCCGAGAACTGCAAGGGCGGATAGGCGTTTTTGACATACTCGACCTTCTGCGCCTCGCTTGCCTCCGAGGATAAAAAAGACACGATGCTTTCCTTGCGCACACGCAGGTAGTCACCGTGTCTTAATATTTGCATGAGGCTGTCGGGATCGCCGAGCGGCGGAAGATTTACCGATAGATCAACTCCGTCAGCACTTCCTCCTCTGCCGCTTGCTTCAGATTGTTCATCATCTGCGCCCATTTCATCGGATCCTCGGCTTTCATCTGCTCCGTCACCCCAAGGCTCTGTGCCATCCGGGATAGGATCGTCTCGACCTGCTCTCTCGCCGTCTCGTCGATCTCGTGCAGGTATTGGTTCAGCCGTCCCTCGGTCAGTATCGTCGTGTACGTCCCCCTGCGGTGCTCCTTGAGGAACGTCAGCCGCATCTGTCCGTACTTGCCGATGTGGTAGTTCGTCTGCTCCGGCATCTCCAAGTTGGGTATCTGTACGCCGTTCTCCGTCCTGTAAGTCAATGTCATGGTCTTGCCCTCCGTTTCCGTTTATGGTTTCTGCTTTTACACCGTCATTATACCGATTTTCGGAATTTCCGTCAAATGTGCGATTTTGCGCCCGCATACTTTTCTCGATGCTCTTGACCGTCCTCTCGATCTCGCGCAGGCAGATCTCCGAAATATCCCGCGTGGCAGTTCCGAGGACGTTGACGGTCGCGGGGGTATTAAACTCCCGCACCCACAAAAAGGCGTCCTTGCCGACCAAACGGTCTGCATCATAACCAAGGCGCGTCAACACGGCATAGGCAACGCTTGCCTGTACCGTCACGGTCAGACGTGCGCGGAGGTTATCCTCGTCAAGTTCTTCAAGCAGGCTGCCCGCCTTTTCGTAAGAGAGCTCTTGCAGATAATCGGTAATATTGTCCGCGCCGAGATTGAGCGCGGCGGCAATGACCGCGTCGGTCAGTCTCTCGCGCGGCTTTTCATCATCAATAAAGCGGTTTTGCAGGGCTTCGATGATGTCGGCTTCATAGTCCGGCTTGACGCTCCAAATATCAAACGGCTTATTGTCTCGGTGGTGGGTGTCGCCGACGTCGAAAACGTAGTTGAGATAATGCTTTTCGCCCCGTCCGTTGATCAGCGCGATACCGGTCGCGCCGCGATTCACCCACCGTCCGAAATGTCGGTTCCAAAGTTCCAATTCGGCGCAGGCGGTCGCTGTCGGGTGTTGAAACCACTTTTGTCAAGGGTGAAGTGTGTATGTTTACCATTTCTCAACACTTGCGTGTATTATGGTGAAAACATTTCCAAAAATAATTTTAAAAACACTTGAAAAAAGGTCCGAAATATGATACACTATAAGTACAGTAACTATAGCCGTAAGAAATCACACACAAAACCCGACAGCAATGTGCGAAGATAGATTTATTGTTGCCGAGTTGTTCTCGTAAAGGCGCGAGGGATCTATACGGGAATTATTAGGTACAACATAAATAATTACAGCGCATAAGAGTCGGGAATTGATATCCCGATCTTCTTATGCGCTGTTTTATTGAATATATTTTACAAGGAGGGATTGCCTTATGATGAAAAATTGCAATCACCACATTCAAAGCCGTCCGTTCACCAACCGCAGAGTCCCTCTGCTCTTTCGCAGTCACTGCATATAGATGTTAATTATATCTATATGCTCGTGAATGAAATAACGGAAGAAATAATTGCATGTGTGAATTAACGGAATAATAAGTTACAAACGAAAGGAGTGACCATATGAAAAAAGTTCGTATTTCAAAAAAAATCATTGCAGCCTTTATGGCGTTCATGATAGTTTTTGTTTCGGCTCCCATGCAAGCCATCGCTTTTGATGATGCTAATGCGGACACAATTAATGAAAACACAATTGAGTACGGTTATGAGATCGACAAAAATGTCTTTATCGTAGAAGAAGATATATCAAAGCGCGGACAATTTGAAAAGCACTATCTGTGTTCCGATGGTACATATGTTTCGGTTACATATTCGGAAGCTATTCATTATCTCGACGATGATAATAAATGGCAGGATGTAGATCAATCATTGAGTTACGACTCTGCGACCGGCATGTATATAAGCGACAAAGCGGATTTTGAGGTTTCTTTTTCTAAAAAAGCGTCAGCAGACAATCTGGCTCGAATTGAGCGAAACGGTTATACACTTTCTTGGGGCATTCAAACAACCAAGAAAAGCGTAAATGCGCTGCCAAGATCCGCTACACAGCCTAACACCTCAATCAACAGCAACACCGATGTTATTTTGATTCCGTCTTCTTCCGCATCTGCAGTAATTGAAAAACCTATTGATAATGAAAAGACGGATATTAAAAACCGCTTGGTAGCAGATAACGATACATTTGTACTCCCCAAAATATCGTCTCAAATCAGTTATTCAAATATTTTCGATGAGACACAGAATGTTTCTTTGAAATATACTGTATATCACAACAAGATAGAGGAGGATATTATCATTTCCGAGCGAGGCGACCTACAGTCTGTCTCTATGAACATGGATGTTGGCGCCCTTACACCTGTTGTCAATACCGACGGAAGCGTGGATTTGGTTGATTCCGACTATGCAATGCAGTTTCGTATCGGTATTCCGTATATGGTGGATGCAGATCATAACGTGTGCAATGATATTCAAGTAACTGCCGTAAAAAGCGGAACATCCTGTGTTATCACCTATACGCCCGACACCGAATGGTTTGAATCCTCGGCACGTGTTTTTCCGATTCTGCTTGACCCGGCGATAACAACGAGCGATTATGTGTCAAATATTGAAGATACGTATGTTGAGGAAAATTCCGCGGCGATTCACAGCAGCGAGCAGTATTTGTATATTACCCGAAATGGCGGTAATAAACGAAATGCAATTGTAAGAATAACGAAATTGCCGAATATTGACAGTTCCATGCCGATTATTTATGCCTCGCTGTCTCTTACTATGTCATCTGCCGCAACAGACTATGTTGAACTGAAGGCGGACTATTTTGACTCCCCCTTGGAGTTGTACGAATATGATTATTCTTTGACAACCGGAGATTACTTTTCCTACACATCATATTCGGCAATAGATTATGATGATACAACGATAACTTTTGATGTCACGGCGCACATTTATGAAATGTATGCCGACAAAAAATTCGATGATGAAAACGGTTACGCTTATCAAGGCGATTTTGTGATCGGTTATGATGATGCGACAGACACCACCCACGCCCCTCCTTTCTTTAGTTCGGAATATACCGCTCCATCCTCACGCCCGATGTTTGTTGTAAAATATGGGTATGCATTACCGGCGGGAATGGTAAACGGAGGAATATATTCTTTTATAAACAGCGGCAGCGCTGCATATATGTCGGTAAACGGCACCGATCCGGCGAACAATTCCA
Source organism: uncultured Ruminococcus sp. (assembly GCA_964590755.1). Taxonomy (GTDB): domain Bacteria; phylum Bacillota; class Clostridia; order Oscillospirales; family CAG-272; genus CAG-390. Next base: position 8,024 of record CAZPYK010000048.1, on the reverse strand, counting down.
ATATATATCAAATTTCGAACGAGAGCGGTGCGGCGACGGCATCTCAAAAGTTCAGATTAGAGTATGTTTCCGGCACCGGAGGATATCTGCTGAGATCGCTGAGCTCTTCGTCCGGCACGGATAAAGTCGCCGGCATTGATCGCAATGGCGGGGAGCTCGCCGCTAACATGAATGTGCGGCTTTCTTCTGCGACAGACTCTATGGCGCAAGAATGGTTGATAGTTCCTGTTGAATATAATTTGTTCAAAATCGTTCCGCAGGCGAATATGTCGTTAACATTGACGGTATGCGGTATCAATGACGGAACAAACTCGGGAACGTCGTCAACCTCGCCGGGAAATATATTTGTCAAAGCGCATGAGGATGAGAATGCTTATCAACAATGGTATATTTGTGATAACAATGACACCCCCATGGACACTTCAAATTCAAGATCCAATGTCGAAACCGGCAATTACTTCTTGGGAAACAGCTATTCGGGACGTTATTTGCATCGTGCATCCGGAATTTCGGTGAACAGCATGTGCGGCAGACAGGCCTCTCTCGGAGAAAGCACCGTAAAATGGAAGATAGTTAATTTGGGAGACGGTTATTGCACCATTCAAAGATCGGATATGCCTCGTTATTATCTTGCGCCGACGAGTGCCGTCGACGGAAGCAACGTAAGGATCTACATCAGCGATTCCGAAACGATCGAGGAAAATTTCAAATGGTCGATCAGGATAGCGTCGGGCGGCGGATGCATAATTCAACACAAAGCATCGGGCATGTGTTTGACCGATTGCGGCGAGAGCGCAAACCCCTCAACCGTTAAGCTCGCGACTCCTGCCACGCCCGGAACCGACGCATATAGCAAGCAGGTTTGGCGCGTGGCGGATGAGGATTATTACGTTGAACTGGGCATTGCCTTCTCGTTTGATGATATGGCGATTGATGTCGGAGAATCCAAAGCACCCTCTGTCAACAAAAAGCCCGCTAACGCCACTTGGGCATCTTATACCGATTTTGATTATACCATTACTTCGGGGACGGATTATGTATCATATGATTCAAACACGAAAAAGTTTACCGGTCGGAGTGTTGGCACCGCTTCCGTTACCGCGGTGCATAAGACAACCGGTCTAACGGATTCGTTCACTATTAAAGTGAATAATAATGCAATAATTATCATACCGGGAATTTTAGGTTCTGAACTATTTGTGGGAAACGGAAATCCTTATTTCGAAAAGGATATGCCCTTGTTCTCCAAGGAAATACTAAATGGTCTTGCTAGTTATCAAGATGGCGATACAGTGCAAGATCTTATCCCTTCCAATTGGTGGGATGGATTGAAAAACATCCCAAGCGCTGTGCGCTTGTTTAATGCATGGTCCGATTCAATGTCGTGCAATGATACCGGATCTTCAAAGTATGATGTTTGTGTGAAAGAATATAGAAGTGCAGACCCATCAACCAGAATAGGAAACCACTGTGGTACCGGAGATGCATATCTCACCCTATATAATAAATTAGTTGCTACTTATTCCGGTGAATATTCAATTGATATGTTTTCGTATGATTGGAGATTGTCAAACGCTGTTTCTGCTTCAAAATTAGACGAGTATATAGAATATCACAACTATGATAAAGTTATTCTAATTGCACATAGCATGGGCGGACTGGTTGCTTCTGGATACTTAGGATTGGGGGCATCACAGCGTGATAAAGTGGAACATGTATTCTATTTAGCAAGCCCACTATTGGGAACTCCCACTATAGCTAATGTATGGTACAATGAGGATATTAGTTTTGTTGAAAACACGATAGCTAACACTTTTGGAATTTCAGTAGAAGATTTTAACCGTGTTTATAAGCTAATAACAGATATTGCAGACCCAATAAAAAATCTTATATGTAATTATGTAAGCATTTATGAGCTGTTTCCAAGTGCATACTATTTTCAATTAACAGGGGCGGCATACATGTCTGAGAGCTTCACAACTATTATTATAGGTGGAGAAACCACGCTCACGGAATGCAGTACATATGCTGCTACCAAAAGCATTTTAACCGGATATTTCGATGATTTTGATTCTAATCTTATGGCAATTGCGGAAGCATTTCATAATACGACTTTTATTTCCGGGAACCATGTGTCTTCTTATGTAGATGCACGATATTATCATTGTTTAAATAATTCAGTTGCTACCATATCACATCTTAAATTTTATCAAGTCGTTTCAAGTACATCATATGTAGCAGGACTCGAGGTAGATGAAACTACTAATTATGGAGATTTCCTTGTGTTAACCACGAGCAGTACATTGGCAAATAGATACCCTACAAAATGTTTAAGTTTCTCCGGAGACCATATGTCGCTTGTTATGATTTCTACGGTGATTGATCAGTGGATGCAAAATATTTCATAACATATACATATTGAAGAAATAATAAATTAATGAAGAACCTTATTTCTATATTTTTGTGTTTTTCGATTCTTGTGATGCTTGTCACAGCTTGTAACAAACATGATGACAATATAGTTGAGTATCCGAAAATGTATACCTTGGAATATTGCAATAAAAATTATATTGAGGCAGACCCAAACTTGATTTACACTGTTTCTGCAGACAATGATATCGGAAAAATTGATGTACCCGGTGGGTATGCAAGCTATTACGCAATCAAGGATGTACCTATCGATCGCTATTTGTTGCTTGACGAGGCTATCATGTTTGCTCCGTTTTCATATAAGATAGTTAAAAACAAATACAACTCGGATATACCGCGGCAAGAGATTTTGTCATATAAAATAAAATCAGTACTATTATATTCTCAATCAAAGAATTTGGATGGATCAGATAAAAGGGCTTTGGGCGAGAAAATGGTAGGCGAGATCGTTGCTTCGATAGATGACAATGATGCTATCACTTTTCAAAATCATATAATTGACTGTATTGAAACAAACAATTACAGAAAAAGCGGTATATCGGGAGGTATTTACGAGGTGCTCGAAAGCCTTCATGTGAGAGTTGTTTTTGAAAATTATGAAAACCTTGCATGGGATAGTGGTCTGTTCAAACAAAATGACACATATTACATTACATTCTACACTCCTGATGATTCCGATGATGGTGAATGGATTCAAAATTGGCTTCCAATCAAACAAGAACTTGTAGAATTATTTAAGTAAGTCGCTGTTTACACCGATTACAAAAAGCTGCTTGAGAATAAGTCTATCGACGTGGTACACGACAACGGCAATAAAAACGATAAACAAGCCGAGGATCTTGACGATCAGAAACGCGGGGATCGCCAGAAGTCCGATAGCCACCGCTTTGACGATGGCGTTGGACACATACAGTTCGGGCGTCATATCCATGCCCGCCGTTCTGAGGTCTGCTTCCAACTGCGCTTTTTTGTATTCGTTGAGTTTCAGTTTCTCAGAGAGTTTGGTCGCAAACTCTTTGAGATAGATTTCAATAATACTCGTTTTCTTGTCACCCTTTTTGCCGAGGTTGTTCGCCGCCTTGGACGCTTTCATGGTCGGCACTTTCAGAACGTCCGCTAAAACGCACCCAATACCCACCGCCGCAAAGAGACCGATGAGAATTTGTAAAATAATCATTCTGTTGTCCTCCCTTTAGCGTTTGTATTCAATGGGCTTTGTCAGCTTGTTCATGCGGATGGCGGTCAGAATGATGACCACGCCGCAGACGGCAAGAACGATCTTGCCGAAGGTGGTATTCATCAGCGCGTCGTACCAATCGCGGTTGATGCAGTACAGCAGCGGAATGTTCGCCACCACCATGCAGACCATCATCCAATATTCGCGGCGCGTTTCCGAAAGCATGGTTTTTAAGCTGTTGTTCACCAGACGCACATCGGTCAGCTTGGAAACGACCGGCATAAGTGTATCCTTTAAGGTTCGGTCGTTCTGACAAGCGATCAGCGTGTCGCACCATTCCTCGAAAATGCTGTTCTTGACCTTCTCTTTGAGGTTGTGGATGGCTTGGCGAATGTCGGGCGAGATGACCGTTGCCTCGGCGATAAAGCTCTCAAAAATCCCCTTGACGGGCGGTTTGAGATACGCCAGATTCTCCTGCACCGCGCTGACGAAATTGTCGCTGCGGATATACGAGGTCGTGATGATGGACAGCGCCGTTTCAAGCTCCTGCCGCACCTGCGTTTCGTATGCCGAAATGGTCTTGGCAAGGTACGCAAACGGGATCAGCGCAAAGGCGACCGCGAGCACGGGGATGAGGAACATATTGTCGATAGCAATTGCCACGATACAACCTGCCACCATGAGCAGCAGCGCCGCCGCACAGGCAAGTGAGAACTGCTTTTCCTTGCCCGTTTCCTGCAAGGCGCGGCGCATACGCTCCAATTCAAGCAAGATACGATTCTTCTTTTTCTTGCCCCGCGCGGTCAGTGCTTGATCTTTCAGCGTCTGCTGTTTATGAAACAGAGCGTTGACGTCTTTGTTGATCTGCTCGGGCGTCAGTCCCAAAAGTGCCACCGTCGCCACAACGAGCAGAACAAAGCCGATGATATAAAGTGCTGTCATACGGTTGATACCTCCCCTCTGTCGGTTTTGATTTCAAATCTTTTGAGAAGTTCCTGCGGAATACCGCCGCGCATCAGTTTGGAACGCAGAAATTCCGACGGGCTGTTCTCCTGCACGAACTCCCCGACAATGTGAAAATGCCCGTTCACATACTCGTTGCTGTGAATTTTATAACGGTAGAGCGTGTGATACTCCAATTCGCCGTCGTCGTGGACGATGCACTCGGAAATGTCCATCACCTTTCGGCTGTTGTCCTCCAGCTTATGCGCGAACACCACGATGGGAAAGGCAAGCGCGGCTTGCTGCATGGATATTTTCATGTCGATCGGAAAACGGCGTTGCGACAAAAAGGCGATTCGTCTGTGCGCAAATCTGCCACCGCCGCCGTGCACCGTGGTGACGACCGTGTGGTCGGTGGAGCTTGCCTCGACCGCGGAATGGGCTTCGGCGTCGCGCATCTCGCCCACGCAGATCACATCGGGATCAAAACGAAGTGCCGCCATCACCAAGTCCTCCTGCGAGATGTCGTAAATATCCTTGTCGGACGGGCGCGACAGCGTGTGCACCACGTTGTTGATCACCCTGCCCTGCTCGTCTCGTTTGACGAGAGAAAGTTCTCGCGCGCCGCTTTCGATCGTGTAGATACGCTTGCTGTCGGGGATGGAACCGAGAAGTGAGTTCAAAAGCGTAGTTTTGCCCGAACTCGTGCGTCCCGCGACCACGAACGACACGCCGTAACGCAGACAAGTTTCAAGAAACGAAAGCATATCTTCCGTCAGCGACTCGGTGTGCAACAGGTTTTCCCTATCCACTCTCGCCGGGTGCAACATACGAACCGAGACCGCGATCCCGCGGTCGGCGTCCACGATGGGTTCTTTCAGCGCGGTGATACGGGTATTGTTGGGCAAATGTCCCTGCGCGATGGGCGCGGCGTTGTCGATGATCATGCCGGAATGTTGCAATAGTTTCTTGACAACATCTATGGCGTGCTGCGGTGAAAAGAAATGTTCCTCTGCCTTTTCGATCCTGCCGTCCAAATGCGTGAGTGCTACATCGTCCCACCCGTTGATGTTGATCTCTTCCAAATCGGGATCCGACAGGTATTTTGTGAGGATCGAGTACTCCGCCATTTCGGTGAAAAGGCGGTCTACCAAGGCTTTCGTGTCGTATCCCGCGACCGAATAACCGGTATCATAGAGATATTTCCCGATATACGCCCGCAGTTCCGCCGTTTTACTCTTGTCGATGAGTGCCGTGGCGTAATTCTTGGCGATATAGCTCTGCGTCAGATTGACAAGTGAAGAAAGTTCAATTTGTGCCATACTTACACCAGCCTCTCTGCAATTGCTTTGACCGTCTGCATAAACTTTCTGTCCTTCAGCGGCTCGTACAAACACCCTTCCATATACTGCTCGGTGAGCGCGGCGCAGTACGGGAGCGTGAACGCGATCTTGCCGAGGTGCGCCCGCGCGTCTGCGGCGGCAAGATTGAATTCCGCGCGCGGAATGTTCATCACCGCCACGTCGTTCTCTCGCAGATACCCGCGTGACGCAAAGGTCTTGAGTTGCGACATCTGAAAGCTGAGGCATTTGAGGTCGGGTGTGGACAGACGGACAACTTGATCGGCGTTCTCAAGCGCCACTTTCGTCAAATTGTTCGCGTCCGGCATCGACATACAATCCACGATCACGTAGTCCGCAATGCCGACCAGCACGTCGTACAGATATTTCGCCTTTTCCTCGGTGTACTCGGGATAACTGTGGATGTTTTCGCTGTCCTTGTACCCGAGATAGCCGAGATTCATGCGGTCTTTGGTCATGACCATGTTGGAAACGACGTCATCGGCAAAGAAATCCGGCTTGGATAGGATCGTCCCCACCGAATACACATCTTCCGAGCGAAAGTTGGGAAAGATGACCGGAACGGTCGGCGTGACAATATCGGTAAATACCACGACCACGGCACTTTTTCCGCGGGAGCGATCATAGAGGGCTTCCGCGAGCTTGACCGAGAAAGCCGTCTTTCCGCTGCTCGGTGCGCCCCATACCGCGATCAATTTACCCATTGTCCGCCTCCGTCTCGCTCGGTTCATTGTCAATGGGATGAGTTTTCAAATAATCATCCTGCACCTTGATATAAGCGTCGGCTTTGTCCGCGTCGCCGCGATAAACAAGCGCAAAATGGATGGTCGTGACCGCATCGTACTGCGCCAACAGTTCCGCCTGCTCGGGCGTGACCAACACCGTCACGGTCGCCGCCGTGCCGCCCTCGGCGATCTCGTCCTTGTCGATGCCGTCGCTCGTGGTCGTGGTGATGACCTTGATATATTTCAGTTCGGCGGGCGTGTAGGATGTGTACATATCCTTGTCGTAGATGATAGCCGACACGATGTCGCCGTTCTCCAACTTGTCCGACAGTCCCGCGGCGAAGCTCGACACGTTCACCGAGATGGCGACCTTGTCCCCGCCGAGACCGAGCAGCACGTCGTCCGCACGTTTGTTATCCAAAGTCAATTTGGCATCAAAAAGATAATCTCCCGCGTACAGGTCTGTCGCGGCGTACTTGCCGACGACCGCATTTCCATCCTTAATGACGTTGCTCGGCAGGTTGTACGAACCGACGTTGACGATCTCAAGGCAGTCCGCCGTGATGATCTGACCGCGCGGAACGTCGGATTTGAGTCGCACGATGTCCACCTTTTGGTCGGTAAAGCGATTGACCAAGGGCGCGACGCCGAAGGTGATCAGCAAGGCAAGCAAAACGCAGACAATACCGATGACCGTTCGGGACGAGAACGGCTTTTTACCGGACGCTCTCGGCGCTTTGGGTGCTTTGGGCGTTTTCATCGGCTTTGCACCGAAATTTCCAAAACTCATGTTCTTTTTCCTCCATTCAAATAAAATATCCGATCATCAGACCGGCTGACAGATACGGCAGCAGCGCAAACGGTTCGCCGCGCTTTTGCTTGTTCTTTCTATATTTCAATAGCTGCGCGGTCACGGCGAAAAGCAGTCCGAGGCAATGCCCGATCACGCCGCCGTAAAAGCCGAGGGACAGCGCGGCGGCGGTGGAGAGTTTAATATCCGCGCCGCCGATGCCGCCCTTTTTCAAGAACACGGCGACGAACATTTGCGGCAGGAACACGGCAAGCGCGCCGAAGATCATAGAACCAATGCCGACTTCTTCAAAATTCACAAGCGACAATATGGCAAGCATCACCCACAGAAAGTCATCCGCCTCATGCGTCGAACTGTCCTGAGCCGAAGCGTACAGCAGGATCAGCGCGAACACGATTCCCTTGACCGTCCAAAGCGACAAGCCACCGAACAGATACAGCAATACCGTGATCGCGGTCAGTACCGCACACACGGTTCGCGGCTTGAATTGGAAATTTCGCTTGCGCATGAAGTAGCACATCAACCGACCGATGATCAGAGTTGCGGCGACGAGGGCTACCGCTTTGAGTACATATATA
>CAZPYK010000047.1:0-12353 GCA_964590755.1 uncultured Ruminococcus sp. | reverse complement strand
GAAATTTGTAAAATATGACGGATTTTATGCAAGCAAGTGAGTGAAAAAGGCGCAAACCGCGAATTGTGCGGTGTTGCCTATATTAGTTCCACATGAAAGGCAATCAGCGACATGACTTTGGTAATACTTGCGGCAGGGCTCGGCTCGCGCTACGGCGGCTTGAAGCAGATCGACCCGATAGGTCCCGGCGGAGAGTTTATAATCGACTACTCCTGCTTTGACGCCGCGCGCGCCGGCTTTGACCGTGCGGTGTTCGTGATAAAGCGAGAAAATCTTGAAATATTCAAAAGCACCATAGGCGCAAGAGTCGGAAAATATATAAAAACGGATTACGTGTTTCAGGATATGAACGACCTGCCCGAGGGCTTTTCGCTCCCCGACGGAAGGACCAAGCCGTGGGGCACAGCTCACGCTCTGCTGGCAGCGCGTCACGTGGTCGACGACGCTTTTGCCGTGATCAACGCAGATGACTTTTACGGTCGCGAGACATTTGCGATCATATCAAAAAAGCTTACCGATTCCACACATCGCGGCTTTGTAAACGAGCGCGGTCGCCTCGATTGTTCGATGGCGGGATTTGTGCTCGGCAACACGCTGACCGAAAACGGTTCGGTCTCACGCGGCATCTGCCGAATTGAAAACGGCACTCTTGTCGATGTGGTCGAACGCACCGCAATACGCTTTTGCGATGACAAAACGCACGCCGAATACGAAGAAAACGGAACGTGGTACCCCCTTCCCCTCGATTCGACAGCCTCAATGAACTGCTTCGGTCTTGTGCCCGATGTGTTCAAGCACATCGAGCTTGAGTTCGCAAATTTTCTGAGCACGCTTACCGATCCCACGAAGTCCGAATTTTATCTTCCCTTTGCACTTGACACTTTGTCAAAAAAGGGTATAATAGATATCTCGGCGGAGATAACCCCGGCGCGTTGGTACGGCGTGACATACACCGCCGACAAAGAAGAGGTCCAAAAAAGCATTCGCACCTTGATATCCTCCGGGGAATATCCGCAAAAGCTTTCGCTTTGAAGCCGCAAAAAGGAGCCTATCCAATGATAAACGATATACTTGCCACAGCCGCACACTTTAAGCTGTCCGCAAGACCCACAGCTTGCACCGAATGTACCTGCGGGCATATAAATTCAACTTATTTTGTCGACGCCGAGGACGGTGGGCGATATGTACTGCAAAGAATAAACACCGGCATCTTTAAGGATCCCGCCGGACTTATGAACAACATCATCGGAGTGACCGAGCACATTCGCAAAAAGTTGCGCGCGGAGGGAGCGGATGAGGAGCGCGGCACGCTTCGGGTCATACCGACAGTTTCGGACGAAGCGTTTTTAACCGTCGGCGATTCCGCGTGGCGCATGTACACCTACGTCGGCAATGCAGATAACCTGCAATCCGCATCGTCACCCAAGATCTTCGAAAGCGTCGGACGCGCCTTCGGGCATTTTCAAATGCAGCTGGCAGACTATGATGCCGCCTCGCTTTGCGAGACCATTCCCGATTTTCACAACACACCGAGCCGCTATGAAAGCTTCGAACTCGCACTGCAAAAGGATACCGCCGGGCGCGCCTCCGAAATATCGGAAGAGGTGGCGTTCGTCAAAGCTCACAAAAGCGTCTGCTCATATATAACTGACCGCATAGCAAACGGCACCCTTCCGCTTCGCGTAACGCACAACGACACAAAGCTCAACAATATCCTTATCGATCATGACACCGGGAAGCCCATATGTGTCATAGATCTTGACACGGTGATGCCGGGCTCGGTGCTCTTTGACTTCGGAGACGCCATACGCTTCGGTGCTTCAAGCGCCGCCGAGGACGAGACCGACCTTGGACGTGTCTTCATGCGCGAGGAGATGTTTTTCGCCTTCGCGCGCGGATTTATCGACGGGCTTGAAGGTTCGCTGACCGACGACGAGATACTTTCGCTCCCCATGGGAGCTGTCGTCATCACGCTTGAGACCGGCATACGCTTTCTTACCGACTACCTCAACGGGGACACCTATTTTCGCATTCATTATCCCGAGCAAAACCTCGATCGCGCACGCAATCAGTTCAAGCTGGTGCGCGACATGGAGGAAAAGCTGCCGCTGATGAACGAATTTGTCGAAAAGCTTTTGTAAATGCTTTCGAACACACCGGGACGACAATAAATAACAAAACAATAAATAAATAAATAATATAAATAAAAAAATACAAATCGGAGAATCTGATCATCATGACAATTCTTGTAACCGGCGGAGCCGGATTCATCGGATCGCACACCGTGGTTGAGCTGCTGAACGGCGGCTATGACGTTATAGTGGCAGACAACTACTCAAACAGCAAGCCGTGCGTCAACGAGCGCATAAAAAAGATAACCGGCAAAGATCACGTAACACACGAGTGCGACCTTTGCGATGCCGCGGCGCTTGAAAAGGTCTTTGCATCGAATCATATCGACGCAGTAATACACTTTGCAGGTCTTAAAGCGGTCGGCGAATCTGTCGCAAAGCCCTCGATGTATTATCGCAACAACCTGCTTTCCACTCTGAACCTCATTGACATGATGAAAAAATATCACGTCGGAACAATAGTGTTCTCATCCTCCGCCACCGTTTACGGTAAGCCGAAATCGGTGCCTATCCGCGAGGATTTCCCGCTTTCCACCACCAATCCCTACGGTGAGACCAAGCTGATGATAGAGCGCATTCTCGACGACTGCCAAAAGGCGGGCGATCTTTCAAGCGTTTCGATACTTCGCTATTTCAACCCCATCGGAGCACACGAGAGCGGGCTCATCGGCGAAGATCCCAAGGGCATTCCCAACAATCTGCTTCCCTACATCTCTCAAGTGTCGGTCGGCAAGCTGAAGGCATTGAATGTGTACGGCAACGACTACCCCACACACGACGGCACCGGAGTGCGCGATTACATACACGTTGTCGATCTTGCGCGCGCACACCTCAAAGCCATCGAACGCGCCTCTGCCGTGACCGGTACCGAATATTTCAACATCGGAACCGGCAAAGGATACTCGGTGCTTGATATCGTTAAGGCATATGAGAGCGCCACAGGGCACAAGATACCGTATAATATCATCGCTCGTCGCCCCGGAGACATAGCGGAATGCTATGCCGATCCCACCCTCGCGGCGCAAAAGCTGGGCTGGCATGCGGAATACGACATCGAGCGCATGTGCCGCGACGCATACCGTTGGCAGACCATGAATCCCAACGGCTACGACGCCTAAAGCGGAGGGGAGCATGCACAGCATATCAAAAGAACCGTTCGGCACGCTTCCGAACGGCAAAACGGTAACGCTGTATACACTTCGGCGCAATGGCATGACCGTGAAGCTGATCGACCTCGGTGCCACGGTGGTCGATATAACGCTTGAACGCCCGAACGGCAATGCTGTCAGCGTGGTCAGAGGCTATGATGACCTTTCATCTTATTTGAATGCCGACGGATATCTCGGTGCCGTTGTCGGCAGAATCGGAAACCGCATCGCCAACGGACGCTTCTCGCTTGACGGCAAGGAATACACGCTTTATCAAAACGACGGCAAAAATCATCTCCACGGCGGCAAGTGCGGCTTTGACAAAAAAATATGGAATGTCAACGAAGAGCTCGGCGAAGAGCCGTCGCTCACCTTTTCGCTTCTCTCCCCCGATACTGATGAGGGCTATCCCGGCAATCTTATCGTCTCGGTGCGCTATTCCTTGACCGAACGTGGGGGACTGCGGCTCGATTACACCGCCGCCTGCGACGCACCGACCCCTTTGAACCTTACCAACCACACCTATTTTAACCTCAACGGAACCGGAGACATCCTGTCTCACGGTATTTCGATGACGGCAGATCGCTATCTCCCGACAGACAAGGGCTTGATCCCCACGGGCGAACTGCGCTCGGTTGCGGGAACGCCGTTCGATCTGCGTGCACGCACAACGGTATCGCACGGCTTTGCCGCCCCAAATGATGATATCGCCGTTGCCGGAGGCTATGACCACTGCATGCTGTTCTGCCCGACCGACGATCCCGAAAACGATACCCGCGTCTCTCTTGTCGGAGACATGAACGGAATTGAAATGAAACTCTATACCGATCGCCCGGGCGTGCATTTTTACAGCGGAAACTTTCTCGGCAACCCGCGTTATCCATTCCGCGGAGGCGAAAAACAACAAAAGCACGCCGCACTTTGCCTTGAGACCGAGGCATTGCCCGACGCGGTAAATCAACCTTGCCTCAACGCGGTGTGCGACACGGTGCTGCGTCCCGGAAATATCTACCGCAGCTTTACCGAATATGTTTTCTCATAAGCATAAGCCGACCGACCGCGATTCGGCCGCGCATGCCGGCAGTGACCGTCGTCTGACACTTTTTATCTGTACCATGGTCATGGCAATGTGCGTGATAATGGCGCTCTGCGACGGTATTCTCGCGCTCTCGTATTGGCAAAAGACGGCGGTAAAACTTTGCTCTTTTGCCTTGATTCCGTCGCTTTGCGGCTTATTTGTGCACGGATATTCGCCGTTTGCGGCATTTCACTTTCCGAATCGTTCCAAAAAAGCCGGGCGGGGTGTAATACTGTTCTCGGTTATCGGAGGGCTGTTGCTTTTCGGCTTGATGCTTGCCGCATATTTTCTTCTGCGGGACGTTATCGACTTTTCCGGCATAACCGCAAGCCTTGAGAGCGGCGAGGGGGTAACGAGAGAGAACTTTCCGCTTGTAGCAGCATATATCACGATATGCAATTCCCTGCTTGAGGAATTCTTCTTTCGCGGCACGGCATACCTTGCACTGTCGCGGGCTGCGGGCAAACGCTTTGCCTGCGTCTTCGGCGCCGCCGCGTTCTCGCTGTATCACGCGGCAATACTTGACGGATGGTTCTCGCCGTTATTGTTCGCTTTATTGCTTGCGGGGCTTTTTGTCGGCGGCGTAATATTCAATGTCCTCGCCGACCGAGCCGAATCGCTCTACCCCTCGTGGTTCCTTCATATGGCGGCAAACCTCGGCATCAATACCATCGGAATGATACTGTTTGGAATATTATAGATTTCATAAGTACTATTTTGACCGTTTCTTTCATAACATCTTCTGAAGAGATAAACGAAAGGAACGGTCAAAAAATATATGAAAACGGCAAAAAGAAAGCGCCTTGTCACCGCTGTCGTCTGTTTTGCACTCACATTTCTTCTGCTCTTATCCGCACCGACAGCCGCAGTCGCCGCGGGAGAATCCGCCACGCTTGAGCTTGATTGCACATCGGCATTGCTGATAGAAGCGACGACGGGAAGGGTCCTTTACGAAAAAAACGCGGATCTGTCCCTGCCGCCGGCATCCGTCACCAAAATAATGACGCTTTTGCTGGTAATGGAGGCAATAGATCGCGGCGTGCTTGATTACGACACCATGCTCACGACCTCGACGCATGCCTCGCAAATGGGCGGCTCGCAGATATATCTCAAGGAAGGTGAGCAGATGAGCGTAAACGATCTGCTGAAATCCGTGGTCATAGCCTCGGCAAACGACGCCGCCGTTGTACTCGCCGAAGCCGTTGCGGGAAGCGAGGCGGCATTCGTCGCCGCAATGAACGAGCGCGCCGCAGAGCTGGGCATGAGCGGCGCACATTTTGAAAATACAAACGGACTCGATGACACGGTAACCGAGCATCTGCTTTCCGCGCGCGACATCGCCATAATGTCGCGCGAGCTTATAAAACACGAAAAGATACTCTCCTTCAGCTCAACCTGGATGGACAGTGTCAGAGGCGGGAAATTCGGTCTGACGAATACCAACCGCTTAATACGCTTTTATCGCGGTGCGACCGGACTCAAGACCGGGTCGACCTCAAAGGCAAAATTCTGCATAAGCGCGACCGCCGAGCGAGACGGCATGACGCTCATCGCAGTGATAATGGCGGCACCGTCGCGAGATGCGCGCAATTCTGCTGCGGCGGCACTGCTTGATTGGGGATTTGCAAATTACACACTTTACAGCTTCCCCGCGGCAGACGATGCCGAAATAGCAATAAAAGGCGGGTACACGAATATACTGCACACCGACCACAACAGCTTTACCGCAGTGGTCGAACGCGGAAAAGAAAAAGATATAAAAATCGTTCGCACCTTGCCGGAAAGCGTTTCGGCGCCGATAAAGGAGGGCGACACGGTGGGCGAGATAGGCTTTATGCTGGAGAATGAAAAAATAGGCAGCATTGAAATCACCGCCGCGCAAAGTGTCGACAAAATAACCTTCGGCGAGCTGTTTCTTCGCATGTTAAAACGATACATGATAGCTTAAAGGGCTGTCTCACTTGCCTGAGATGCGCCGCCGAAGCACCGTTTTTCCTACCGCCGATAACAATGTTGGGGTGAAAAATTCATTGGAATTTTTCACCCCCGCCTTTTCAAGTCGTCGCCGTTCGGTCTTGCCCAAATGTACGGCGGCCCCCTAAAATCATACGGTTATATTCATCTCGCGCATTTTTGCAAGTATGATATCATATGCCTTTTCGGGCTCGGTGACATCAAGCACCGCGGCTTCAAACGGACATATACCGTCGCCGGTGCGGTTGATGATCTTATCCGCCAACTCGTCATATTCCACCGTAACGGAATAATCGTCAAGCACCTCAAGCGCCGCACGGCTTACGACACGCGCGTGCAGAGCTTTCACCCCCAACAGAACATAAAGAAATGCCGTAGCGCGCCCGACCACCTTATCGGCGGCGCTGTGGTCCTTAAAGCTGTGTCCGCTCCCGAGCCACATGACCAACGGAACCACTCCGCGGCGAACGGATATGAAGCTGTCGTCACCACGACAGATGACGCAGGTATAATCTCCCGAACGCAACAGCTCCTTGGCTTTGCAAAGATCCTTCATTTTTTGATTTTTTGCGCAAGATCTGCCATCATCTCGCTGATCTTTATGTTTTGCGGGCATACCGCCTCGCAGGAACGACATCCCAAGCACGCCGAAGGCTTTTTCTCTTCGGGCATGGCGCCGATCGCCATGGGAGCCAAAAAGCCTCCGCCGGAATATGTATGCTCGTTATACAGCTCTATAAGCCCCGGAATATCCAGCTCCATGGGACAATGCGAGGTGCAATAGCGACATCCGGTACACGGCAAGGTCGTTTTGGCGGTCATGGCTTTTGCCACATCGAACAGTGCTGCTCTCTCGCCGTCGCTAAGCGGAGCCTCGGTCTCATATGTGGCAATATTCTGCTTCAGCTGTTGCATATTCGACATTCCCGAAAGCGTCATGGTCACCGTCGGGATCGACTGCAAAAATCTGAATGCCCACTCGACCGTCGTGGCATCGGGACGCATCTCCTTCAGCCGCTCCTCATATTGCGGCTCAAGTGCGGCGAGCTTTCCGCCGCGCACCGGCTCCATTACCCATATCGGAATATTCAGCGAATCAAGCAATTCGACCTTTGCCTTGGCATTTTGCATCTTCCAATCGAGCCAGTTGAGCTGTATCTGGCAAAACTCCATATCCTTGCCGTAAGCATTGAGAAAGCGCTTCACGGTGTCAAGAGTGCCGTGAGTCGAGAAGCCGAGGTGACGAATGCGGCCGTTTCTTTTCTGCTCCGTCAGATAATCGTATATTCCGTGCGAACGATCAAGATAAGCATCTATGTTGAGCTCGCAAACATTGTGGAAGAGATAAAAATCAAAATATTCGACTCGGCATTTCTTAAGCTGCTCCTCAAATATCTCGCTTACCTTGTCTATATTTCCGAGATCATATCCCGGGAATTTGGAAGCAAGATAAAAGCTCTCGCGAGGATATTCGGAAAGCACCTCTCCCATCACACGTTCGGAATTGCCGTTGTGATAACCCCACGCGGTATCAAAATAATTGACACCCTTTTCAATTGCATATGCCACCATCTCGCGCACGGCGGACTTATCTATGTCGCCGTTGTCCCCCTCGTGCCGCGGCAGCCTCATCGTACCCATACCCAGGGCAGGTAAGCTTATGTTTTGAAAAGCTCGGTAAATCATGATCTTGTTTCCTTTCTCAAATGTTATTTTAAGCTTTGTTGCGCTTGCGATCTGCGATCACCGCAACGGCACCGACTGCCGTGCTCAAGGCGGCGGCGAGCATCCACAGCCACAGCCTGTTGTTGTCGCCCATCGGCGGAGTATCATCCCCCTTGTTCTTGAAGGTGACCTCTACCGTCACGTCGCTCTCGGGCTGAACAAAAGTATACTTACCGCTTCCGTTGTCATTGACGGCTATCTCGTTTCCGTTGCGATCGGTGACAGTGACACGATCTGTAACGTTGATGCTGTCGGGCTTCGGAGTAATGACCACCGTCTCTCCCGCCAAAGCCGTCTTGTCGCTGACCTTAACGCTTCCTCCGTCCGTATCCTTTACGCTCACCTTGTAGCGAATCGGCTCCGACGTTTTCTTTTCCGCAACTATATAACATGTACTGCCGTTGACATCAAATGTAAGACCTTCTCCGAGCGGTACAGCGGTCCCCTGCGAGGAAAGCGAGCAGATGAATGCCGTCTTCGAGCAATGAGCACACGTCACCGTGACCTGCGCTCCGCTTGCGGGAGTGCGCTCGCCGTGTTCGTCGGCAAACAAAACGGCGAAGGCGTGATTCGGTGTTCCGACTCCGTCAAAGCAGTCTCTTATCCATTCCCACGCATCCTTTTCGTCCTCGCTTATCGGCGCGATTATCAGCTTCTTCGCTCCTTCGGGCGCGGATATCACGGTAACGCTCGTTCCGTTTTCAAGGCTTACCGACGCGCCGCCGCCCACGATAACCGCGGAATATTCCCCTTCAAAATAATATCTCGCCTTGGCTTTGACGCCTATCTGCGGATCATCGCCGAGCGCTGCGGCAAATGATGAAAATACCGCTCCGCAGGACAGCAACATCATCAACGTCAAGAATACAGCCACTATCTTTTTCATCAACTCAAACCTCCAACCGTTACATTCAGCGTCACACTTCCGGCGCTGGAATAATCCTCCGGCTCATAGCCCATTATTTTAAATCTCAGTTTGGTTCCGACCGTCACCTTGTCGGATAGAGTCACGCTTCGCACATACTCTCCCGGTATTATAAGCCCGGTCTCGCCCAAGACACTTCCCTTTTCGTCATACACGCGAAGTTTCAAATACTTTTCGTTATCCTCGTGATTTGAAAACCAGATCACAAGCTCCGAGTCCTCCATGACCGGAACGCCGCATATCGACAAGCGGTACGCCATTCCGTCCTTATAGATCTCACTGTATGCCATTTCGTCGGGAACGTTCGGAACGCCCGTCTCGGCATTGGCATCCTCCGCGGGCGGCACGAATTCACCCACAGTCGGCTTGCCCGTGAGACACAGCGCCACCGTCATAATACAGACCAAAACGGCGAGCACCGCACCCAAAACGGCATATATCGGATCCTTTTTCTTTTTTATAACCATTTTCGCTTTTCTCAAAAGCTTATCACCTCATAAAATGCGTTATCATATCTCATATTCGGCGCTCAAGGCATTGAGCGCCAAATATCGGATATGATCACGTCGGAGGGGCATAACGCCCCTCCGGGCGATCGATATTCGACAACGATCAAGCCTTCTTGGTGATCTTGATCGTTACCTTACCCAGCTTGCTTGTGCTTTGGGTGATACTTCCTTCGATGATGTTAAGGTAAACCACCGCGCTTTGGGATTCAAGCGCGCTGCCCTTTTCGGCACGTGCAAGAGAGACAGACGTCACCTTGGCATTGTTGCTGTCGACAAACTCGCCCACAACACCGCTCACCTCGGCAGTGAATGACAGAGCGGCGGTGACGCCCACATTGGAGTGGTTAACGATGGTGATATCATTGCCCTCAGCGCTCCAGCCCTGGTTGGTGGGAGTGGAGGAGTGATCCTCGGGGTGCCAAACATTGCCGCCCGCGGAGTAGGTGAATTCCATCTTGCCCCAGGTTATGGCAACCGATATGACCGGCTCCTCGGTCGCGGGAACATACACGCCGCTGACGTCAAAGCTCGTCGAATCGCCGTCATTTTTAAGCGAGCTCTCGTTTGTCGCAAAAGCGGACACCGCCATTGCCGCCATCATAACAACGGCAAGAAGAAGAGATAATACTTTTTTCATTTAATGCATTTCCTTTCCGATCGATCGTGTTACGCCTACTTTTTGTAGATCGTCACCGTAATAGTGCCGAGAGTGCCATTCGTGCTCTCGCTCATCTTGCCGCCGGTAATGCTGAACTTCACCGTGGCAGAGGGAGACGTAAGCGCAGCACCGTTCTTTGCCTGGTACTTCTCTTGAAACGCGCTTTCGATTTCAACGCTTTCGACCGTCTTACCTTCATTGTCGATAAACTGACCGGTAATGCCGTTGCTGCCGGCAAACGCGAAGCTCGCGTTTACCGCAACGTTTGAATTGTTCGTTACGGTTATCTCCTTTTCGTCGGGATTCCATGAACCGTCAGCCACCTCCGTCGTGTCGTGAGTCTCGGGGTCGTATCTCAGAGTTCCGGCATTGTAGGTGAACTCCATCTTATCCCACGCGATATTCACCGACACCACATCGGCCGCCTTGTCGCTTCCGTTAAACTTACCCGAAACGCCTATAGAATACGCACCCTCGCCCTTGCGAGAGGCATCCGTGGCGCCGTCTTGATCGATCGAAGTGGCAGCAAACACGCCCACCGGCATAAGGGATACGGCAAGCATCACCGCACACAAAATAATTGCTAAGATCTTTTTCATGCTTTTATAAATCCTTGAATTCGAGCCTTTGAACTTTTCGCCCATTGGCTCAGTATGTGATCTTTACCGTAACGGTACCGACCTGGGTGGACTCGGTCACGCTCTCGGCAAGTGTGCCGGAAAGCGTAAGCGTTGCAACAACACGGTCCGCGCCATTCGGATTATTTAACTCGCCCGCGCTCAGAGCGACCTTGTTGTTGTTTGCGGTCTTGTCGAATGCAAAACTGCCGACGAGCGAGTTGCCGCTGACGGGCTCATAATTAAATTCCACATCAACATCCACGTTTGAGTGGTTGGTGACCGACACGGTGTTGCCATCGGCAGACCAATGCGCGACCTCGTTGTTGGTGTAGGTGTGTGTGGTCGCATCCCAATCCCATGTGCCGCCGACGGAATATGTAAATTCCATGACGCCCCATTCGACTTTAACGCTGACCACGGTGGGACAACCTACAGAGTCACTGTATCTCGCATTGACACTGAAGCTTGTCTCGCCGCCGTTGCTCGTCTCGCTGCCTGCCGCTGCAAAGGCGGAGGTAGCTGTTGCCATCATCATAATGACGGCAAGAACGATAGTGAAAAGCTTTTTCATGTTTTTTCTCCTTTGGAAAAATATATATTTCGCCTTTGAGCGGAATATCAGTTTTGTACGGTGAGCGTCATCTCACCCTTGGTGTCGACCATTGCTTTTTCGCCGCTTTCGGGATCATAGGCTCTGACCACCAGCTCGGCATCATAGCCGCCCTCCTGCAGCATTTTTGCGGCATAGTCCTCAAGGACCAGCTCGGTGACCTCGTTGCCGGGAACGATCAGATCCGACTTTGCCACCACAACATCATCTATCATAATGAGTATAGCCACATTCTGATTCGATGCCTTCGGATTGGCATAATAGAGCGAGACGGTCTTTTTCGACAGACTTACCGTCGCGTTCGTGCCGAAGGTAACGTTTATTGCGCCGCCGCCCTCGGGAGAATCGATCTTTTCGCCTTCATCCCCCTCGATGGGTCTCTGATTTTCTTCGGTTCCCTGCGGCGGATAGTCCGGTGATATCGGATCCGCACCGCGGAAGAACAGCGCCCAGATCGTCACGCCGAGGCAGATGACGATCAGCACGATCAGCACGACAATAATGATGTTTCTGTTTTTGTTGTTCAAATTTCTTTTTCCTCCTCAATTACGTTGCTGTCTGTACATTCGGTGCCACTTGCGCTTTACCGTCCGCATCCACCCAAATATTGTCCACATAGTCGCTTGTGACCATATGTCCATTCTCAAGGAAATAGTACCAATTCTCACCGATCTGCTTCCAGCCGGTCAGCATGGCGCCGTTGGTATCGAAATAGTACCAACTGCTATTGCCATCTTGCACCCAACCGGTCTGCATAACGCCGGTATCGGGGTCAAAATAGAACCATGTGTTTTCATAACCGGTAATGTCGTTGCACCAGCCGGTTTGCATGATGCCGGTAGTCGGATCAAAATAAAACCATTCGTCTTCATACCCGGCAACATCGGTGAGCCAGCCGGTCTTCATCGCGCCGTCGGCGTCGAAATAGTACCACTTGTCGTCGATTTTCAGCCACTCGGTCGTCTTTTCGCCGT
>CAZPYK010000046.1:0-12608 GCA_964590755.1 uncultured Ruminococcus sp. | reverse complement strand
ATTTGTTTCATCTGACGAATTTTCTGACCGCGCAATTGAGCAAAAAGAATTGTGCGGTGTTGCCTTAAGTCGAAAATATGATCCGACACAAATGATTCGAATCCGTTTTTACGCACGAGGCACGGAACGAAATACTTATTAACATCGATCGGCAAGGCGGTGATAATTTGATTGCAACAAAATTTAAGCTTGGTGACGCTTTGACGATCCTTCTTGTAATCACACTTGCCTTCGCTCTTTTTCTCGGAGCTTTTGAAAGCTCCGAGGCGGGAACCTGCATTGAAGTCTCCGCCGACGGAAACATCGCATTTACGCTTCCGCTCGCCGAGAATGACACACGTGTTATAAGCTCCGAGGGCTACACGCTGACGATAGTCATCTTCGACGGCGAGGCACGCGTCTCCTCGTCCGACTGCGGTTGCGGCATCTGCACGGCGCATAAACCGATATCAAAAATCGGTGAAAGCATAGTGTGCATTCCGGCCGGAATTGTGATCAAAGCGGTGGGAGACGGCAACCTTCTTTTTGACGGTACGGCCGGATGAAAAAGCATCATGCGAATCTGCGCCGATGCTGCCTTGACGCGGCGGCGCTCTGTACCTCTCTTGCCATTTCATATCTTGAGGGCATTCTCCCCCTCGGAATGCTTGTTTCTCTGCCCGGCATAAAGCCCGGCTTTGCAAATATCGTTATTACGCTCATGTTTGTGTCGGTGTCCCCGCTCGATGCGGCGGCGGTGTCCTTTTGCCGCGTCTTGATAATGGGAATGCTGTTCGGTTCGCCGATATCCCTCTTTATATCTTTTTGCGGAGCCGCGGCAGCGTTCGGAGGTCTGTTTTCGGTATATATTTCCCGCAAGAAGCTCAGTTTTGTCGGCATTTCGGTGATATGCGCGGCGCTTCATGCGCTCGGACAGCTTGTCGGAGCTTCCGTGTTTGCGGGACGCGGAGTGCTCGGATATCTTCCCGTTATGCTTCTCGGCGCAGCTGCCACCGGAAGCGTCAACGGTGCCTTGCTCGACCTTTCATTTTCACGGATCGAGTCTGTCATAAAGAAATATCTCGCGCGAGAACGATAACGGGAGTAGTCGAATTAAGTGAAAAGATATCTTATTTGTGTTATTTTGAGCCTTTGCGGCATCCTTTTGGGCGGATGTACGCCGCACGCGAGATACGAGAGCGACACGTTTTTTGCAATGGATACCGTTATTGAAGTCAAGCTTGCGGACGGAACGGCGCAAAGCGAGACAATATTCGATAAATGTCGCGAGTTGGTCGACAAATACGATAAAATGCTGTCCGCAGAAAACGGCACATCGGACATCGCGCGCTTCAACACCTCGGCTTACGGCTGCATCGTCAGCACCGAGGTCGGGCAACTGATCGAGACAGCGCGTGCCGTGTGGGAACTCACCGACGGAGCCTTTGACCCCACCACATATAACGCCACACTATTATGGCGTTCGGCAGCCGAAACGGGCGCGCTTCCGTCAGCCGAACAGCTTGCGGGCGCCGCCGCCAAGCGAGGACTCGAACTGATAAGCTACGATCCTCAAAGCGGAATGCTGAGCAAAAGCGCACCTCATATAATGCTCGACGCGGGCGGGATCGGCAAAGGATTTGCCGAAGCTGCGCTGATAGAATATTTGAACACCACAGATGCAGAATACGGAGTTCTGTCCTTCGGTGGCAATATCTCCGTGTTTGGCAAGCATCCGGGCGGCGCATTTAATATTGCACTGCGCGACCCGCAGGGCGACGGCGCGATAGGGTATCTAAAGCTCACCTCGGGGTTCGTATCGGTCTCTGGAGGATACGAACGATATTACGAGATCGACGGTGAGCGCTACTGTCACATTCTCTCGCCGGACACCGGCATGCCGGCAGACGGTGAGCTTTTGAGTGCAACGGTGATCTCGCAAAACGGAGCCGCCGCCGATGCGCTATCCACGGCTGTTTATGTGCTCGGAAGCGCTCAAGATACCGCTCGGCTTTATCTCGCGGCGCTCGGAAGCGAGCTTGAATTCGAAGCCGTGCTTATATTTGAAAACGAAATATTCATAACATCGGGTCTTGAGGGATCGTTCTCTTTGCTCGACGGACATAACATTAAAATAACAAGGATCGGATAAAACCACAATGAATGATAACACGAACGAAAACAAGAAGCCGCGCGACAGACATATCTCCGCTGATGCCGCGGCGGCGCAACGCGAATATGCATCCTTCGTGCGCGAATATAACAAAGGTGCGCACAGATACGTATATGTCGAGACCTTCGGATGCCAGCAAAACGAAGCTGACAGCGAATCCTTGGCGGGTATCGCCGCCGATATGGGATATGAGCTTACGGAAGATCCCGAGCAAGCTCGATTGATACTCGTTAACACATGTGCGGTGCGTGAACATGCGGAAAAGAAGGCGCTCTCCTCGATAGGTCAGCTGAAGCACTTAAAAAAGCGCGAGCCTTCCACGATAATAGGTGTTTGCGGATGCATGGTGGCACAAATAAGCCGTGCGGAGCAACTGAAAAACAGCTATCCTTATGTTGATTTCACATTCGGCACCGAGTCGCTTTATATGCTCCCCGAGCTGGTCTGGAAGCGTCTTTCCGGCGGTCCGCGACGCTTTTTGGCTCCGGATGAGGAGCCCGCGGTGGCGGAAGGCTTGCCGGTCAGACGAAGCTCCGCCTATCGTGCGTGGGTAAGCATTATGTACGGTTGCAACAACTTTTGCACATACTGCATCGTTCCGTATGTTCGCGGACGCGAGCGCAGCAGACAGCCGGAGGATATAATCGCCGAGGTGCGCGAGCTTGTTGCGGACGGTGTAAAAGACATCACCCTTTTGGGGCAAAACGTTAATTCCTACGGTCGGGGTTGCTCCTTTGATTGTGATTTCGCGGAGCTTTTGCGACGTCTGGGCGAGATCGACGGCGACTATAAGCTTCATTTTATGACAAGCCATCCCAAGGATGCCTCGCGACAACTGATCGATGCAATGGCGGAAAATCCGCACGCGGCGCATCAATTGCATCTTCCGCTTCAATCGGGCAGCGACAGAGTGCTTGCGGCAATGAATCGCAGATATGATACGCAAAGATATCTTGAGATAGTCGATTACGCGCGCGAGCGGATACCCGATATCGTGCTCAGCTCGGATATTATCGTAGGCTTCCCCGGCGAGACCGATGCGGAATTTGAAATGACTCTCGATATATTAAGGCGCGTAAGATTCGATATGGTATATTCCTTCATTTATTCTCCGCGCAGCGGTACTCCCGCGGCAGAGATGGAAGATCGCATTTCGGATGAGATAAAGGGCAAGCGCATGGACGCGCTGTTGGCACTTCAAACGGAAATATCCGAAGAAAAGAACCGCGAGTACATCGGCAAAGCTCTGCGCGTCTTGTGTGACGGAAAAAGCAAGACCGACCCCACGGTGATCTCCGCGCGCACGGAGGGCGGCAAGATCGTGCTGTTTGAAGGCTGTGACCTTTGCGGTGAATATGCAAATGTTAAGATAACCGCCGCGCGCCCCTTTGCTCTTATCGGCGAAAAGATCTGACACATAAGCGCGAATATCCACAGCGATAAAGCGCGGCACCTCTTAAGGCAATACCACACAATTCTTTTTGCGGGGTTGCGCAGTCGGAAAATTCGTCAGACGAAACAAATTTCCCGCCTCAACGCGCGTAGTTCATCCTACGCGAAGGGAATTTGTGAAATATGACGGATTTTATGCAAGCAAGTGAGTAAAAAAGGCGGTGTCCGTGAATTGTGCGGTGTTGCCTTAAGATGCTCCCTTTCAACCAAATCATACAGCAATCACTCTCGGAGCCCCGACACACAAAGTCTCGCGGGCTCCGACCTTTGTTTATTTGTTCCTCCGCGCTTGACAAAGCGGTGGTGATATAATATAATATATACAAGTACATTTATCATATGCGCGCCTTGCGAAAGGCGACAAAAAACGGAGAAGCACATGAAGATCTCACTGAAAACACGAATACCGCTGACAGCGGTGTTGATCGCCTTGATCCTCCCCGCCCTTTTCGGCTGCGAGCTTTTTCCCGACAACACGGTATATGCCAAAATATCGGAGGGCAATCTGTCAGCAGACGGCTTTTATTACGACCTGTACGAAAACGGCAGCGCTTCGATAACCGGCATACAGACCCCCGTGTGCCATCTTGTCATTCCCGAACGCGTGGACGGTCATACCGTAACGACAATAGACTCCGGCGCCTTTCGCGGTGACAGCGAGGTCAAATATCTCACCATAGGGGGGAACGTAAAAACCATCCGCGCTGCGGCTTTCGATTCCTGCAAATATTTGATCTGTATAAACGGCGGCGGCTCTCTGACCGAGATAGGCGATTCGGCATTCGCCTCCTGCGAATTGCTCAGCAGGATAGATACTCTCCCCGCGCTTAAAAAGATATCCGATTCCGCCTTTTATATGTGCTCATCGCTCGTATCATTCGATCTCTCCGCAAGCTCGCTCGAATATATCGGATCTCATGCGTTTTTCGGTTGCTCACTGCTTCCCGAGATCAAGCTTCCGGATTCCTGCAAACAGCTCGGAGACAGTGCGTTTGCGGATTGCACCTCGCTAACATATGCATCAATCGGAAAGCTTAAAGAACTGCCGGATAGTGCCTTTGCCGGCTGTACCTCGCTGTGTCGGCTTGAAGGCACACAAGACCTGACATCGATCGGCTCATATGCACTCCGCGGGTGCACCTCACTGCGCACACTTGAACTTCCGAAATCGGTCAAGTCTGTAGGGCTGCGCGCCTTTTTCGGCAGTGCATGGATCGATAGGTGCTCGGATGACTTTGTTGTCATCGGAGACGGCATTCTCGTCCATTATAAAGGCACCGAGGTAAATATCACAATTCCCAAAAACGTAAAAACGATAACGGATGCCTTCAGCGGAAACGCAACGATCAGAAGCGTAACGATAGACCAAAATGTCAAGACGATCGGCGCTTATGCCTTCTCGGGCTGCGAAAACCTCGGTCGCGTCACTGTGACCGCAAACGTAAGCGAGATATCCGAGGGGGCTTTTGCGGGATGCGGAATGCTTTCGGCGGTATACTTGCCCGCTTCGATAAAAAGCATAGGCAAAAACGCTTTTTCCTCCTGCGGCGCACTCACCGAGATCAATTATGCCGGCACAAGCGGTGGCTGGAAAAAAATAACGATATCGTCGGGCAATGAAGCACTTTCCCCGAAATACGGACAAAAACCGTAAGCAAACATTCGACCGCGAAAGGTTGGGTATATGATGAACATAAAAAAGAATTTATTGTTATTTGCCATCATTGTGTCGCTTGTCATTCTGCCGACGGGCTGTGCGGAAAAGTCGGACAAGATCGACATATCCGAGCGTGTGCTCGCAAGCGACGAGTCACTTACATTCGGCAACTTCAAATACATGGAGTACACCGACGGCACTGCGGTGATTACCGATTATCTCGGAGACACCGCATCGGTAAAGTTACCAGATACCGTCAACGGGAAGACCGTGACCGAGCTCGGCGCGGGCGCCTTTGCGGAAATGACGGGCATCACCTCTGTGACACTGCCGTCCGGACTTGAAAAGATACACGACTACGCTTTTTACAATTGCACTTCCCTTTCTTCTGTCACGATTGGCAAAAAGCTGTGGTATATCGGAATCGCAGCGTTCGAATACACGCCATGGCTCGCCGCCCAGACCGACGACTTTGTGATCGTCGGCAACAATGTACTTCTTAAATACCAAGGCTCGGATATATATGTCACGGTTCCCGACGGAATTCGTTTCATCTCAAATGCATTTTCCATGAATTCCGAACTGAAAAGCGTAACTCTGCCCGATTCTGTGCTTGTTGTGGGCGCCGGAGCCTTCGCGTATTGCGAGGCTTTGACTCGCGTCAACTTCGGCAGCGGGTTGCTGTCCGTCGGTGACGCCGCCTTTGAGGGCTGCGAGGCACTAACACGCCTATCGCTTCCGGACGGAGTGATAAGCATAGGGCAAAGTGCTTTTGCGGGCTGCTATGTTTTGACCGATGCAACACTCGGGGCCTCTCTGACTTATATTGGTACACACGCCTTTGACGGATGCACAAGACTTAAGCTCGTCGACCTGCCCGCCACTCTCAAGACCATTGACGACAACGCGTTTTACGATTGCTTTTCGCTTTTGATGGTAATGTACAACGGCACCGCCGAGCAATTCGAAGAGATCGCAATATCATCGTCGAACTACATCCTCACGGGAGCCGAACGCTATTATACCGCGGAGGCACAAAATGCATCGTAAGCAAGCCAAGCTTGCCGTCGCCGTGTCGGCAATGGCATTGATACTTTCATCGATCTTATTTATCTTCGGATATGCGCGTGGCGGCTATCTGCCATTCCTACTGGCGGCCCTGCCGCTCGCCGGCTTCGGAATCGTCGATCTGATACTGCTGATTTTCGGCTTCTCCGTAAGCAGCAAACGCCCCACGCCTCGCGATCCTACCGACGAGCGCGGATTGCGCCTCGTGTTACTGAAACTCAAATCCGCATTTTGCCGATCGACAGCCTTCGTTGCGGGCATTTATGAACGCACACGGAATATATTATCTGCAACGCTGACTATAGTCGTCATTGTCGCCTCGCAAACGATATTTTGGATCTATTTCGGGCGTTCCGGCTCGATATACAGCATAAGCGCAATATTTCCGATACTGACAGCGGCGTTGTTTGTGGTATTCACGGCACTCGAAAAGTGGAGTTCGCATGTCTCCCGTGGCGCGGAACGGCGCGACGCGGCTCTGCTTGAGAATCTTCGATCGGACTTGATATCGGGGAAGCTCCTGTGTATCATTACCGCCGTGTCCTCATCACTCAAGCTGTTGGGCATCGCCGATCTCCAACGCCCTACGATCATAGCCGAGGCTGTGGTATTCTGCTACTTAACGTTGTTCGCTTTCATATCGATGCTGGCGGCATTGATCAAAAAAGAATTCGGCGACTACCCGGATATGTCTATCCCGATCCCGTTCAGCGGTAAAGGCAAAAAGGATCACGGGATATTGGGATATCTCGAAAAGAACACCGGCATAACGATGCGCTCACTCTGGAGCATACGCCTCGTCAAGGAGCTGATCCCATACATGGTCATTCTTTGCGCGGTATTGCTTTGGGGATGTACGGGACTCGTTCAGATAGAAGCCAATGAAGAGGGGGCGCTCTACCGCTTCGGTCACCTTTGTGACGACACGCTCTCACCGGGGCTGCACCTCACACTTCCCTACCCGTTTGACCGCGTCGAGCGCTATGACACAACGAGCATACAGCGCATGACGGTCGGGTATATCTCCTCCGAGGATACAGATAACATCTGGACCTCGGGGCACGGCAGCAGTGAATACAAGCTGTTGCTCGGAGGCGGAAACGAGCTGGTATCCATCAACCTGCGCGTTGAATACAAGATCGGCGATCTGCGCGAATATCTTCGCTGCAGCTCATCGCCGGATGATATTTTGCGCGCGCTTGCATACGAAGCGGTGACCGTTCAAACGATAAACACCGACCTCAATACACTGCTTGCGGCGGACCGTACCGAATTCGCTCGCAGCTTCAAGGAAGGGCTTGACGCACGGCTGTCGGGATATCATCTCGGCATCGATGTTGTAAGCATCGTGCTGGAAAGCATCCATCCGCCAATTGAGATCGCAAAGATATATCAGGAAATAGTGAGCGCCGGCATAAAAGCCGAGCAATATCTGCTTGAAGCCGAGGCGAAGGCCGCGGTCACCAAGGCGGAAGCCGAGCAGAGCCGCGACACGGCGATAAATACCGCGGAAGCGGAAAAGAACACCGCTGTTGCGGCGGCGCACGCGGAGGTGGCAAGCTTCGTTGCCTCCCTGCAAGCCGACACTTCGTATTCCGATACCTACAGGTATAACAAATATCTCACGGCTCTGACAAACGCCTACGGCAAGGCACAGCTCGTCATCGTGGGCGAAGGTGTCGACAGCTCAAAAATCTTCTTCGGCGATCTTCCATCCAGAGCAATCCAATAAAAAGGTGTTATTACGATGAAAAAAACTACCGAAACAAAAGACATAAAAACGGAAAATGCACCGTCTCCGGCGAAAGGAACCGCGTCGTTTCGCATTTTAAAAATATTTATCGCCGTCATGCTCGTGACCGTGCTTGCATATTTCGGCTTCACCTGCGAAGTACGCGAGGGCAGCTGCGCGGTGATATTGCGCTTCGGAGCTGTCAGAAGCGAGATAACCGAGGCGGGACTGTATTTCAAGCTTCCTTGGCCCTTTGAGAACGTCGTGACCTATGACCAAAGACTTCAATATCTTGAATCCGACAATCTTGAGACCACCACGGCGGACAAGCGAAATGTCATCATACAATCATACTCGGTGTGGAGGATAAGCGATCCGTTACTGTATCACCGAAGTGTGGGAGCGGGCGGCAAGGCAAGCGCGTATATCAAGGATCAAGTCTTCAGTGCCACCAACAGCATAATGGGCGCGTACAAGCTCTCCGCTCTGGTCTCGCTGGATGCAGAGGAGCTGAAAATAGACAAGATCCAAACCGAAATATACGAGCGAGTGCACGAGCAATGCCTCGCAAATTACGGCATTGAGATAACCGATGTCAGCATTTTGCGCCTTTCTCTGCCCGACACCAACCTTGAAAGCGTATTTGAACAAATGCGCGCAGACAGACAAAAGGATATAGATACGATCATTGCCAACGCTCAGCGCGACGCCAATGCCATAATCTCCGCCGCAGACTCGGAAGCAGCCGCTATAATCGCCGACGGAACCACCTCCGCCGCCGAGATCAAGGCACAGACCGAGACCGAGGTCGCGCGTATATACGCGGAAGCGCAGGCGGCAAATATCGAGCTGTATAAGTTTTTGCGTGAGCTTGATGCGGTAGTCTCTTCGGTCGGCGAAAACACCGTTCTCGTGGTAAAGACAGATTCCTATCCGTTCAATATCCTCACTTCCTACAGCAACTATATCGGAGAGGATGACGGCAACAATACCGTCACCGAGGATCTTTCGTATATTCTCGCCTCGCTTTCGGAGGAGGACCGCTCCGCGCTCAGCCAAGCAATATACGAGCTAATAGCCGAATCAACAAAAGGAGATTCGGCATCATGAAAAAGAATTCCCTTTTTGCCGATATACTCAATTCAGTAACGAAATGCTTCTTGGTGCTCGTAGCGGCGGTTATAATAATGATAGCCGTATCCGGAATACGTATCATCGACACCGGCAACGTTGCGATAATTCTGCGCTTCGGCAAGCTGGTCGGCGATACATATGATGACAGTGTGCATGAAGCGGGGCTTCTTTTCGCCTTCCCGTATATCATAGATGAGGTCATAACAGTACCCACGGGAAGCGTGATCGAGCAAACGGTAACCACACATTATACCGAGGGACGCATGACCACACTGCGCCAAAACGGCTATGTCATCACCGCCGACAGCAATATTGCCGTTATAAGCGCATCGGTAAAGTATGTGATATCCGACCCGATAGCCTACGCTCTCAATATTTCCGATATATCAAAGCTCATCGACGCCTCGGTCAGCTCGGCAATGGTGAGCCAGGCGGCGGGCATCGCGGTTGATGATCTGCTCACCTCCGGCAAGGATGCCTTTGCATCCTCGGTGCTTTCGGCGGCTCAGAACAAGCTTGACCGCGCAGAGGCGGGCGTGACCATAGGCTCGATAGAACTGACCAACGTCAGCATGCCCGCCGACGTAAAGGACACCTACGATGAGGTCAATTCGGCATCGGTTCGCGCCGCGACCTTGCTCGAACAGGCGGCTCAATATCGCGAGACCCGCATTCCCGCCGCCCAAGCCGAAGCCGAGCGGCTCATTCAAAACGCAAATTCGGAATATTCCTCCGCAGTCGCGGCGGCAAACTCCGAGCTTTCGGAATTTTGGGGAGTGCTTGACGAATATCAGCGGAATCCCGAAACGGTAAGCGTGAGAATATACAATACAAAGCTCTCATCTCTCATGAATCGGATCGGCACCATCCGTGCCGTCGCCGACGGAGAAACACGGATCTTTATCAACACAAACGGAAGCAACTGACATGGAAAACATAGATAATATGGCAGAACAAAGCCTTAAGGCTTTGGCGCGAGATAATCTCTCGGATGACGGCAAAAAAAAGCTTCGCCGTGAAATAATCGGCGGCGCACTTGCAGTGTCATGCGTTATTGTCGGCATTATTTACTCGCTGGTGTTTCCGAATAGACAAACCATATCGGCTCTGCTCTACACCGCCGGCTTTCTGATCGAAGCAACACCCATATTTTTTGCCGCGATCAAGGGCATGGTCACACGAGATCTTACCAACGCAATGGAGATCCTTGTGGCAATAGCGGTGATCGCCTGCTACTTCAACGGAGACTTGATATTGGCGGTGCTCATACCGCTGATACTCAACCTTGCGCATTTTCTCGAAGAACGCAGCATAATGGGTGGGCGCGACGTTATCGACGGACTCAGACGCATGCAGCAAAGCACCGCTCTGCTGATTACAGATGCGGGAGCCGAGATAACGGTCGACGTCAAAACCTTGAAGCCGGGGCAACATATAGCGATCCTCCCGGGCATGGGCATTCCGATAGACGGACGCATAATATCCGGCTCGACCAACATCGACCAAAAATCTCTCACCGGAGAGCCCCTGCCCGCACATGCCGCCGAAGGCACAAGGGTATACGCCGGGACGGTCAACATAGACGGCAGAATAGTCGTTGAGGTTGAAAAGGAATTCGTCGACACCTCATTTTCTCAGATCCTCGCCATGCTCGAAAGATCGGAAAGGATATCCATTCCCGAATCGCGACTTATCGATCGATTTATGAGATACTACATTCCTTTTGTGCTCTCGGTCGCCGCCGCCGTATCTCTCATAACGCGGGACGTGGGCAAAGCAATAGCGATACTTGTGGTCTCCTGCCCCTGCGGGCAAATGCTGGTCAGCTCCGCACCAATGATAGCGGCGCTCTCCGCAGCCACAAAGCGCGGAATATTGATAAAAAACTCAAAATTCATCGAGGAGCTTACCGAAATAGACACCGTGATATTCGACAAGACCGGCACACTGACGCACGGTGAGCTGACACTTGTCGACAGCTTTGTGTGCGCCGGAACGAGCTCAGAGGAGCTCATATCAGCCGCCGCATCGGTTGCCGCAGCATCAAGGCATCCGGTCTCCCGCGCGATCATGGCATCGGCAACAGCCGCGGAATTAGATCGCTCACTTCAAATACGTGAAATATCCGGCATGGGCATGGAGGGCCGTTCCGCGGACGGCAAGAGGGTGATCCACCTCGGCAATCGTGCATGGATATCCGGCTTTTGCCCCATCCTCGCCGAACCGGAGGAAGGACTTTACGGCAGCGTCAGCTATGTCGAAGAGAACGGCAGCCTGCTCGGGTATCTGGTATTCGGGGACACCGTGCGAGACGAAGCGGCAAAGAGCATCAAAGAATTGAAGGGGCTGGGCATTACAGAAACGGTCATGCTTACGGGCGACCGTCCGGAAGCGGCAGGCGAGATCTGCCGCAAGGTCGGCATCGACACGCTTCACGCGCAGTTGCTTCCGCAGGATAAGTACGACAAGCTTCGCGATCTGCAACGCGAGCACCACGTGCTTGCGGTGGGAGACGGCATTAACGACGCACTCGCGCTACGCGAAGCCGACGTAGGCATTTCGATGGGAGCTATGGGCTCGGATCTTGCAATACAATCCTCGGATATCGCGCTGATGAACAACGACCTCGAAAATATTCCCTTTGTCGTCAAGCTGGCACGTCGCACTCGCAGGATCATATATCAAAATCTTGCTTTGTCGATCGGAATCAGCGTTTGTATGATCACCTTGTCGGCATTCGGTGTGATAAGTGCTCTTTGGGGCTCGATATTGCATAATTTCGGCGCATTTGCCGTTCTCATCAACAGCTCCAGGCTCATAAAAGGAAAATGATCACAAACCGTAAAAGCGGTCGTAAAAAACAGCAAGCGTGCAGTCCGCAAAAGCAGACTGCACGCTTGGATATATCGCCGAGATGCGTTTTTGAATATAAAAAATCAAATAAAAACCACATCACGACAGTTTTTTTGCAAAAAGGTATTGATTTATCGCCGATCGTGTGATATAATATATACGTTGTTCGGCTGAAGATCACCGCAAGCGGTCATTTTCACACCGCGGCAAACAAGCTTAATATAGCATATAGGGGTATAGCTCAGTTGGTAGAGTACCGGTCTCCAAAACCGTGGGTCGTGGGTTCGAGCCCTTCTGCCCCTGCCATCTTTAACGGTCGATTTCGATCCGACCGTGAAAAAACGAGAAAAGCGGAGATTTCGAGAGATTTCTCCGCTTTTTTCGTCCCTAACTTTTTCCGAATTTTCATAGATCCATTTTCGATTTTTCTTCGAGTCGAAGGATCCGAACTACCGAAAACGCATTTTTTCATGAATTTCATAATAAACGCAAGCGACCGGAAGGACTGCAAATACCGCCCCATGAGAGCCAACTGCACGGCAAAATAGAGCCACCCTAAC
>CAZPYK010000045.1:0-12972 GCA_964590755.1 uncultured Ruminococcus sp. | reverse complement strand
GTGGGGCAGCTGACGATATCCAGCCCCGCGTGCCCCAGGCACCCCGGCGCGCGCAGTATATCCCGTGCCGCCTCGACCTCACGTTCGGGATCGTCGGTAAGAGATACCCGCACCGTGTCGCCTATCCCATCGCAGATCAAGGCTCCGAACGCCGCCGCACTCTTTATCACACCCATGCGGCTGCCGCCCGCCTCGGTCACGCCGAGATGAAGCGGATAGTCGCATCTTTCCGAAATATATCTGTACGCCTCGACGGTGGCGCGAACATCCGAGGACTTGACCGAGATCACGATGTCGTTAAAATCAAAGTGCTCAAGCAGCTCGGCATGCCCCATCGCGCTCTCATAAAGAGCCTCGGCGGTCGGAGAGCCGAACTTTTCAAGCAACGACTTTTCAAGCGAGCCGCTGTTGACACCTATGCGTATCGGGATTCCCCGCTTGCGGCAAGCCTTTGCCACCGCACCGACGCGCTCGGTATCTCCGATATTACCGGGATTTATTCTTATCTTGTCTATGCCGTACTCGACGCATTTTAAGGCTATGCGCCAATCAAAATGTATATCCGCGACCAGCGGTATCCCGATGCCGCGCTCCTTGATATATCTGACCGTCTCGGCAGCCTCGATATCCGGCACGGCTACGCGGATGATGTCACACCCGGCACGCTCAAGCCGCCTTATCTGCGCATATGTCGCCTCGGCATCGTGTGCGGGAATATTGGTCATCGATTGTATCGCTATTCGACTGCCGCCGCCTATCGGCAGGCCTCCGACCATTACTTTCTTTGTGATCTTAGCACTCATTGCCTCTCGGTTTCACCTTCCGTTATTTTCTTACAAGAACAAATATATCCTTAAATGCGATCAGAGCCATCAATATCATAAGCAGAAGCAGCCCTATACCGTTTATATATGCCTCTACCTTGCGGTTGACAGGCCTGCCTATTATCCCCTCGATCAGCAAAAATACGAATCTGCCGCCGTCAAGTGCCGGAAAAGGCAGAAGATTGACCACTCCCAGATTCATTGCAAGCACAACGAACAAATAAAGCACCGACATTCCGCCCTGCTTTGCCGCCTCACCGACGGTTTCGGTCACTCCGATAGGCCCGGATATCGCCTCAACACCGTATCTGCCGCTTATCATGTCGATAAGAGAATCCCATATCATCTTTATAGCGGAAAGCGAGCGATAAAAGGAATGCTTTATAACATTGCCCACAGTCTTTTTTTCGGCATACGGACGAAAATCCGCTTCTCCGAAGTCGGCGCCGGATTCGGTAAATGTGGGAAATTCAACATCTCGCAGCACCACGCGCTCACCGTCGCGCACGACGGTGATATCTATCGGCTCATAGCCTTGATTCATGATTTCATATACCAGCTCGTTGCCCGTGCGCACCGAAACACCGCCGACCGACACAACGCGGTCTCCGCTTTGCAGCCATGCCGAGCTTGTGGCCCCGTCATAAAAATCCGCCACAGTGGTGGACGCCAACGTGCTTGACGCGCATACAAGCACCGTCATGCCGATAAAGCCCACAAGAATATTGGTAAGCGGCCCCGCAAGAATGGTAAGCATGCGCCGCCATACGCTTTTGTTGCAAAACGCATCCGGATCCTCCGAATCCCCATCCTCTCCCGGCATGCTGACAAAACCGCCTATCGGAAACAGACGCAGAGAATAGCGTATGCCGCTCTTTTTCGACACGCGGCTTATAAGCTTGGGACCCATGCCTATGGCAAATTCCTCAACCTTTATACCGTTAAGACGCGCAAGCAAAAAATGCCCGCCCTCGTGCACCAGCACCAGCACCCCGAAAATAAGCAGGGTCAAAAGAAAATAAAGTATTATCATGATTATGGCTGTTCCTTATCAAAGCACGCCGCCGCTCAAGCCTTGCGACGTGACAAATATCTTTTTGCGCTCTCGCGCGCCGCACGGTCTGCCTCGCGTATTCCGTCAAGCTCGTGCACCTGCGGCGCCGATGATGAAAATTCATCGGTAACATATATAAGGGTATCCATGATGTCGGTAAAGGCGCATCCGCCTGACAAAAATTCGCTCACGGCAACCTCGTTTGCCGCATTGAGCACCGCCGCGGACGCTCCGCCCGCCAATTGCGCCGCACGCGCCAGTTTCAGCGGCGAAAATGTCTCCTCATCGGGCTCGTAAAAGCTCAAAGCGCCTATCCTGACAAGGTCAAGCGGCTCTATGACCGCCGCGTCGCGCTCGGGACGATTCAGCGCATATTGAACACAAAGGCGCATATCGGGCACCGACATTTGAGCTATCACCGAGTTGTCGGCAAATTCGACCATTGAATGTATAATACTCTCACGGTGAACGACCACGCGTATCTTGTCTGCCGAGATGCCGAAAAGATGTGCCGCCTCTATGACCTCAAAGCCCTTGTTCATCAGCGTCGCGCTGTCAATTGTGATCTTGGCGCCCATGCTCCATGTGGGATGCGCCAGCGCCTGCGCGGCGGTGATATCGAAAAGCTCGGCTCGTTTCTTTCCGAAAAACGGACCGCCCGACGCGGTAATTATCAGGCTTTTGACCTCGCCGCGCTCGCCCGCACGCAGACATTGATCTATGGCGCAGTGCTCGCTGTCTATCGGCGCGATATCCACACCGCGCTCTCTGGCGCGGCGCATGACTATATCTCCCGCCACGACAAGAGATTCCTTGTTTGCCAGCGCCAGATCCTTTCCGCTTTCTATAACGGCAAGAGTCGGATCCAGCCCCGCATATCCGATTATCGAATTTATCGCCGTGTCGGCGTCGGATGCGGCAATCATCTCGCATATTCCCTCAACGCCGGAATATACCTTGACATCGGTGTCGGCAAGCAAAAGCCTCAGCTCTCGCGCCGCCGCGTCGTCAAACATGGCAACCGAGGCGGGCGCGAACTCACGCGCCTGCGCCTCAACAAGGCGAGTATTGCTTTTTGCACATATTGCACGGACCGAATACCCCCGCGCCCGTGCAACATCCGCCGCTTGAGTCCCCACCGATCCGGTGGAGCCAAGCAAGATCAGTTTTTTATTTTTCATCGTCTTTTATATTCTTCACGCTCATTTTATAAATCCGAAGAACTTTTCGATAAACAAAAGCATCAGCGACACAGCCATCACCGAATCAAAGCGATCGAGCATTCCGCCGTGTCCCGGCAAAAGCTTGCCGAAATCCTTTATCTCCTTGCTCCTCTTTATCGCGGACATGATAAGATCTCCCGCCTGCGCCACCGCAGAGGTGAATATTCCGCCTATAATGAACACAAGATAGTCCGGTTCGACGTTCGCAAATCTTTCAAGCACCAGTGCGTAAATGACAAAGGACAGCGCGCAGAATACCATTCCGCCGATCGAGCCCTCGACCGTCTTTTTGGGACTTATCTGGGGGATAAGCTTGTGCTTTCCGAAGAGCCTGCCGCACAGATACGCGAAAACATCGGTCGACCACGCGCCCACAAATATCAAAAGACACATATAATGCCCCGCAGACCTGCCGCTGAGCACGATTATCGATGTGAACGCCAAAATAATGTATATGCCGACCGTTCCCGCGCCGCATGCCTGCTCAAGGCTGACCGTGCCGTGCGAAAAGGTAAAGACCGTCAGCACCACGAGAAGTATAAGCCCCACCGCGGCAAAAACGCCGCCCAGAAACATCTCCCCTTCAATATACCTTGCCGCAAAGGGCGCGGCAGCCGCCGACAGGTAAAGCACCGACGAAATATAATTATTCTTTTGAAGCCCCATACAACGAAGCATTTCAAATTCCGCTATTACAGCCACCGCGGCAAAGATGAGCGGCATAAAAAAGCTGTCCTGCCCGAAAAGCAGAAGCGGAACCAGCACCAGTCCTATGCCTATGGCTGTTATCGTTCTTTTTAACATGATGTACAACGAGGATTCAGACGCCGCCGAATCTTCTCTTTCTTTTTTTGTATTCCTCGACCGCGAGATCAACATCCTTCGGTGTCATGTCAGGCCACAAAACCGGCGTGGCATAATATTCGGCATATGCCGACTGCCACAGAAGGAAGTTCGAAAGCCGCAGTTCTCCGCCCGTGCGCACGATAAGATCGGGGTCGGGCAGCCCGGCGGTATAAAGCGCCGCGGATATATCCGCCTCGCATATGTCCCGTTTGCCGGATGCCGCCAGAGCATTAAAGGCGTGGACCAGCTCGTCACGTCCGCCGTAGTTCAGCGCGATATTAAGCTTAAGCTTCTTCCCCGCGGTTTCGCGCATGAGTTTCTCGGCGCGCTCGCGCAGATCCGGCTCAAGGCGGTTAAGCTCACCCAAAAAGCGCAAGCAGATATCGTTCTTGCGGGCGCTTTTTTCGCACTCTGTCATATAGTCGCGAAAAAGCTTCATAATGGAATCGACCTCTTCGGCGGGGCGCGACCAGTTTTCGGTTGAAAAAGCGTACACCGTTACACATTCTATGCCGATGTCACCGCAATAATTTACTATCTCCCGAAATTTTCGCGCTCCGGCGTTGTGGCCGGCGGAGCGCGGAAGTCCGCGCTTTTTTGCCCACCTGCCGTTGCCGTCCATTATGAATGCTATATGCGCCGGACCCGCCGCGGCGGGCGCAACGCGGTCGTTGCTTTTGATATCGTCAGCCATTATCGGTATGTCAGATCGACATTATGTCCTTTGACTTTGCGGCAACAATGTCATCGACCAACTTGATGTACTTGTCGGTCAGATCCTGCACCGCTTTTTCGGAGAGCTTTTGCTCGTCCTCGGTCATTTCGGAATCCTTTTTCATCTTCTTGCAAAGCTCGTTTGCGTCGCGGCGGATGTTGCGAACGGCGACCTTTGCCTCCTCGCCCATCTTCTGCACCTGCTTGACCAACTCGCGGCGTCTCTCCTCGGTGGGCTGCGGGAAGGCAAGTCTTATAACCTTTCCGTCGCTTGCGGGAGTAATGCCGATGTCGGAAGCCAAAATGGCGCGCTCCATAGCCTTAAGAGTGGAAGGATCGTAGGGAGTTATGGTCACGGTCTTGGCATCGGTCGCCTTGACGTCTGCCATATTGGAGATCGGCGTGGGCGCACCGTAATACTCAAAGCTCACACGGTTGACCAACTGAGGATTCGCCTGCCCCGCGCGAATGACCTCAAGCTCGCTTTGAAGCGCAGCTATGGATTTTTTCATTTTTTCGTCAAATGTCTTTGTTTCCAGCTTCATATCAATTTTTCCTCCGAATGTATTGGTATCTTTAATATTTTAGGCAATACCGCACAATTCTTTTTGCTCAAT
Source organism: uncultured Ruminococcus sp. (assembly GCA_964590755.1). GTDB lineage: Bacteria > Bacillota > Clostridia > Oscillospirales > CAG-272 > CAG-390. The sequence goes on along the minus strand of CAZPYK010000045.1, from coordinate 7,694 downwards.
TGCGCAATCAGAAAATTCGTCAGATGAAACAAATTTTCGCGCGCGTAGTTTACCCTACGCGACGGAAATTTGTAAAATATGACGGATTTTATGCAAACAAGTGAGTAAAAAAGGCGTTAGCCGCGAATTGTGCGGTGTTGCCTTTATTTTCTTCAATTTCTTGAGATGACGGTGCCGGCGCACTTGCCCTCGACGGCAAGCTTTATATCCTCCACGTCGGCAAGTTTAAAGGCAATGGCGGGGGGACCGAACTCGGCACCCATGGCGGAGGCGGTAAGATCTATTCCCTTGAGCCCCAGCTTTACCATGTCCATATATCCGATAGTGTCAAAACGTACCGCGGCGCTGTTCTTTTGCGGATCGCTGTCATATATACCGTCGACGTTTTTGGCAAGCAGGAAGGCGTCGGCGCCGATCTCTATGGCGCGCAGCATTCCGGCTGTATCGGTCGAAAAATACGGGCATCCCGTGCCGCCTCCGAAGATAACTATGCTGCCCTCATCAAGCGAGCGTAGGGCTCGGTCGGCGGTATAATATTCCGCATACGGCATCATGTCGGTGGAGGTGTAGACCTCGGCTCTGCCGCCGGCACGCACTATGGCATCCTTGGCGGCAAGCGAATTTATAACGGTGGCAAGCATGCCCATGCGGTCGGCGGTAACGCGGTCCATTTCTCCGCCCTGTCTGCCGCGCCATATGTTGCCAGCGCCGAAAATGACCGCCGTCTGCACTCCCGCATTTGATATTTCGATAAGTGTCGCGGCGATACGGTCGAGAAGCTCAAAATCGATAATGCCGTCCTCGCCGGATATAGCCTCGCCCGAGAGCTTCAGCAGTATCCTCTTGTATTTGGGTTCAAGCATGATAAAGGTCCTTCCTTGATAGATAAGTACAGTTCATATATATTTTATCTTATTTTTGAGCTTTTGTAAACACCCAAAACGCTTTTTTTGCTCTTTTTTACGCTTTTTTTCGTTAATTTTCCTCTAAGAAATCGTTAAGACCGCCGCAACTCACCACCCGAGCCGTTTTTCATCGTCAAATCGGACAGCGGCATCCGGATGCTTGGAAGCACATGCCATTGCGCCCTGTATTTACAGCTTGATTTTCGAAGCTTTTAATGTATAATATTTATAGGCGGATTTAAGTCACCGCCGAATAAATCACGGAACGGATAGATATGAAAAGAAAAAGATCAAACAAAAAAGCCCCGCGCGGGAGCCTTTTTCTGATGATAGACGAGCTTTGCCGCGAGGCGATGATCGTCTTTGTCTGCGGAATGAGCGCCGCGCTTTCGGCGGGCGCGGCGCTCACGGTCATGATATATAAAGACGCACGCATCGATCCCATCGGTGCCGCGGATCGCTACGGTCCGATGCTCGAATACATAGCCATGACGGTACTGATAGTTGTGGCGGGAACCGTCTTGTTTGATATCATCGACAAAAAGGGTTAACCTCTCAAAACCTCGCCGAGTATCCTGTAGACGCGCTCGACAGAAGCAAGCGACAGCGCCTCGTCGGGGGAATGTATACCGCTCATGTCCGGCCCCACCGAGATGATGTCGAGCCGTGGCAGCGCTGCCTTGATGATGCTGCATTCAAGCCCCGCATGTATCACTGTGACCGCAGGCTCATAACCGAGCACCTTTTTTGCCGCCTTGAGATATTTCGTTCTTATAGAGGACCGCGCGGCATAATTCCAGCCGGGATAGCGGCTGTAGTGGCGCGTTCCGGCACCGACGACCGCCGCCAGAGCGTCCAGCGATTCAATGGATGCATCAAGCTGAGATTCCACGGGCGAGCGAGATGAAAAAACAAAACAAACGCCTTCCGCATCCGTCTTGACTATACCGAGATTGCGGGAAAAGCCCACAAGTCCCTCTATATCGCGGCTCATTTCGATAACACCGTTTTGTACGGTTCCGAGCACCGCAAGCACGCGGCGAGTTGTTTCGCCGTTCATCATCAGCTCGTGCGTCTTTGCCGACACCGAGACACCGACGGTGAGCCCATTGTCCTCGTCACGCAGTTCTCCGCGGATGCATTCGACCGTGCGCAGAATATGCCGTGCCGCACGCTCGCCGTTGGCGACCGATATCTCGGCAAACGCCTCGCGCGGGATGGCATTATCCTTGCTTCCGCCGTTTACCGAAATGATATTCACTCTCATCTTGCGTGAAAGCGAGATCAAAAGTCTGCCCAAAAGCTTGCAGGCGTTCGTCCTGCCGCAGTTGATGTTCTCTCCGGAATGACCGCCGCACAGTCCCTTGATGCTTATCGTCAGAGCCTCGCCGCGCATCGGCTGATGCTTTGTCGGGATCGTCAGCTCACTGCGCACTCCGCCGGCACATCCGACTGTGACACAGCCCTCAGCCTCGCTGTCAAGATTGATCATGCACGAAGCGGTGACGAGCGAATAATCAAAGCTGCTCGCTCCGAGCATGCCGACCTCCTCGTCTGTGGTGAAAAGGCACTCGACCGTCGGATGCGAGGCAAGATCGCCGTCAATGATCGCAAGCATCATAGCCACGGCGGCTCCGTCGTCGCCTCCGAGCGTCGTGCCGCGGGCACGAAGCTTGCCGTCCTCTATATACAGCTTCAAGCCGTCATGCTCGAAATCATGCCGAGTATCGCTGTTCTTCTCGCACACCATATCGGTGTGACCTTGCAGAAGAACGGCTTTTTCCTTTTCGCGTCCATGAGTGGCGGGAACGCGAACGAACACATTGTTCGCGTCATCTCGAACGCAGAACATTCCGCGCGCGAGCGCAAACTCCTCTATCCGTTTCGCCACAGCCTCCTCGTTTCCCGAACCGCGCGGTATGGCTGATATTTCTTCAAAAAGCTCAAGTACTCTGCGGGGCTCATACCCCTCTGTTACATATTTCATATCGATCAAAGCTCCGTTATAATTTTTATTGTACGCCTATTGTCTTTTTTGGCGTTGGCGGGCAAGATTTATGCTGCCCTCCTCAAGCGCATCGACATTCTCAAGCGATTTTCCCGTGCCTATGGCGACACACTGTATCGGATCCTTCGCCACTCTCGCTTTCATACGAGTCGTTTCGGTCAAAAGCCGATCGAAACCGTAGAGCAACGATCCGCCGCCGGTCATGACTATACCGTTCTCCATAATATCCGCCACAAGTCCGGGGGGCGTGCGCTCTATAACATACAGGATGGCATCGATTATCGCCGATATCGGCTCAAGCATAGCCTCAAGCATCTCATAAGAGGAGAGCGTTATCGCTTGCGGCAGACCGTTCGAAAGACTGCGTCCCTTGACCTCCATGAGTCTCTCCTGATCGTGACGGCAAACTATGCCTATCCTTCTTTTTATGGTTTCGGCGGTGCGCTCACCTATAAGGACATTGTATTTGCGCCTGACATAGCTCATGATCGCCTCGTCAAGCTTATCCCCCGCCACCTTTATCGATTCGGAGACCACAACACCGCCCAAGGATATCACCGCGATATCGGTGGTACCTCCGCCTATATCCACGACCATGTTGCCGTCGGGAGCGGCAATGTTTATTCCCGCGCCGATGGCGGCGGCTACCGGCTCCTCGATAAGATAAGCCTCGCGCGCTCCGACCTGCTTTGCGGCATCAACCACCGCACGCTCCTCCACCTCGGTGACACCGGAGGGCACGCAGATCACCACCCTGCGCGGCGTTATGATAGAGCCACAGGCAATGCGGATGAAATGCTGAAGCATCTTCATCGTCACATCATACTGACTTATCACTCCGTCGCGGAGCGGACGTATCGCTTGAATATTTCCGGGAGTCCGCCCCAGCATCTGCTGAGCTTTTCTTCCGACCTCTATAAGCTCTCCGCTTTCGGCATCTATCGCCACGACCGAGGGCTCTGACAAAACTATTCCTTTACCGTTCACATAGACCAAAATAGACGCCGTGCCGAGGTCTATTCCGATGTCCTTTCTCAGAGTTAGATCAAACATTTACTCGCATATCCATTCATTTTATATTCTCTGCCCATACAACGCAGCACACATTTTCACATCTTAATTATATACTATATTTGCTCTAAATGCAACCTTTTTTTCGGATTTTTTTAAAAATAAATATTAAGGCAAAGGCGCTTCCCGAGTGCGTCGCGGAAGCAACCTTTGCTTTAAAAGATCATTTAAAAATTTTCTTGACTGCGGCGATTGAGACCGCAAAAACGTTTTCGGCTCCGCCGCTCAGCAGTACATCGGCACATGCGGCGACCGTTGCACCGGTGGTGACCAGGTCGTCGACCAGCAGCACGCTCTTGTGGCGCAAAAGCCTCGGATCGATCTTTCGCGAGAGCGAAAACAGGCTTCTGACGTTCTTTTCTCGCGCGTCGGCGGAAAGACTCTTCTGCTCACGCGAGCCGCGCTTCCTTTCAAGCAGTGAGAAGCACTCCGCGCCCAACTCGTTTGCCAGCGCAGTTGCCAACAGCCTTGCTTGATCGTGCCCGTCGATAAGTATCTTGTCCCGATCTCGCGGAACATATGTCACGATAACATCGAGCATGTCTACTCCGCGATCAGACAAAAGCACCGTGCACGGCGCACGCCACAGCTCGGCGATAAGAGCCGCGCATTCGCGATCGGGTATCCGCTTCAAACGGTATATCAGACGATTCAGCGCGCGATCCCGATCGGCCGCCTCGTACATGGCAAGCTTGACAAGATAGCCGCACCCCACATCGCGCATATGCGGGCGTGAGCAATAGCACTGTACCATCGGCGCACCGCAATCGGGGCAATGCGCCACAAGCTCACGCTGAAAGTCGGCGGCACAGGCGGGACACAGCACCTCGTCCGCGGCGTCAAGCTTGCCGCAGGCGCAGCACGACTCGCCCCACAGCACGCGTCTTAAGCGCCTTGCAAGTTTGCCGGGCGCTCTTCTTGCCAGATCCTTTGGATATCTCTTCTTCATCCTTCAGTCTTTTTTCAAGCGGCGGCAAAGTCCGGTATACCTCAGCAATTGCCGCTTGTTTTCCACCATCACCCGAACGATCTCCTGCTTTCCGACCAATATGACCATGCGCCGGGCGCGTGTCACCGCCGTATAAAACAGGTTTCGCGTCAAGAGCATCTGCGGTGCTCCGTACATCGGAACTATCACCACCGGGTATTCGCTGCCCTGACTTTTGTGAACGGTAATGGCATAGGCAAGTTCGAGATCCTCAAGAGCGTCAAACGCGTATTCGACCATGCGGTCGTCAAAGTTTATCATCATGGCGCCGCCAGATCTGTCTATCTCCTCTATGACACCTATGTCCCCGTTAAATATTCCTATGCCTTCCTTGCTGCCGCGCTGCCATTCGAGCTCGTAATTGTTTCGCACCTGCATGACCTTGTCCCCTTCGCGGAAGGTGATGTCGCGGAAATTATATTCTCGCTTTTCCGCGGATGGCGGATTGAGCTCACGCTGGAGCAGCGCGTTGAGATTGTGCGTTCCTCCCTCTCCCTTGCGCGACGGAGTTATGACCTGTATTCCCGCCGCCAGCTCGTCGCCGTACGCCTTCGGCAGACGTTGCGCACACAGCTGAACGATGGTCGCGGCTATCTCGGCATCCGTCCTGCGCGGCATAAAGAAAAAGTCTTTGTCCTTGACATCGAGCCGCGGCATCTCGCCGCGGTTGATGGCGTGCGCGTTGGTGACGATAAGCGAGCTTTGCGCCTGCCTGAAGATCTCGGTCAGCCTTACGGTGGCAAAGCGTTCGGAATCTATTATATCATGCAACACGTTTCCCGCGCCGACCGAGGGCAGCTGATCGGAATCTCCGATCATCACCAACCTCGCCCCGGGCTTTACGGCACGCAAAAGTGCCGCCGTGAGCGCGGTATCCAGCATCGACGCCTCGTCGATTATGATCACATGCTCGTCCAAAAGATCCTTCTCACAGCGTCTGAAGCTGAGCACACGATCTCCGTTATTTGTATCCTCTCCCGAAAACTCCGCCTCAAGCAGACGGTGCACCGTACGCGCCTCATGAGCGGTCGCCTCGGACAGTCGCTTGGCGGCACGTCCCGTGGGAGCGGCAAGAGCGCAATCGAGGTCAAGACTGTCAAAAATATCAAGCAATGCGCGCACGACGGTCGTCTTTCCCGTGCCCGGACCGCCCGTCAGTATCATCACACCGTGCGCCAGTGCGTCGATCAATGCACCGCGCTGGGCGTCGGCATATTTTATTCCTCGCGCCGCCTCTTCCTTGTCAATGAAGCGCTCAATGTCGTCGGTGTCTATCGGAATGCATTTTTTGTCGATCAGCGAAAGCTTTTCCGCGACATACCGCTCGTCATCGTATGCTTTTTTCTCATAAATCATACTCCCGTCGGGAGTCGTATCGGACACCAGCTCCCCGCGCCTGATCAGTTCATCAAGAGCCGCACTCACCGCCTCTGCGGAAACGCCGAGCATTTCCGCCGCGGTCGCCTTCAGCTTGTCCGCCGGCAGGCAGGTGTGCCCGTTTCCGATCGAATTCTGCACAAGAACATGACGCAAGCCGGATTCCACGCGGGAGGGCAGCTCGGGCGAACAGCCCCATGACCTTGCCATTGCATCCGTGCGGTCAAATCCGATGCCTTCCACCTCGGTGCAGAGCCGATACGGATCCTCCTTTACCAGCTCCACCGATTCGGCGCCGAAGCGCTTATATATCCTCATTGTCAGCTCGGCACCGAAGTATTCCCTAAAGAATATCACCGTGCCGCGCATATCCGATTGCCGTTTGAAATCCTCGGATATCTCATTTGCACGCTTGGGCGTGATACCCGGGATCTGCGCCAGCCAGTCCGGATGATTTTCGATAACGTCGAAGGTATCCTCGCCGAACTGAGCGACTATCTTTCGCGCCGTCTTCAGACGTATACCCTTCACAGCACCCGAGGCAAGGTATCTTTCTATCGACGCGACATCGGAGGGAAGCTCTCTTTCGTATTCCAGTGCGCGAAATTGTCTGCCGTAGCGCGGATTGTTTTCCCACCTGCCGTGAAGCTTGACAAGATCACCCTCGCCGATGCCGGGCATAACACCGAGGACCGAATGCATACGCCCGTCGTCGGCCTCAAGCATGAAGATCAAAAAACCGGTATCGTCTTTGGAATATATTATCTCTTCCACCGTGCCGGTCAAAGTATCGCTCTCCGCCCCGTTCGCGTTCTTTGTCGACGCGCGGCCGTAGGCTTCTTCAAATATGCTTCGTGCCATTCAAAGCTCCCTCCTTTTCTGTTTTTATTTATTGTGTTTTTTCGCTTTTGCTCATGTCGGGTCATCGCCCGTTTCGGGCGCATTCGGAAGACTCCCGACCGTGATCTCGGCGCACGGGCAGAGCCTGCGCACACGCGCGGCAAGCTCGGCGTCATCCTCGGGCAAAAGCACAAGTATTCTCTTTTTGTGCGTCCAGGATGCCCGCGCTTCCTCAAGAAGTGCGTCTATCAACGCATCCTCCTCGGTCCCGTCCAGCCGCACCGCGGCAAACGGAGTAAAGCTCCGGGGTATGAACCAAAGCTCGGCTATCAGCTTCAGAGCACTGTAGCCTCCGAACACCGCAAGCGTCGCAACGATAATATCAAGCAGCAGCTCCATGTATTCCTCCATGATAATCTCCGTTCCGCCGCAATGGCGGCGGAACAAATCAAGGCAATACCGCACAATTCTTTTTGCTCAATTGCGCAGTCAGAAAATTCGTCAG
>CAZPYK010000044.1:0-13038 GCA_964590755.1 uncultured Ruminococcus sp. | reverse complement strand
ATTTAGAGGATTTTTAAGCAACCGCGACACCTTTTATAAAAAATATTTTAAAAAGGTATTGACAAAACGTCTGATTCGCGATATAATATGTAGGTCGGCAAACGACGACCTACGAGCGGGCCATTAGCTCAGTTGGTCAGAGCTACCGGCTCATAACCGGTTGGTCCGGGGTTCGAGTCCCTGATGGCCCACCAGCAGGCACTGCCTGCACCCAATTATCGTTTGAGTGCAGTGCGATGCCAAACCCAATACCACGATGGTGCGGTTCGGATAACAACTCCGAATGCTCCACCAAGAAAAAAGGACAGCTTACGCTGTCCTTTTTTGTTGCTTGCCCGACTTGCGCCTCATTCATCATCAAACAGCACATCGAACATTTTTTCAAGCCTCGCCCGCGCTCCGTTTTCCCCGGAAATCAGCATGTCGACTTTGTACTCGCGCTTCGCCTTTACAACATTGCAAAGAACCTCTATCGTCTTGGCGGATACTGCCGAAAAATACAGATCCTTAACCTTAAAGCACAAGCGATGAGTCATAAGCACCCCCAATGCACAATCGGTATCATCATCGCCTTGTACGGCACTCTCCAGTGCGGAAAAATCCGCCCCCGTTGAAAGTGACAGCTTGCGCATGCACTTAAGCGCCTCAATACAATCGAACGTGATATTATCTATCAAAGCTCGCACCTCACTGCGTTCGATCCTACGCAAATGCATGTTTTCGGGCAGGATCTGATACCCATCCGCATCGGACTCTTCTTCGATCCATCCGCGTCTTTGCAGATATCCCACGAATTCCTTAGCCTCGCGATAATTCAAGCGAAAATCCAACTGTATCCGAGGAACCGATATGCGCTCCGAGCTTTTGAGCATTTCTTGAATCATATATGCATTAAGCTTGCTCACGATCGCACCTCCTTAAAAGTCGAACATTTCGGATACTCTGCTATTGGCTCGCTTCTTCTTTTTATACGTATATGCAAGCCTTGCATCCAAAAAGCGCGAGCCGACATCCCGTTCATTCGGGTCGGCAACATCGCTTTCAAACTCGGGACAGGTGTAGCTGCGCTCAAAGCGTGACCACAGAACATTCTCGCGCATTTGAGTTACGATGCAATCTCCCGCCGCAAGATCGTTAAGGGCGCTGACGGGCACCAATGCCACCGTATCCTTTTCGAAATGCTCTATCGCCTCACCCGCGCCGTTAAGTGCCGATGTCGGCGCAATGATCGTCTTTTTTCCGCACTCCTCGGAAAACTCGCGCTTGGTCTCGGGATTGTTGGTTCCGAAAAACACATGCGCGTTGAGGTTATCCTTGATGATCTCCGCCGTCTCCTTACCGTAAATATTGTAAAGCTGCGCATAGGATTGCAATATCAGCAAAAACCATATGTTGCGTCCGGCGCAAGCGGATATGACCTTGTCGAAATCATTGAACTTCGGCAGATTTCCGAACTCATCCAGAAGGAAGTAGAAGGGTCTTTGAAGCCTTGTCCCCTTCTTTCGCGCCACACCGATAAGCTCTGTATAAAGATTGCTCAAAAACATGCTTATCACCTCGTAATGCAAGCTCTCTTCGTCCTTGTACGACACGAATATGACCGTAGGATCGCCGTCATCCAGCTCTTGTATTTCAAAGGTGTTCATGGACGTGATGCGCCTGACGGCGGTATCTCTGAACTTGTTCATTTTTGTCACGAAGTTTGACGAGATACAGCGTCGCGTCGATGTTGCCTGCTCGATGATGCACTTGCGCGCAAGCTGATGCGCCTTTGAGCTCTCGATCGGTCTGTTTGAAAAATATCCGCCGTCGTAGACTTCGTTCCCCGAATCGGTAAAAGAGTCGAATATCCGCATAACGGTATCAAAAGAAAAGTTATATTCGGTAATATCCCCGCTTTCTATATCCTCAAGCATTCCGTACAGCACGGCTCTCAAAAGGTCACGCGCGGAATCATCCCAAAAAGGATCCTTGGGATTTGTATTCGGAAAGATAGACGAGCCGAGCGCGGTAATTCCCTTTTCCACCTCGTCGAGATAGCGCTCCCTGACCTCGGATACAGCTCTTTCGAGCTCGTCCTGACGCTCGTACACGACACCGCGAAATTCGCTTTTCAGTTTTCCGCCCCGCCTTACCGCTCTAACCTCGTTATCGACCTCCAGATACTTTTTGTATGCGCGATAATATTTTGTAAGAGGATTCCAACAATCGCTGTGCGTGTAATCGGTGAAGTCGAGCATCAGAACACGATAGCCGTTTTCGGCGAATTTTTTTGCATTCGCACGATACAGCTCCTGCTTGGGGTCACTGATGACAAGACTCGGCTTGTTCTTTTTGCTTAAAAGCACGTTTATCGTCGGAATGACATATCCGGTCGTTTTGCCGCTTCTGGTCGCACCGATCGCCAAAAGATGCGTGTCGGGTATGAAGGTGACCATGAGCTCGCCGCGCTCGTCTCGCCGAACGCAGATCGGGATTCCGTCAATATCGACCTCGGGAAGCTTTCCGAACGGGATCGTCCTTTCCCTGTTCATGCTCGCATACTCGATCGATGTGATAAGCTTGGCGTTCTCATAATCATTAAAGAGTTCAATATTCTTCATGTTCGGTCCACCTCAAATATCCGAATTCACGTCTGCTGTTTATATGCTTTTGTTGCGCGGTGACTGTACGCAAGGCTTCCGCGGTCACCACAGTTTCGTTGTCATAAGCCGCTTTTTTCAATGCGCCGTCGATTATTTTTAGTATTCGATCGGTTCCGAGAGGCACCAAAAAGCGTTTCCCGGCATCCTCAAGGCTTGCGCTTTCGATACCGAAGGAGCGTGAGCGCACCTTAAATGTCGCATCTATCACCGTTTCCTTTTCCGCGCTGCTGAGCTTATCGTACCAAACGACGTCACATTTCTCGGCAAGTCTCTTCACCGAAGCGTTGACCGCAGAGGAGAACAAAACTATCAAAATATCCGACAGATCCAAAGACACGGTGGGCTCCATCAGCTTAAACTTCTTTCTGTACTCATACTCAAGCAGCTTTGTCAGCTCGTCAAGCTCACGTTCGCCCAGCTCCTCGCAGTGCTTTATCAAAAATACCGTGTGAGAGCACTTGGTCTCGGAAAGTCCCCGCAAAACGAAGTGTTCCTTTGCGGCGACAAAATCATGCAACGAAAGTGCCCCCGCATCCACCTCGATCACTCGCTTTTCGTCGCCGAAGCTCACTTGAAGAGCATGCAGATACATGTCTGCGACATATTCGTCATTACCGGCAACAAGGAGAGTGTTGTACAGTTCGCTTCGATCATGCAGTGCGGGAAAGATCCCGCACAGGATCTTGTCCAGTTCTGCCTCTCTTCTGAGCGGCAAAGCACATGCCTTCTTTGCATTAAAGTCAAAGCGCGAGCCTCTGTCAACATCAAACGGGATATTCGAGAGATCCGCTATGGCATCCTTTTTCTTGTTCAGAAGCAGTTTTTCCTTATCCTCCGCCGAGATCAGCTCGGAGAAAGCCGCCTTTGCAAAGATGCGATCGTAAGTATTGCGGTTGATTATGCCGAGCCCGAACGCTTTTTCGATGATCCTCGCCGTGGGACTCTTTTCACACACCGGATCAAACGAATTGAAGTCGCAGATATATTTGAACACCTCGCGCCGATTCGAGCTTTTAAGGATGGTATACAGCCTGTTGTAGCAACTCCTTCTGTTATCGGAATCACCGTACGCTATTCCCATCAAGTTGCCGAAAAGGTTGTTCCATTTGGCACACAAAGCAAGGCGCTTCATGGCGCTTCGCTTATCCTCGCATATGCACAGTCCGTGATATTCCATGTACGACAGCGTGACCATGGCATCTATGTTTCCGTTCGTGGCGGTATTGAGGAGCGTTTCGGCAACTATATCCGCCGTCAGGTTCTTGCTCTGCTTAAAAATATCCGCCTTGGCAAGCATTGCCTCGCGCTTCTGCGCCAATACGACTCGATCGGCCAAGGTCAAGTCCACGGCGCGCCCGGTGAGCTCGGCAAACTCTATCGTCCTGCAAAGACGCTCATATGCCGCATAATCGACAATATCGTTATAGACAGCGGATATTGCCGTTGAAAAACAGGCCTCGGTCTCGTCATTTATCGGAACGCAAAACACCTTTGCCAGCTCCTCGAGGATCGTTTTTTTCTCCGCTTCGTCGATAAAGCCTCTGCAAACGGCATCTATCAAAAAGAAATGCTTCAAAAGGGGCTCTATCAGGTAGTTTATCGCATTATTCATTGCCACTCCTCCTTTGCTTTTATTCCTTCCGGTGTCAATATGCCGTCAATAAGGCCGTACCTCATCGCCTCATCGGCGGTCATGGTATTATCGCGGTCGGTATCCTTGGCTATCTGCTTGACCGTTCTGCCGGTGTTCATTGCCAATATACCGTTGAGCCGTTTTCTGGTATGCTCGATGTGCTCGGCCGCGATAATTATGTCGGATGCCTGTCCTTGGGCGCCTCCCAAGGGCTGGTGGATCAGTATTTCGCTGTTGGGCAGTGCAAATCGCATTCCCTTGCTCCCGGAAGAAAGCAGGAACGCTCCCATGGAAGCCGCCAACCCTACGCAGATCGTCCTTACGCCGCAATCGAGCATGTTTATGGTGTCATAGATCGCCATACCGTCCGTGACCGAACCGCCGGGGCTGTTGATCAAAAGCGTCAATATGCGCTCGTCTTTCGGCAAGCCCTCGTCAAGCATCTTTTGCTCGATATAATGCATCTGCGGAATAACATGCGCCGCCATTCCGGTCTCAATGACACCGAAAAGATATATCTGATTCTTTCGAAGCAGATATTGCTCTGACAGCATTTCCGTTTGAAGATCTTCTTTTCTCATTTTTCTGTCCGCCTTTCTTTTTTCTTTTGTGTTCTACGTTAATTAAAACGACCGACCAAAGACTTTTTCGCACCGAAAGAGTAAAAAAATGTCGGGAAACAACATTTTTTGTTGTTTTCCCGACATTTCGCCGCATTAAAAGACTTTTCAAAATGCAAAAGCCCCTCGGCGGCAGTATCGGCTGCCGCCGAGGGGCTCGGTTCGTTGCGATATCATTATCGTCAAGTGCGAAGATCAGATCACGTGCACTCCCAGTGAGGGATCCGACCTTGAGGCATCAAGATGATATTTGCGCGCTTTTCTCAGCTCAAAAAAGTCGATGGCATCCTCGCCCGCCATTGCATAAGTGAGAATATCCTCGACATCCTCCATGTAGGGCGCGACCTCGGATCGCAAAGCGCAAAGCTCACGCTCCAGCTTATCCGCGGGACGTTCCAAAAGGATCGGAGCGTCTCCGATCATATCATGCAGGAATGCATCGGGCACCGGAGACGGTGTCCTGCCGTACATACCTCTGAGGAGCGCCGAGATCTCCGGCAGTATATCGGCATAGCGCCCTTCTTTCAAATTGATATACGCCTGCGCTTCGACGATCTCGGATATCGGAGATATCAGCGCAGGGTAGCCCGTTTCGGCTTGTATCCTGCGCATTTCGAAAAAAATATCGTCCGATAGGCTTCCTTCCGCCGCGGGTGTTGCACATGCGTTCAAATAATGTGTCACCGCATTCCGCGAGTTGTTGCTCAAAAGCACATCCGCCGTGTCCGAGCGGTCCGCACAATACTCAAAACCGCACGCACCCGCCGCCAACGCCGCTTTGACGACACCGACATCGGCAGAGGTCGACAACATCAACGGCAGTGAAACCGCAGCCTTGACAGCTCCCGTCAATTCTCCCGCCGTATCTGACGTCAAAAGCCCGTTCGGATCGAGCAGCCAGATGCGATCCGCGCCCATCTGCTCAAGACAGGCGGCATATCCCGCAAAAAAGCTCGCCCCCTGCACAGAGCCGCCGTCATATACCATGGCGGCATGAAGCTCACCGCCGAAGTGCTTTACGGCCGCAGCAGACGCTTCTATATTTCGCGGATCGTTCAAAGCATCGTAAACGCGAAAGATATCCACACCGTTATATCTTGCCCGCGAAATAAAATATTCCGTCACATCATCCGGGAACATCCTGTATCCCAGCAAGCATTGACCGCGCAGAGTCAGCATCAGCCGTGTCTTGCCGATGCTTTCGCGAATATGCCTGAGCCGTTCCCACGGATCTCGGTGATATTTTTCAAGACACGCGTCGAAATCATCCGCCCCCCAAAGCTCAAGAGCCTCAAATCCGCCCCCGTCAAGCTCCGAAAACAACTCGGCGTCTTCTGCCATCCTATCCGAATACGCATACCGCGGGCTTATCGTGCAAAAGACGGCGCCCGTCGTTGCACGCTTGCCATCCGTCGCCGTCATCTGACCCTTCCGGTGACTTCCGGAGCTTTCGCGGATCTGTCGTCAGCTTCCGCCGACTTCGCATCGCCTTCGGTTTCATCATTCTTTTCGACCTCGTCCACGGCAAGCTCTTCGACTTCGGCGACATATTCGGTCCCGTTTATCTTGATCTTGAATTTTCTCGTTTTATTTGTGTTCATTATTATAAGATCCCCTTCCGCCGATCGCGTGCGGCAAAGTATTGTTTTTTATATTGCTCTGCCCGTCCGTGGAACTCACGGTCTTCGGTTCCACGGTCTTGCGCCGGACACACGCTCAAACGCAACGACTCTGAAGCTCGGACGTTTGCCCTTCGGAGCCTCGGCTTCGGCATCCGCCTCAGCCTCAAGATACGCCGCAACAGCCGCAGTGATCGCCGCCGCGAGCTCTCGTTCGCGTTCGCAACGCTCATCTTCGCGCTTTTTCTTTTCCGCCTCTCTCTCGGCTTGCTCCGCAATTCGCTTCTCATTTTCGACAACCGCATGTCTTTTTTTGTTTCGAACAATAAGGCCGACTGTCACCGCGGCGATCGCCAAGATCGCCGCTATCGCCACAATGATGAGCCACACACTTGCAAATTCTTTCATTTTTTGCGCCATTCCTTGCGTTGGATCGTCGGAAGCTCACGTGTTTTTGCCGAAAGCATCCTGACCGCCGAAACGATCCTCGCCCTCAACTCATACGGCTCGACTATATCATCGATCTGACCCGACATTGCGGCATCGTTCGGAGAAGCAAGCTTTTGACGCCACTCGCTCTCCAATTCGTCACGGGTCACGGTCACATTATTGTCGCATATTCTGTCATTCCACACAAATGCGACAGATGCCTCGGGCGACATGGCACTGATGCATGCGTTCGGCGTGGCAAATGCGATATCTCCGCCTATCGACTTCGACGCCATAAGCGTAAAGCCCATTCCGTATGCGTTGCCCACCACCGCACTGATCTTCGCATTTTCGGAAGTCGCCAGCGCGGTATACAGCTCACCCACGGCAGAAGCGTAGCCGACCTGATCCTTTTCCGAGCTGTCGATTCCGACCGTGTTTACCAGAGTTATCAGCGGAATACAAAAGCTGTCACAAAGCTTCACGAGCCTTGTCGCGGAGCGACAAGCGGCTGTGCTCATGCACCCACCACCCTTTATGCTCGGTTGATTCGCCATCACGCCGCAGCAGATGCCGCCTATAAAGGCAAGACACGTGAGCAGCTCCTCGGAGCTTTCGCGCCTCAGCTCCACAAAGCTTTCGGAGTCGGCGAGAAAGGATACGATCCGCCCCGCGTCGTATGAGTGCATATCGAAGATGTCCTCTCCGGGCTCTCGTTCAAAGACCGCCGTCTCGGCACAACGTGCCCCCTCGTTGCAGTTTGAAGGAAGATATGAAAACAGCTCTCGTGCGCGAAGATAAAGCTCATCCTCGCTCTCCGCGACGATATCCGCGGCATCCGCGGCGGCGCACCGCGCATCCTCGTGCTCGGTTCCCGGAACCATGTAAAATTCGCTCATACCACGCACGCACAACACAAGATCGAAGGCGGACGCCATCGAAGCCATTCCCCCGCCGCACACGCCGGGGATCAGCGCCACAAGCGGAATTATCCCCTTGGCGGCGTTGATCGCTCGCATGACTCTGCCGTATGCCGCCAGCACGCGTGCCCCCTCGTAGATCGAGGCACCGCGGGAATCGAATATTCCGACAACGGGCGCGCCGTTTCGCATCGCCATTTCGATGAGCGAGATTATCTTATCCGCACCTACGCTGTCAAACGCACCCTTCATTCTTGTGTTGTCCTGCACAAAAGCATAGATCAATCTGCCTTCTATCGCGCCGTATCCGGTAATGACACCCTCAAAGCTCAGATCGGGATCGCCTTCCGGATCGCGCCTTATCATATAAGCTCCCGTTTCCGAAAAGGTACCCATATCGAACAACGCCATGATCCGCGCTCGCGCATTATATCCGCCGTTTGATTCCTTTATCGAGCTTATATCGATATTTTTCAGCATTTCGGTCAGCCTTGTGGCTGTTATCGCGCTCAAAACGCTCTTTTTGCGTTCGTTTTGATTATTGTTTTCCATGCATTACGCTCCCGATATGTTCGATCATTTTTTCAGTGTCTTGACAAAAGCCTCTATACGCTCAAGCGCCGCATCTATATGTTTTATCGAATACGCATACGAAATGCGCGCAAAGCCCTCTCCGGAGCGTCCGAATGCCGTTCCGGGCACGATGGCGCACTTGTGCTCATAAAGCAGCCTGTCGCAGAATTCCTCGCTCGACAGACCGAATCTTCCTATCTCGGGATATATATAGAACGCGCCCTCGGGCTCAAATGACTCAATCCCGATATCCGCAAGCCCGCGATAGATATATCTGCGCCGGAAATTATATTGCTCAGCCATATATTCGATATCGGCATCACCGTTTTTCATTGCCTCTATCGCCGCCAGCTGACTCGTTGTCGGCGCACACATTATCGCATATTGATGAAGCTTCAATATCTGGTCGGCAATGGCAGCCGGAGCGCAAACATATCCGAGCCGCCAACCGGTCATCGCATATGCCTTGGAAAAACCCGAAGCAATTATAGTGCGCTCACGCATATCCGGGATCGACGCGACAGAGGTGTGCTTAAAGCCGAAGGTCAGCTCGGCATATATCTCGTCCGACAGCACCGCAATATTCGTTCCGCGCAAAACATCGGCTATCTTTTCAAGATCCTCGCGCGTCATAACCGCGCCGGTGGGATTGTTAGGATAAGCCAACACCAGCAGCTTGGTCCTCGGCGTTATCGCCTCGGCAAGCTTCTGTGCGGTAAGCTTGAATCTGTCCGCCGCATTGGTGTCTACCGTAACGGGAACACCTCCCGCCATTCTCACCAAAGGCTCATAACAAACGAAACACGGCTCGGGAATGATGACCTCGTCCCCCGGCATAACGATAGAGCGTATGGTCATATCTATCGCCTCACTGCCGCCGACGGTTACGACGATCTCCTTTTGAGGGTCGTACTGCAGTGAAAAGCGACGCAAAAGATATGCCGCTATCTCACGGCGCAACTCAAGCGTACCCGCATTCGATGTGTAATAGGTCTTGCCTTTTTCAAGGCTTTCTATTCCCGCTTCTCGGATGTGCCACGGCGTTACGAAATCCGGCTGACCGACCGTGAGCGCCACGACATCCTCCATATTTTCAAGCAGATCGAAGAATTTACGTATCCCCGACTTTTTCAAAGCCACAAGCGTCGGAGAAAGCAACGCGTTATAATCAAACATCAGTTGCAGTTCCCTCTTTCATCCGTCTCCGGCGCACCGTAGACAATGCCCTTGTCTTTATATTTCTTCAACACAAAGTGCGTAGACGTGGAGGTGACATACTCTATCGGCGCAAGCTTTTGCGCCACGAAAAATGCGACCTCTCGCATTGTTTTACCCTCTATTATCAATGCCAGATCAAAGCCGCCCGACATAAGATAAACGCTTTTGACCTCCGGATAACCGTATATCTTCTCCGCAGCCTTGTCAAATCCCAGATCTCTTTGCGGAGTGATCTTGACCTCGATAAAAGCGGTCACATATTCGCGATCCGTCTTGTCCCAGTCTATAAGAGCCTGATATCCCAATATAACACCGTCATGCTCATAGCGCTCTATGGCTTTTTTGATATCTCCAGTTTCCTTATCGAGCATCACGGCAAGCTGCTCCGCTGTCAGTCGCGCATCATTTTCAATCAATGTCAATATTTTATCCATTATCGTTTCTCCAAATCAGATCAATATAGTTTTTGAACGAAAAACGTCATTTACGCTCCGCTCTGTCGCCGTTTACCTTTTTGCTTATAGCCTCAAAAGAGAGCCCGTATTTTTCCGCAATATCCCGCGCATAGCTCTTTCCGTCCGGTTTCGCACGCGTTATTTTAAAGGAACGTTTTCCTTCCTCGATCCCGGCGACGAGCGTGTCTATACGCACGCCTCTGCCCGCCGTGCGAGCGTTGATATCGTCTATCATGCCCGCAAGCTCGTGCAGGTGCGTGGAGAACAGCACCCGACAGCCGATAAGCGCAAAGCCTCCCAGCACCTCGGCGGCAATATACGACGCCTCAAACGCCCCGGTGGAAGACAGCGATTCATCAAGCAGAACAAGAGAACGTGATGTTGCCGAGTTTATGATCGCATCAAGCCTGGCGCATTCCTCTCCCAAGCGTCCTTTGTCTATCGTGTCATCCGCACCGGTCGGAAAATGCGTAAATACGGCATCCACCGGCGACATTACCGCCGACTCGGCGGTGATGAACATTCCGAGCTGAAGCATAGCCTGCGATATACCCAGCGCGCAGGTTATAACGGATTTACCGCCCCTGTTCGGACCGGAGAGCACGTATATTGCGGCATTTTCGTCAAAGATGAGATCGTTCGTGACCACCTCGTCCTCTATCTTCAACGCAACGACCGGATTATAAAGTCCGTATGCGCGATATGCTCTGTCCTCCGACGGCATAATTTCGGGAACGCAAAGAGAGCACCCCTTGCTCTTTAAGCGGGAAAGCATTCTTGTTCCCTTGACCAAAAATTCTATCTCGGGTATCAGATCCAGCAAAAAGTCGGTGTTTTCCAACACATATTGCTGAACTATCTTTTTCCATGAACGCAAAGATGAGCTGTATACCTCGTTTATAGCCGAATTAAATGCGATGGACAAAGCCGTTCTTTGGTTCTCGGTCTGATTTTTATTGAACGGTACCAGCTTTGCGATACAGGTATATTCATCATCCTTGAAATTCAAACGAAGGATCTTTTCTATAACATCTCCCGAGCGGAAGGGCTCCGGATTTATCGCCAGAACGCCCGCATCCTTGGGACGAAGCTGCGCATCAAGGTTGACCCCCACCGTAACGCTTCTGATCTCGCGCACGCGCTTTGTAAGCTCGTAAAGCTTTTCGTTCAATTCGCTGTAATAATCGCTCTCCGCAAGCTCGTTTATGCGATCACAAAGCGTTTTGAAGGCTCGGCCCTTCAGCTTATCGCTCACCGCGTTCAGTCCGTCATTCAATGTGTCCACGCTTGATATATACAGCTCGATCTCTGTTATACTTGCAAGATAATCGGTCGTTTCTCCGCTGTCCGATTCAAGACGGCGCAATTCGAGAATATCATTCAATATCGGCATGACCGCATTGAGCGTGTCTATCAAGCCGGGATTATTCAAAAGATCGTCAAAGGTCTCGTTTCTGTATTCAATGACACGGGGATCGGCGGTAAAAAAGTCGGAGATGGACCCGTTTTTCAGCTCCATTATCTCGCTGAATCCCAATTCATCCGCAACATATTGACTTATATCCGGACGATCATGTGAATTCAAGTGCATACGGCGCGAATCCTCATCCGGGTACAGTAAAGAAAAATTTTTCAGATCCATTTGCTATCATACCTTTCAAAATAACTGACAATCGAAAATATCGCCTCATGCCGCGTTCGGCGGCAAGTCTGCGCAGTTAATCGTCATCGTTTTTGTCGTCGTTCGAGCTCGTGACGCCCGACGGCAGATCCTCCACGCGCGCAACATCGGAGCCCAACGGATTTTTCGCCATCGCTCTCTCGACATCACTGTCAACAACATGCGTGTATATCTGTGTTGTGTTCAACTGCTCGTGCCCCAATATCTCTTTGAGCACTCGCACATCAACTCCGCCCTCGCGGTACATGAGTGTTGCCGCAGTGTGCCTCAGTTTGTGCACGGAAAAGCGTTTGGCACCCAGCCCCGCACGTTCCAAATATTTATTTACGGTCCATTCGACCGACTTTTGACTCAGGCGTCTCCCCTCTCGGCTGAGGAAGAGCGCTCTGGCATCCGCGGGAGTCTTGGGCTTCAAGTTGCCGTGCAGCCTGTCATCGATGTGATCCGCAAGAGCCGCGCGGCACGCCTCGTTGAGATAGATCATGCGTTCCTTGTTTCCCTTGCCGACTATTCGCGCCGATCTCAAATATTTATCCACGTCGGACAGATCCATTCCGCAAAGCTCCGACAATCGCATCCCGCAGTTCAAAAAGAGCGTGATAATGGCAAAGTCGCGCTTTCTGAACACCGAGGATGTATCGGTCCTGACCGTTTCAAGAAGGCACCGAGATTCCTCCAGCGTCAAAAATTTCGGCAAGGACTTGCGCTTGTTCGGAGAATCGATGGATATCGACGGATCGTTTTCAAGCAATTGCCGCTTTGAAGTCAGATATTTGAACAATCCCTTAACGGCGGTCAGCTTGCGCGCTCTTGCCGCGCTTTGGTTTCCGCGCTCTCGATCGGTATAGAACAAAAAATCGTAAATATCGGTTGGCTGTACCTCACGCAAAAAATCGATATCGACACATCGAATATCTATTGATGTAAATTCCTCGCTATCCGGCGGCGGAACATTTCCGGATCGCCGGGCGATCAAGAATCTGAAAAAAGTCCGCAGGTCAAGCATGTATTCGTTCACCGTGCGCGGAGATCTTCCCTGAATGACCAGCTTGTATCCGGCAAATTCCCGCAATATCTCGGAATATGCCTCGGGATCGTATTGAGTTGCCATTTTGCTTTGCTTTCGCTTTCTTTTACATATTCCTTCGTATCCGCCGTCAAGCTCTTGTCGGACGGATCCGACGTTGCGTCTTTAAGGCAACACCGCACAATTCGCGGCTTCCGCCTTTTTTACTCACTTGCTTG
>CAZPYK010000043.1:0-13174 GCA_964590755.1 uncultured Ruminococcus sp. | reverse complement strand
GTAATTTACTTTGCATTTAATACTCGTATCAATGAATGCAAAAATCACCACGGATTTGTCGGAACGAACATTTGCCCGAACTGTGGAGAGCCTGTATTTGATACATACCAAAGGATTGTCGGCTACCTTGTTCCAACTCGTTCTTATTCTAAAGAGCGTTTCAGAGAGTTCACAACAAGAGAGTGGTATGATTATGCTCAAATGTTGAAGGAGTAAGGTATGATTCTAAAAGGATTACTTGATGAAGATTTTGTAAACTACTGTAAACCGAGTATGGTTTTATTTTTTCCGCATTGCACCTTTAAATGCGAAAAGGAGTGCGGTCAAAAGGTTTGCCAAAACAGTACACTTGCTACAGTACCGAACATCGAAACCGATGAGAGGACAGTATGTGCGAGATATTTATCAAACCCGATTACACAGTCAATCGTCTGTGGTGGGTTAGAGCCAATGGATAGTTTTGATGAACTGCTATCATTTATTCAGACACTCCGCAATGAGTATCGGTGTAATGACGATATCGTTATTTACTCTGGGTACACGATTGCTGAATGTGAACAACACGGCTGGGTCAGACAGCTTTCTCCGTTTGGTAATATCGTTCTTAAAACAGGACGGTATATACCAAACCAAAAACCGCATTATGACAGCGTGCTTGGCGTAAACCTTGCAAGTGATAATCAGAGTGCGGTTAAATTCAGACCTTGTTGAGAGGGAAATATATTGCTTATACAGACAATTGTTTATACATTGCTGAATGGCTTTTGCTTTAATGTGCTATTACCCATTTGGGCATTGATTATCTGGATTTTGAAAGTGTTTGAATGTCCGACAAATCGCCAAACCCGTAAAGGCAACAAATACTTGGCTTGCAGGCAAAATTAAATGTCGCAAGTGCGGATATGCGTTGTCCTTACGAAATTACGCAAGAAAGAAAAGCGAAGACGCAAGATATTATGTATGTGCAAGAAAATATGTTGCGATGGATTGCGAAGGCGTAGGTGCGGTACAAGCGGAGAAAATCGAGGATATTGTCCTATACGAAATGCGTAAAAAACTTGCCGAATTTGGCGAACTGAAAATGCACGAAAAGCCTGAAAGCACATTGCAACTGACGAAATTAAAAGTCAGAGTAGAGCAGATTGATAAAGAAATAGATGACTTGGTAAATAAGATTTCATCTGCCAATAAAACCACGATGGAGTATATCAATAAACGCATAGAATCGTTGGACGATGAAAAGCTGGCACTCAAAAAAGAAATTGCCGAGATATCTGCTGACATCTACGGCAAAAAGGATGTTGGTATTATTAAAAATTATATGGATATGTGGGACAAACTCAGCATTGCCGACAAGATAACCGTTGTCGATACGCTGATTGAACATATCCGTGTAGACCAAGAAAATGTGGAAATCTCGTGGAAATTATGACTTATTAAAAATCATTGTAGTTTGATTGTATCGTTAAAGTCAAAATGCTTCGCCGAACGCCGACGCCGCGCGATCGTCGCGGCTTGATCCGATCGGCATTATTATCGCAAATATGGGTACAATATATAATGAAGGCTCAAACGATGCCTTCATTGATATTTTTTGAAAGGAAACCCATATTCGGCATGAAAAAAAGTATTCTTCCCCTTATTTTGGCAGTATCTATGCTGCTCCTCGCCTCCTGCGGAGGCAACGACGACCCCGCAGACGTTACCACCAAGACTCCCGAGACCTCGCGCCCCGTGACCTCGCGCGTCGAAAGCACCACAGCCGCTCCGTCCGAGAGCTCGACCGCAACCCCCGATCCTATCGCCTGACAAAAATGTATATATACAATGTATATACATTGAATAAATGTGCACGACATTTCGGTGTTTTGAGCAGATGCGATGAATAATATTCACCGTCGGTGAATATTTATAGCCGATCGATCCGTATTTCATGACACCCCGCATCGAATGCGACGCGTGAAGTGCATAAAAATGAGGCTGTCTCGCACACGCGAGACAGCCTCGTCCCGTATTTTAAGGTAACACCGCCGCAAAAAGTTTCGCCGTCCGCGGAGCGCGGCAAGGGCTCCGCGCGTGTCATCCCTTCGGCTTCTTTGCACTGCCGACAGCCTCGGCATATGCGGCGGCGGCACGTTCGGTCTTGTTGTCTCCGAAACGATAATAGATCCGGTCGGCAAGGTCGTCCGGCAAATATTGCTGCTTCACATAGTGCGAGGGATAGTCATGCGGATATACATAGCCGCGATAGAGCGGCGCGCGCAAGGGCTCGGGGGGCAGCTTACCGCGTCCGGCTGAAAAATCCTCAAGCGCCGCGGCGGCGGCAAGATATGCCGAATTCGATTTCGGCGCGGTGGCAAGCAGCACCGCCGCGTTTGCAAGCGGTATGCGCGCCTCCGGCATGCCGAGCTCGCGCGCCGATTCGCACATGGCACGGACCGCGGATGCCGCCGTGGGGTAGGCGAGTCCTATGTCCTCGGAGGCTATGACCTGAAGACGGCGGCAGACCGACAAAAGCTCGCCGTATTCAAGCAGCGAGACCAGATAAAATACCGCCGCGTCGGGGTCGGAGCCGCGTATCGACTTTTGCAGTGCCGACAAAAGATCGTAATGCGTGTCGTCGCCGAAATTTCCGTGCCCGGTGTCGATCCCCTCAAGCGCCTCGGCGGTTATCTCGCATTCCGCATCCTCCGAGCCGTCTTCGGCGGCACCGTGGGCGGCAAAATACGCGTTTTCGAAAAGTCCGACGGCACGCCGCACATCTCCGCCCGCACGTCTGCCCAGCTCGTCCAAAAACGCGTCGCCGGCGGTGCGGCGGTTCTGAGTCTCGGCATTCAGCGCGTCAAGCGCGCGGCGCAGGACGATCCGACACGCTTCCGGCCGCACGGGGCGAAATTCGAAGAGCGAAGAGCGGGATATGAGCGCGTTATAGACGTAAAAATGCGGATTTTCGGTGGTGGACGCGATAAGCGTCACCCTGCCGTCCTCAATATATTCAAGCAAGGATTGCTGCTGCTTGCGATTGAAATATTGGATCTCATCAAGATAGAGCAAAACTCCGTCCGCGCCGAACATGCGCTCGGTGGAGGCGAGCACCTCCTTGACATCCGCCAGCGAGGCGGTGGTCGCGTTGAGACGGTGGAATTCCATGCCCGATCGGCGGGCGATTATCGATGCCGCGGTGGTCTTGCCGGTCCCCGGAGGGCCGTAAAAGATCATATTCGTGAGTCTGCCGCTCTCGACTATGCGGCGCACGGCGCCGCGCGGCCCGAACAGGTGCTCCTGCCCGGCAATATCGTCAAAGCTTGTCGGACGAAGCATGTCCGCCAACGGAGTGTTTTTCATATCGGATCCTCATTCGGTGAATTTTTGCGTGAAACAGGCGAGCTTTCGATTTTTGGATCATTAAGGCAACACCGCGCAATTCACGGCCGCCGCCTTTTTCACTCACTTGCTTGCTCAAAATCCGTCACATTTCACAAATTCCCTTCGCGTAGGATGAACTACGCGCGCGGAAATTTGTTTCATCTGACGAATTTTCCGGCTGCGCAATTGAGCAAAAAGAATTGTGCGGTATTGCCTTAAACTTTCACGCGTCGAGCTCCGCCCAATCGATCGGAAACCATGTCTCGGTCTCGGCTTCGGCATCAAAACGGTATATTCCGAGGTCGGTGCCGCACCAAATCCCGTCGCGACGCGCGACCATCGAGGTGACGACGACCTTTTGCAGCAGCTCGCCGCCGCAAAGCTCGGTGAGCCTGCCGTCGGTCGTGAACTTGATCAGGCGTCGGGTCTCGCCCTTGAGCGCGACGAAAAAGCCGTTCGGCTCGTCGCTGCCCGCCGCGCAGACCGCCTCGGGCAGTCCGACCTCCGAGCGAAGGAAGCTTACCGAGACACCTCCGCTCGAATCAAGGCTCAAAATATAGAATTTTGTCAGCGTCGCGGCATCCCCCTCCGCGTCCGCAAGTGTGCTTCGGTTCGCCGTGACCGCAAGCACGTGAGTCGTGTCTGTTGCCAGCAGTGCGCGGCAGCTCTCGCCGAGCAGGGGGATCGCCGCGCCGTCGGCGGGATAATAATATATCGACCCCGCCGCGCCCTCTCCGCCGTCGATGCCGATCAGCCTGCCGCCGCCGAGCTCGACGGTGCGCATTCGGGTGCCGAGCGGGTCGGACGCGGTGACGAACAGCGTGCCGTTCTTTTGCGAAATGTATATCTCGCGGCTGTAATATGTATATGTGGATTTCTCCATTTTTGCGGCGTAGCTCTCATCAAAATCGCCCGCCGTCAGTCGCTCGGGCAGACGGTATTCGACCGAGGCGACCTCGACCGTTTCCCTCTTACCGCAGCCGAAGAGGATCGGCGTTATAAACAGGAGCGTCAGCGTCAGCGTTAAAAGCGCCGCCGCGCACCGCAGATGCGTATGGCGTATCATCGATCAGCGAATACCTCCGAAGCTTCAATATAAATATAATACACACAATTATTATAAAGCACAAAGATAATAATGTCAATGCAATGCTGCCGCCCGAGACAAACCGCCACTCCCGCGCCTGCGCTTTCCGCTTGCGCGGCATTAAATTCCGGCGCAGTCCGATTCGGGGCATTTCATGAGTTTTTTCATCAATATATACCGTATTAGGTAAGTCTCAAAATGCCCGCATCCGAAAATATTCAGGGGGCACAGAAAGCCCATAAGCACTATGGAGTTTAAATTCATATTAAACAACACTCCGACACAAAGAAACCCGGATCCGAATATAAACACCAAGCCGCAGCACGCAATGGCACAGTAATACCACTTACCGTATTTCGTTTTATGCAATACCAGCAGAATTACAGAAATCACGATCATGCAGACACATTGATATATAACGTGGAGCCCCAGATGATCCAACTGCAGATCTATATCATTCAGATTTAAGAATTCTAATATTTTATACTCATAAATATCATAATATATAGCCACATATGCCAGAGCTTGCACCAAATAAAACGGAATTCGCCAAGCATAAATGTTTTCCGCAAATTTAAAGAGGGAAGGAGCGGCCGTATGTAAGCCTGTTATTCCGTAAAATGAATCATTTTCCCACTTTCCTTCGCAGGATCTGCCGTCCGCATAAGTTAAAACACCGTTTCCTTCTCTTTTGTCGTGGCTCCACTCGCCCTCATATTTCTCACCGTTGGCATACAGCATGGTACCCTTGCCGTGATAATCGCCGTCAAGCCATTCTCCCGTGTATTCCTTGACTATTGTATTCCGATACCATTTGTAAGTACCTCTGCCATTCCTGTTGTCATCCGAAAACTCGCCCTCGTATGTGTCGCCATTGGCATATATCATAGATCCGTAACCGCACCTAGAGTCTTTGTTGAAATTGCCATTGTATTTTTGGGGACCTGCCGCAGTCGGAGTCTTCCAATAAAACTCGCCCACTCCATGCTTCATACCGCGCTTCCATTCGCCGATATATCTGTCACCGTTGGCATATTGCATTTCTCCGTGACCTTCTTTATTATTTTGTACCCACTCACCGGCGTATTTGTTTCCATTGGCATAACTCATGGTTCCGTTACCATTCCGGTCACCCTTCAACCAATCTCCGTCATAGATATCACCGTTATTATAAATATACTTGCCCTTGCCGCTCCTTTTGTTATTAAGAAACTCACCGACATATGTTGTTCCGTTGGGATATGTATTCGTTCCGTGTCCGTGTTTTTTTCCGTTGAACCATTCTCCGTCATAAAACGAACCATCGGCATAGATCATTGTTCCCTTGCCGTGATACTTGCCTTCACGATAGTAACCGTTATATTCTTTTTTCTCGAATTCCTTGGCATTTTCCCAACGATAGCTTCCATATCCGTCAAAAAGATCATCCTTGTAAGAACCTTTATAGCTTTCTCCGGAGGAGCCGAGTGCCATCTCCCCGTCGCCATTTCTTTTACCGTTCTCCCAATTTCCGCGGTAAATATCTCCATTCGGATATAGAAATTCACCGTAGCCGTGCCATTTGTCGTCTTCCCATGCTCCCTTATAGCTCGATCCGTCGGAATAGATGCACTCACCGTAGCCGCTTCTTCTGCCGTTTACCAATGATCCGTGATAAATACCGTTTCCCAGCTCAAGCTTGTTAGAGACAACGTTATACCGGTTGGCAATTTGCTCGATGAGTTCATGATAGTGATCTGCGGATTTGTAAACAAGATAGGTTTTTTTCTGCTGAAAATATTTATGAAAAAAAGCTCTACGCTCATTTTCAATAACATTTCTGTCGATCAATGCTTCAACATCATCTGTTGTCAAATTCACGCAAAAGTAGTTTTTTCTTTTTTCCTCACAAACAAATCGAACCTCTTTATAAATCGAATCACTCATAAAGAAATTATCGCTGAGATAAAAGACCACACCCGCACATCCGGAATCATCTATGATATCCGCCACTTCATCGTCCCAATTTTTCCCCGCAGTTAAGCCTTTGTCGTACCCAAAACGCACCTTTGAACTGTACATATCCGCCAGATCCGAAAAAACGCATTTATAGTCCTTATGGGAGTAACTTATAAATATGTAGTTCTCATTTTCATTGATCTTAGGTATCGGCACGCGAGAACATACATCTATGCTTTCGGAGCATAATAATTCATTTTTATATTCATTCAACGCAAACTGCATATTCGGCACCTCGGAGTTTGTTTTTCAATTTCAAATAATAAAGTCGATCTTGAATTCGGCGATATATGATTATTTGAAATTGCGCGGTGGATTTAAGCTTCGATATAAATGGAATGTAATATACACAATTATTATAGAGCACAAAGTCGAAATTGTCAAGATTTCGGCGCAGGATTCTTTTGAGGCGCGGTGGTGCCCGGCGGGGGAGATTACTCGCGGGGAGCCCCGAGCGAAGCCGAGCGGCGAGGTGCGAAAAGCGATTATGTCAAAAGGATCTCACGAAAGTTTGATAAAAAGCATTGATTTTGATACATTTTTGTGATATAATCTACCATGTAAAGGTGCCGCGCGGCAGAAATTCCGCTTTTGCGTCGCCTGACAGATAAAAATCCACATGGAGGAAAAATATGCATTCCACAAAAATGACTCTCGCAGCCAAGCTTTGTGCGCTTACGATGGCGATGCTGCTCATCTTGAGTGCGCTGTGCGCTTGCTCCGAGACCAAGCCCAGCGAAGGCGGAGACGAAACCACCACCGCGGCGGTCGATCTCCCCGCCGAGGAGACCACCGACAGTCTCTATGCCGACATTCCCACCGGCGACTTCAACAAGGAGACGGTGCACATCCTCAATCTCACCAGCTCATGGGCTCTTACCACCATGACCTCGGACGACGAGGAGGGTGACACCATAACCAACGCGGTGCTCGATCGTAACAGCATTCTCGAAAACACCGTCAACGTCGAACTTGAGATCGAAGAGATCTCCGGCGTCAAAGCAGCTCTGGTCAACGACCAGGACACCCAGGCGCACTACTACGATATGATATTTGAGTACAGCTCCAATGTCGTCGTGCTGGCGCAGGAAAACCGCCTTGTCGACTTCACCACGATGGATGACCTCAACCTCGATAAGGAATGGTGGTATCCCAACTCCTCAAAGAACCTTGCCATAGGCTCATCGATGTACGGACTCTTCTCGGATATCCATCTTATGTATCATGAGTCCTTCTACATCGTTGCGTTCAACAAGGATATGCTTGCAAACTACCCCGACCTTGCCGATCCTTACGATCTTGTCAATGCCGGCAACTGGACCATCGACGAGATGAACAAGATGATGAAGACGGTTGCAAGCGACGTCAACGCCGACGGCGTTAAGGATATTTCCGATTCCACCAGCATTTACGGTCTTGTGGCTCACACCAACTCCGGCTTCTCGATGCTCGTCGGTTTCGACACCAGCCTGCTTGAGTATGACGAGAACAATATTCCGAGCTCCGACTTCACCGGCGCCAGCGAGCGCTTCCTTGACGGCTTCACCAAGATAGCCAACACCATGTATGACAACGTGCTTTGCGGCAACCAGCTCAGCACCGGCTACGAAAATATGACCAACCGTCATCACACCCCCTTCTCCGAGGGTCGTGCGCTCTTTATGTATGAGTGCGCCGGAACGCTGAAGGAACACAGAGACGACAGCTTCTCTTACGGTATAGTTCCTTCGCCCAAGTATGATAAGGATCAAAAGGATTACGTCTCTCCCGTTACATACAACGCCGCCTGCCTTGCCGTTCCCACCGGAACCAAGATCAAGGACGACCTGGGCGTAATTCTTGAGAACATGGCTGCCATCTCTCATCAGAAGGTAAAGCCCGCATACTATGACATCACCCTTTGCTATAAGTACAACCGCGACCCCGAGGCTATCGCGATGCTCAACATCGTTTACTCTGCCGGTCACCAGGAGCGCGCATATGTTTACAACTTCGGCAGTCTGCGCACTACCGTTGAGGGCGTCTTCAAGTCCGGAAAGACGGATGTCAGCACCCAGATCTCCAAGAGCACCAAGCTCGTCAAGAACGATATCAACAAGGCGCTGAAGAACTTCGGCCTTTCGTGACGCGACCGCAGCGCGGCTCTTTCGGATAAATAATTAATAATAAAATAGGGAAGAAAAACAGAATGAAAAAGATAGTTACCCTTGTCGTTGCCCTTATGATGCTGGCAACGCTTGCCCTTCCGTCCTTTGCCGCCGTGGCGGTGGTGGACCTTGAAAACGGACTTATGGCGCATTACACCTTTGATGAGTATGATGCCGAGACCGAGACCTATGCCGACTCCTCCAAGACCAACCCCGCCGCCGTCGAGCTGATGTACGGCACCGCCTACCAGAGCGTGGGCGCCGTGGGCAACTGCGCTTACTTTGACGGCGAGACCACCCTTATGGCTTACGATGATGCCGTGGGTGACAAGATGATGAACATGACCGAGATGACCTTCTCGGTATGGCTGTACCCCGACATGGTTCCCGCCGAAAAGGCAGACGGCAACAGATACTTCTTCTGCACCCACACCTGGGAAGTCAGCGACCTGCACCTGCAGTTCGTCTGGGGCGACTACCCCGGTTCTATCCAGTACTGCCTCAAGGGCAATGCAAAGCAGCCCGCCGGCGGTCAGTTTGAATCGTTGGGCTTCTCCTACTACCGTACTCCTCAGGTCGAAGCCAAAAAGTGGACCCTTGTCACCATGGTCTACAGCAACACCGCCAACACACTGAAGTACTATGTGAACGGCGAGCTTATCGAGACCGTTACATACACCGAGAGCGTGCCGATCAACCTTTCCGCTGTCTGCATAGGCAACCACTGCGAGATCGGTAAGTACACCGGCTACCAGGGCTATCTTGATGACCTTCGCATCTACAACCGCGAGCTGAACGACCTTGAGGTCATGGCTCTGGCTCAGATGGGCGCGGATATCGAGCCCTCCAAAGAGGCTGTGACCACTGCCGCTCCCGAGACCACCGAGGCTCCCGAGACCACCGAGGCTCCCGTGACCGATGCTCCCGAGACAAATGCTCCCGAAACCAACGCTCCCGAGACTAACGCTCCCGAGACTAACGCTCCCGAAAACACCGATGCTCCCGAGACCACGAAGGCTCCCGACACGACAAGCGGCGGCTGCGGATCTTCCGTTGCCTACATAGCCGTCGCGGTAACGGCAATGCTCGGCACGGCTGTAGTGTTCAAGAAAAAGAAATAAAAGTCGATCGACCCGATAAGGTCAAAAGACATATCCGGCGTGATGCTCTTCGGAGCATCACGCCGGATGTTTTTTATCGGATGTGACCGGTGGTGCGAATGTGGTGTGAAGACGAAAGATGAAATCTTGCAATCTGTACGGCTACACCGTAGGGGCGAACTGCGTTCGCCCGTCGCGGAACTGTGTTGCGGGCGACCACAGGTCGCCCCTACGGAGTTGGTGCAAACATGGTGCGCCAACGTAAAACAATGCGACGATCGGCGGCGGGAGCAAGCCCCCGCCCTACCGGTAGAGGTGCAAACAATGTGCGAAGCCGAAGATTGAAATCTTGCATTCTCCACGTCTGTAGGTGAGATTCCGACGTTTGCCAAGCCTTCCCCAGTGGGGGAAGGCTTACGATGTGCGGTGCGAACATGGCGCGTAGCCGCAAGATAAAATCTTGCAATCTGTACGGCTACACCGTAGGGGCGAACTGTGTTCGCCCGTCGAGAAACGGTGTTGCGGGCGACCACAGGTCGCCCCTACGGAGTTGGTGCGAACATGGTGCGCGGGAATATAATAAACTCGGGTGACGCTTTCGCGTCACCCGAGATTTAAGGCAACACCGCGCAATTGAGCAAAAAGAATTGTGCGGTATTGCCTTAAAAAAACTAAATGTTCCGTGCTCTCTAAATGGCTATAGCAGATATGATCATTATCTCTCTTTGGAGTTCAAATGCGCGAGCATTTGAACTCGCGGCTCGTTAACCGGAACTATGAAATCTTATTTAAGCATTTTCGCGCTCTTTGAAATTCAAACGCAAAAGCGTTTGAATTTATGGCGAGGAAACCGAAACGACGAAACCCGATTTGCCCAAATTCCGAGCCTTCCGACCCTCGGGGTATGAAGATCAGATACAGATCCAATGCCACCCGAGCTTAACCGAGGTTCAAAGAATGCCAGATGATGTCGGCGACCTCATCCTCGGGGAGGGAGGCGTCGATGCGCAATATATTTTTGCCTTTCGCGGCAAGAAAATCGAGCGTGCGGCGATAATCCTCTATCACGCGACGCTGTGTTTCGTCGGCGTCGAACATCTCTTGGGAGGCTCTGTCGGCGGCACGTCGGCGGGCGGTCTCCTCGGTGGGGACCTCAAGAAATATTATCGCATCCGGCTCCAGCATCTCAAAGCAGGGGCGGTTGAGCTCGTATATCTGTTCTATGCTGAGTCGATCGGTGCTGTTGTATGCCATATTCGACGGATAATAGCGATCGCAAACGATATTCGTGCCGGCATTGAGGTGCGGAAGCATGAAATCGACGTGTTCAAGCCTGTCCGCAACGTGCAGATAAGCAAGAGATTCGGGCAGCAGCTTCACGCCGCCGTAGAACGCCGCGCGCGCCACCGCGCCCATGATATCGCGATTGTCCGGCTCCCGTTCAAGCAGACACCTCTCGCCCAGCTCCTTCACGATGCGTCGGCAGAGCCGTGCCGCTTGGGTAGTCTTTCCGCAGCCGTCGCCGCCTTCAAATACTATAAATCTTCCGCGTTTTTTATTTTCATTCATCATTTGACACCATGCCTTTTTTATTGTTGTTGTCGCCGGATATCAGCCTGCCGGCGTAGCGCTCGGCTATCGGCCACAGAAGCGATATCACATATGCTTGTATCAGTCTGACCGCCACCTCTTCCGCAACGCGCGGGATCAAGAGCACCATTATCGCACGGTCACTGTACGCGGCAATGAAAGCCTTGAGTATGAAGGTGTTTATCGTGGTGACGAACAAGCCGGACACCACTGTGCAGGCGGCGATCTTGAGATAGGATACCCCCGAATATCCGCCCTTTTTCTTTTCGAAGCGAGATACGATCATGCTTATCAACACGAGCATAAGTCCGCAAGCACCGGAAAGCTCGCTGCCGAAGACCACGATGTTGATGTTGGAGGCAAGTTTTTTGCGGTATGTATCCGATTGAGTCAAAGCAAAGCCATGATATTCTATTGACGCATGCTCTGCAATGCCGTCGACGACGGGGGAGGCGGCGGCAATGTCGCCGTCGTTCGTCGCGCGAAACTCAAGTCCGGCATTTTCGGCGAATGTTTGCGCGGCGCTGCCCGCATCGCCGATCACGACACGCAATCCACCGCCGCAGGCCGCGTCGTCGGATATCGTTGTAAAGCTCGAAGGTATAAAAAGCTCCGTCGCGGCACCGGCAAGAGCGCCGGCGGCAACAGAAGTTATTTTTCTTTCCTCGCCGTTGACGATCGCTTCCGCGGGAAGCGCCGTACAACCGTCCGGAACGGCGGTAAGAGTCAAGTTTTTGGAATCCTTTGAATACCTTGAAAGCCCAACGATAAATCGCGAGAGCGGAGAAAGCTCAAGCGCGTCGACATCGGCGCGTGAGGGCAACTCGCTTTGCTGCGCAAGCATTCCTTGCATCACGCCGTCGCGGCAGAGCGCGACATTCGACAGAGCTCCAAAGGCAAGCAGAAGCGCGAAGGCGACGCACAGGACGATCCTCATCACGCGGTGCGCTCCGCGGCGCAGGACCTTCCAAAGCAGACCGAGCAGACAGCCGCCGAGGAATGCGGTGACCGTCAGCCATGGGATATATGCGCCGTCGGGCGCGATAAAATGACCGAGCAGATCGGTCAGCGCGCTTGCCGCGCCGCCCCAAAGGGGACCGCAAAGCACTGCGGGAAAAAAGTTGAATATTCCTCCGATGCCGACCTTGATGCCGAGCCACGGAATATTGAGCGCAAGATTTGTAAAGCATTTCAGCACAACGGCAACAGCCGTGCAGACCGCCGTTATCGTCATTCGACGCAAAAGCAGCCGACTGTCAACGCGGCGGACGTGTTTTTCGCTCGAGCGTTTGGTGATATCCCGCATTTTTGAGACCGAATCTTTCCTCGAAGCAGACGGCGCGAGCGCCGAGCCGCCGCTTCGACATGCATTTTTTTCGAATTTGTTTTGTCGTAACTATATTGTAACCCAAAATCGCAAAAAAAGCAATACCTCAAGCCAAAATTGCCGCAAAAGCTTTGCTTTGCCGTGAATTATTTTGCCGTACCGAACGCCGCACGCAGCTTGTCGAGCGCCGCCTGCTCTATTCGGCTGACATAGGAGCGGGATATGCCGAGCCGCGCGGCGACCTCCTTTTGCGTCAGTGCGCGTTCGCCGTCAAGCCCGTAACGCATGCGGATCACTCGGCGTTCGCGCTCACCCAGCGCGTCGACGAGCGCTCGGCGCAGACGCTCGCGATCCATGCGCAGATCAAGCTCCTCGGCAAAGTCGTCGTCGCAGCTGATCACATCCATGTAAGTCAGCGGATTGCCGTCGCGATCAACGTCGATGGCGTCGTTTATCGACACCTCCGCCTGCGTTTTTCGTTGGTGCCGAAAATACATGAGGATCTCATTCGCTATCCTCACCTAACGGACTTTCGGATTCTGCCGTTTCTTCGGGCAAT
>CAZPYK010000042.1:0-13444 GCA_964590755.1 uncultured Ruminococcus sp. | reverse complement strand
AATCCCGTAGGGGCGACCTGTGGTCGCCCGCAACACCGTTTCTCGACGGGCGAACACAGTTCGCCCCTACGATGTAGCCGTGTGGATTGCAAGATTTTTATCTTCCGGCGGGAGCAACGGCTCGGAATTTAGATAGATAAGATTTTTTCATCGGTTACCGAGCCGCGAGTTCAAATGCTTTCGCATTTGAACTCCAAAGATAAATATGATCTCCCCGCCCTACGGCACGGACGGATGGATTGCAAGATTTGATAGTTGATAATGTTCCGTGCCCAACCAAATTGGTATAGTAGATATGATATCGAAGTTATCCACGGTCGGGGTATGAAGTTCGGATATAGATCCAATGCCACCCGAGGTCTAAAAAAACTAAATGTTCCGTGCTTACTATATTGGTATAGCGGATATGATAACGCAATCCTTCACCATCGAGGTATAAAGATCAGATATCGCAGAAACGCCACCCGAGTTTAAAAAGCGCCACCCGAGTTTAAATCAAGCGCGGACGAGTTTTTTGCGGTATTCCGGTTCGGATTCCTCGGCGATGCCGGCGCGTTTGATCTTGCGCGAGGAATTCTTGGGGAATTCGTTTTTGCGCACGATATACATGGTTATTTTTTTGTAATGCTGCACGATGGAATTGACCTCGTCCACCGCGCGGGAGAACTCTGCCTCGACCTGTCCTTGCGAATAGCCTCTGCCGTAAGCCTCGGTGAAGGCGGCGTCGTCGGGGTAGAGCACCGCGACGATATCCCACGCGCCGCGTCCGTCGTTGAAATAGCCGACGACCACTGCCTCGGAGATGAAATTGTTGCGGCAAAGATAGGTCTCAAGCTCTTCGGGGAAGATGTTTTTGCCGCCGGGAGTGACGATGACATTCTTTTTTCTGCCGGTTATATGCAAAAAACCGTCGTTGTCGATATATCCGAGGTCTCCGGTGTAGAACCAGCCGTCGCGAATGACCTCGGCGGTGAGCTCGGGGTTGCGATAATAGCCGAGCATAACGTTGTCGCCCTTGTATCTGATCTCTCCGGTGCCGTCGTCCTGAACATCGTATATGTCCAGCACACCGTTGGGAGTGGCAAGCCCCGCCGCGTCCGGGCGGTGGAAATCATCCTTGTTGATGGCGGCGAGCGGCGCGCATTCGGTGAGTCCGTAGCCCTGGAGCGCCAGAAGTCCGAATTCGCCCAGACCGCGTATGACATCGGGATCCGCCGCGGCGCCGCCGCAGATGAACCAGCGGATCCTGCCGCCGAGCGAGTCGTGTATCTCGGCAAAAACGCGGCGCTTGAGCTTGTCTCCGGCATGTCGGGTGAGCTTGAGCGCGGTGTTGACCTTCTTTTCTATACCCTTGCGGCGGATGTTCATCCATATCTTGTGATATATGGTTTCAAGCAGAATGGGAACACAGCAAACGATGGTGGGTCTTATCTCCTGCATGTTGCGCGTGATATAGCGCAGACCCTCGGAGAACGCCACGCAGCAGCCGCGCGAGAGCGGGAAGAGAAAGCCGCAGGTGCATTCGTAAACGTGGTGCATCGGCAGGATGGAGAGAAAGATCTCCTCCGGTCCGATGTAAGCCATTTGCGCCACTTCGCTGAGGTTGAAGCAGATGTTGCGGTGTGAAAGCATTACGCCCTTCGAGGTCCCGGTGGTACCGGAGGTGAAGATGAGAGCGGTCATGGCGTCGGGGTCGATATATGCGCGCAGATAATCGCGCTCGCCGTCCTGCAGGCGGCGACTGCCCGATTCGATGAGAGAGGGCACGTCGGCAAAGGAATACTTTGCGATGCTGTCGGGCAACGCGGCGACCTTTGCGGCAAGGCGGGGAGAGTAGAATATCGCCGCCGCCTCGCTTATCTCGGCGATGTTTGCCAGCTCCTCGGCGGGCAATTCTTTGTCGGCGGGCACGATAACGCCCAACCCCGACACGGTGGCGATATAGACGGTCGCCCAATCAAGGCAGTTGTCGCCGGTGACTATGATCCGCTTGCCCGCAAGCCCGCGAGCCCACAGCTCGGTGCCCAGCGCCTCGTACATGTCGCGAAAGCGCGAATATGTTATGGTCTTGTATTCGCCGTCCGTCTTTTGCATAAACGCGAGGCGGTCACCGTAAAGGCGTTCGCTGGCGCGAAGAGCGGAGCGTATATTTTCTATTTTTCTGCATTCGTGATATACTACTTTTGGCATGATGAACTCTCCCGAAAAATTATTCTGCTTAAAGCTTTTCCAGCGCGGTCATAAGGACCGCGGCGGCGCGTTCGGCGCTTTCGACGGCAAAGTGCTCAAAGCTCGCCGGGGCATCGCCGTCGGCGCGGTCGGATACCGAGCGCAGCACGGCATAGGGAACGCCCAACGAGTAGAGTGCTTGAGCTATCGCCGCGCCTTCCATTTCGCAGATGTCGGCTCCGAACGCCTCGCGAATATCCGCGCGTTTTTCCGAGCTTGAGACGAAAAGGTCTCCCGAGGCGATCACGCCCTCGCGACAGCGAAAGCCCGCGTCCCGCGCCGCGTTGAGCAGCGCAAGGCTTACGCGCTCGTCGGTGGGAAGCAATCGTATCTCCTCGCCGTCGGGATAGAATATCGTTCCGCGAACGTCTCCCAGTATCCCGTAGTCGAGATCGTGACAGCAAAGAGTGCGCGCGATCACCATGTCTCCGATGTCGAGGTCGGGCGCAAGCCCGCCGCCGACTCCGACGTTGACGATCGCCGAGGGCGAGAAGTGTGCCGCCATTATCACCGCGGCGGTGGCGGCGTTGACCAAGCCCGCGCCGCATCTTGTCACGACGCATTCGCACCCGGATATATTGCCCACCCAAAAGGTCTGTTTGCCGACCTTTTGCGAGCTTTTGTTATTCATTTTTTCGATAAGGAGCGCGACCTCGCACTCCATGGCTCCGATTATGCCTATCATAGCATGTATACCTCTGTCGTTTTGTTATTATCGTCCGTCAAGTTTATATTCCCTCGTCCGCCGAGATGTATTCGAAGCTTTGCTCCGACGAGCGCAGGACAGAGAGATATCTTTGCGCTTCGTTCTTTGCGGCGGTGACCGACAGCGAGCGGTAATTTCCGCATTCGCGGCGGTGTGCGCCGGGCATGCCGCCCTCGTGCGCGACGATCCTCTCAAGCACCGCTGTGAGCTCGCAAAGCACCGCGGCGTTCAGCGCATCAAGCGTTTCGTCCGCCGCTTGCCGCATGATGAGATAAAATCCGGTGCGACAACCCATGGGACCGACATATATCACGCGCTCGCCCAGCCTCCCCGCGCGCAGATAGGTCGCAAGCATATGCTCAAGCGAATGTGCCGCAAGCGGGGAGAGATAATCTCCGCCGTTGGGGCGGCGCATGCGCAGGTCGTATGTCACCGCGTCGCCGTCGCGGCGGCTGACATAGATCCCCGGCACGAGCGTGTCGTGATCGACCGCAAAGCTGCGGATTCGTGTGTCTTTTGCGGTCGTTTTTGCATTTTCGTGCTTCATTCGTTCAGAACCTCACCTTTGTCACAACGGTGGATGAGGCGTTGTAAAAGCGGCAGAGCTTAAGCATCTGCGCGGTCGCCTCGAAATAAAAAACGCACCGCTCACCGCTCGGAGCTTTGAAGGTCATAAAATACGCGTCCTCCGCATCGGGTGCCGACAGAGCGCTGTATGTCTTGTCAAGACCGGAGCGAGAGAGCTCACGCACGGCATCGTCGGTGAGCGGCGCGATGCGATCCGCGTCGCGAAGCATCAGCTCAAGCACCTTTTTTCGAGAGCGTCCGCCGTAGATCTTGGAAAATGTCAGTCTGCCCGATACCACGGTGTATTCGTATTCGACTGAGACATAGCGCCATGTGAAGAAGACCAGCATCCAGGTCGCAATGGCAAGAAAGGCGCAAAGCGGCGCAAAGAGCGAGCCGACGCGCGAGGTCGCCACGACGACGAGCACGACTATCGGGAAAAGTATATAAAGAGCGATAAGCCCCGCACGTCGCAGACGAAGCGAGGCGGTCTTCTTTTGACCGACCACATATTCATAAGGGCTTGTGAGATCCTGCATGCTGTAGCTCCGTTCGGTAATATTGCAAATGAGTATTATATATTATATATTACTCTGCGGCGTGTGTCAACCGTTTTTTTGTAAAAAAGCAAAACGGGCCGTCTCACGCGAGTGAAACAGCCCGTTTTGACGCTTTGAGTTCAAGCTTAGGAAACAACAACGTACATAACGATGACGGCAATGGCAAAAGCCACGGCAACTATGGGCGTCAGAACGTTGAGCAGCTTGTCAAGTCTGCTTCCTCTGTTCTTTCCGAGGAAGGTATCGGCTCCGCCGGCGATGGCGCCGGACAGCCTTTTGTCGTTTCCGGACTGAAGCAGCACGGACACCACAAGAAAGAGAGCCATGACGATAAGGATGATCCCCATAACGATTTCAAAAGCTGTCATTTTCATTATCCTCCGAAACTTATACTTACGCTCCGTCGCGTCCGTTTGTGCCTCGCTGACTCTTTTCAGACGGCGGAGCGATACGATGCGCAGCAAATATATCGTATTATATCACGTTTTTTATTGTGTGTCAATATTATAAGAAAATATTGCAAAAAAATTTACAAAAGTCGCGACCTTTTCGGCGTCATCAGCCGATGATATCACCGCGGGCGTTGAAGAGAGGAAGCTTTTCAAGGTATACGAGGTCGTCTCTCTCCTGCGCGTCGCCCTCGGCGAGGATCGCCATGCGTCCGCAGATAATGCCGCCCGCCTCGGTGACCAGCTTTTCGAGCGCGTGCAACGAGCCGCCGGTGGAGATGACATCGTCGACTATGAGTATGCGTTTTCCCTTCATCAGCTCGGCGTCGGCGGTATCAAGGCAGAGCTTTTGCTCCTTGGCGGTGGTTATCGAGCGGTCGGAGACCTCAAGCACTCCGGTCATGTAAAGCTTTGGACCCTTGCGTGCGACGAAATATTTTTGATTTCCGGCAAGCCTTGCCATTTCATGCGCCAGCGGTATGCCCTTCGCCTCGGCGGTGATGATATAATCGTATTCCGGTGCGCGGGCGAGAAGCCGCTCGGCGCAGGCGGTGGTGAGTTCGGGGTCTCCGAAGATGATAAAGGCACCGATGTAGAGCTCATCGTTGAGGGGGCAGAGGGGAAGTGCGCGGTCCAGCCCCGCGATTTTCATTTTATGATACAGCATATCCGACTCCGTTCCGCCGCCGCGAGGCGGCAAAAGCATTGATTTTTATTTTTGCGAGAATATGGCTTTGTTTTACATTTTACATTATAGTCTTAAATTTTCAAAATGTCAAGGGCTTGCGGGCAATTTTGACGCGCCGTCATTTGTCGTTTTCGTGCGCCTTTATGTCGCGGGCAACAAAATCGCGCACGTTGTTCACCCATCTGCCGAAATTGTTGAAGATATAGCTTATGACATAACTGACCGAGAAGGCGAGCAACGTCAGCGCGATCAATATCAGAGTGCCGCCGTAGGTGAGCGGAGCTATATCGAACCATTCGGGAATGAAGATGACGGCACAGACAAAGAGCAGTCCCATCGAGCCGAAGAGGAGCTTGTGCAACAGGTTCATCGGCTTGCAGACCTTATAGAGCATCATGTAAGCCACGAAGGAATAAAGCAAAAAGGCTATGGTTGAGGTCAGCTCGGGGGTGAGCGCGAAGGCATCGGCGAACATCAGCGAGAAGCCGACGAGCAGGACCGCCGTCAGCGCGGTCGGGAATGCCCTGAACATAACGTTGCGCAGGAATTTCCCCTTGACCATATTGGTGTTCGGTTCGAGAGCCAAACAGAAGGAGGGAAAGCCTATCATGAGCGCCGATACCAGCGACAGCTGTGCCGGCTTGAAGGGATAGAGCGAGGAGCTGATAAGTGTCAACAGGGTCAAAATGAAGGAGAAGATGTTCTTGACCAAAAAGAGCGACGCCGAGCGTTCGATGTTGTTTATCACACGTCGTCCTTCTGCGACCACCGACGGCATGCAGGCAAAATTGGAATCGAGCAGTACAAGATCCGAAACGTTTGCCGCCGCGTCGCTGCCCGACGCCATTGCAATGCTGCAATCGGCATCCTTAAGGGCAAGCACGTCGTTGACGCCGTCGCCCGTCATGGCAACGGTGTGCCCCGCCTTTTTCAGCGCGAGCACGAACATCCGCTTCTGCTCCGGTGTGACTCTGCCGAAAACGTTATATTCGTTTATTCCTTTTTCAAGCTTTTCGCGGCTGTTCAGCAGTGTGGCGTCGATAAATTTGTCCGAGTCGGGAATGCCCGCCGCCTCCGCCGCCTTCGAGACGGTCAGAGGGTTGTCTCCCGATATCACCTTTATCCGCACGCCTTGACGGGTGAAATATTCAAAGGTGC
This sequence comes from uncultured Ruminococcus sp., assembly GCA_964590755.1. Classification (GTDB taxonomy): domain Bacteria; phylum Bacillota; class Clostridia; order Oscillospirales; family CAG-272; genus CAG-390. The sequence goes on along the minus strand of CAZPYK010000042.1, from coordinate 7,087 downwards.
GTTTTGCTTCGGGACGAACGCGGTTTTCGAGCGTGATGATAGCCTCGGGGATGACGATGCCGTCAAGACTGCCTCCCGCAAAAATGTCCTCGCCGCTTCCGCGGTGATAGCGATATTCGGCAAAGAGCAACACGCGCTCTCCGACCGATGAGTGTTCCTCTATTATCTCGCGCAGCTCGTCATAGCCGTCGCGCAGGACGAATTCGGGCGCGCCGAGCACATATGCTCCGTCGCGAAAGGCGGCGGCGCTGTATTTGGTCTCGGAGGAAAAGCCCTTTATCGCCAGTGCGCGGTGAAAATCTCTTTTGTCGTCGAAATATTCCTTGAGCGAGCGCATCGTCGCGTTGTCGGCGGTCATGTTCAGCACGAATTCGCGCACTCGGCGCTCGGTCAGATACCGCGCGTCGTCGCTTGAGTCGTCAAGCGAAACTATCGATTTTACATGCATGTCCGGTTCGGTGACGGTTCCGGTCTTGTCGACGCAGATAACATCGACGCGTGCCAGCGTTTCGATGCATTTCATGTCGTGCACCAGAGTCTTTTTTTGCGCCAGACGCATCACGCTGACCGCAAGTGCCACGCTGGTCAGCAGATAGAGCCCCTCGGGGATCATTCCTATCACCGACGCGGCTGTGCTTTCGATGCTCAGTTTGCTTGCGTGACCGAGCACTATGTGCTGATTCAGATATACCAGCACCGACACGGGGATGATTATTATTCCTATGATCTTTATAAGCAACGTCAGCGATTTCATCATGCCGGGTTGCTGCTTCTTTTTTATCTTTTTGGCGTCGAGCATGAGCTTTGAGGCAAAGGAATCATGACCGACCTTTTCGAGCCGTGCGCGACAGCGACCGGACACGACAAAGCTGCCGGAAAGCAACGCATCCCCCGCGCGCTTTTTTATTTCGTCCGATTCGCCGGTGACCAGAGCCTCGTTGACGTTGAGCTCGCCGTCGCATATCACCGCGTCGGCGGTTATCTGGTTGCCCGCTTCGAAGATGACTATGTCGTCCAGCACCAAAGATTCGCTCGTTACGCTCTCCTCGCGGCCGTCGCGTATCACCTTTGTCAGCGGCGCCGAAATAAGCGAAAGCTTTTCGAGCGTTTTTTTGGCTCTCAGCTCTTGGACTATACCGATGACGGTGTTGACGAACACGACGGCAAGAAAGCTCAGGTTGTTGTAGGACTGCTCAAAGAGCAGCACCGCCGCAAGGGCGAAGAAGATCATATTGAAATATGTGAAGGTGTTGGAAAGGATTATTTTCGAGGTGGATTTTGTCGTCTTTTCCACCGCTGCGTTTGAAAGTCCCGCCTCGGTGCGCCCTGCCACCTGCTCGGCGGTCAGCCCACGATCGGGAGAGGGCGTATAACGCACGACCTCCGCCGCGGGGCGCGGCTTATTGCTTTTTTTGCCCGACGCAAGCTTTTTCCTTATCGGCTCAAGCGGCGAGGAGCTCTTTTCTTTTTTCTTCATAACAGTGGTGATGCCCCCCGCGGATCGACACGGACGGTCGTAGGGGGTCTTCCTTTCGTTTGCCGCGGCGACATTGCGCGCGGACTGAGCGCCGCGGCAAGCGCCTTTTTCGATCGGTCCTTACCATACCGGATAAAAAGTTGATCTCTACACTATTATATCACATCACATATTATATTGTAAAGTAATTTTGTAAATTATTTGTTTTTTTGTCGCCCGGCTCGGAATTTAGTTAAATAAGATTTCATGGTTTCGGTTACCTCGCCGCGAGTTCAAATGCTCACGCATTTGAACTCCAAAGAGAGAGGAGAACTCGGAATTTAGTTAAATAAGATTTCATAGTTTCGGTTACCTCGCCGCGAGTTCAAATGCTCACGCATTTGAACTCCAAAGAGAGAGGAGAGCTCTGAATTTAGTTAAATAAGATTTCATAGTTCCGGTTACCTCGCCACGAGTTCAAATGCTCACGCATTTGAACTCCAAAGAGAGATAAAAATTGCATCTGCCACACCAATATAGCAAGCACGGAACATTATCAACTATCAAATTTTGCTTTCTGTATTTCTGTGTCGTAGGGCGGGGGCTTGCTCCCGCCGTTTTTACGGCTTCGCACTATGTTCGCACCTCTCCCGTAGGGGCGACCTGTGGTCGCCCGCAACACCGTTTCTCGACGGGCGAACGCAGTTCGCCCCTACGGTGTAGCCGGATAGATCGCAATATTTTTCTCTTCCGGCGGGAGCAACGGCTCGGAATTTAGTTAAATAAGATTTCATAGTTCCGGTTACCTCGCCGCGAGTTCAAATGCTTTCGCATTTGAACTCCAAAGATTCCCTGCCCTACGGTGTAGCCGGATAGATTGCAAGATTTTATCTTTCGGCTACGCCCCATGTTCGCACCGCACTTCGTATGCCTTCCCCAGTGGGGGAAGGGGGACCGCGCAGCGGTGGATGAGGTGGGCTGTGCATTTTGTTAGCACCCAACAATATTAGGTCATGTTTTTTGTGGGAGCTGTCGGCGCAGCCGACTGAGGGATTGTCAAGACGAATACCTAACATCGTGCGGCGTAAACACACTGCATAGCCCACTTCATCCGCCTCGCATTCGCTCGGCACCTTCCCCCACTGGGGAAGGCTTGGCAAACGTCGGAACCTCACCTACAGATGTAGAGAATGCAAGATTTTTATCTTTATGGGATTTAAGGAAGCTTTCCGCGCGGCGGAAAGCCTTGTACCTCCTCATCCGTCGCCTACGGCGCCACCTTCTCAGACATGAGAAGGCTTGGCAAACGTCGGGACCTCACATACAGACATGGAGATCGCAAGATTTCTATCTTCGGCTTCGCACCATGTTCGCACCGATCCCCACGGCGCAACCGGAGATATCACAAGATTTTCGTCTTCCGTCGGGGTTAATTTCCGCGGGGGTCCGGTTCGGTATCGGGCGGGAAGCTCTTTTCGGTCGGCTCATATGGCAGGGTGACGGTCCTCTCGGTGTAGCCGGAAAGGATTATCTCGGTCATCTTGGGAGATGAGAAGAGATAAGAGTTCCATTCCTCGTTCTTTCTGCCGTAGCCGTTGTAATTATAATAATCCCACACTCCCAGCGGCCAGAACGCCACCTTCATATCGATCAACTTGTAAAGCGCGGTGGTGCCGCCGTTGGCTCCGTGATGCGCCACCTGGACTATGTCGGAGGCGAGCGCCGTGCCGTAGCATTTTACCAGCGTATCGGACATAAGGTTGCTCGAATCTCCGAGAAACATTATCTTTTGCCCCTCGGCGGTAACCGAGAATACCGCGCTGACGGTGTTTCCGGTGTCGCAATCGGTCGGGGCGATCAGCTCGATCGTGGAATAATACTCTATTTGCGCGCCGCCGTAGGAGAAGACTTGTCCCGGGTGCGCCTTTATTACCTCGGCATCCTTGTAGGAGGCTATCGCCGAATAGGTCGCGGTCGGATAGCCCTCGCCCATCTTGCCGAATTGCTCCTCGGAAGGGAAGTTGAATATGAACCGTTCGACATTTACCAGCTTGCGGTAGGCGGCGGAGGACGCGAGCTTGCGAATCAGACCGGTGTGGTCGCCGTGGTGGTGCGAAAATATCCACGCGGCTACCGTGATATCGTTGGGATCCTTTGCCTGCCTGCGCAGTGAACTTATCAAAAGCTCGGCGTTCTTGTCGTCGTTATAGCCTCCGTCGATAATGATGAACCGACCGTCGCGCAGACGTATGATATACAGCATGCCGATCTCGCGGGTGGGCTGTGTGGGGCTTGCGTATGAATAATCCGTCTCAAGCCCGACCTGCGTGAGCGTCACCGCGTCAAAGACCTGCGTATATTCGGACTCAACGGTCGGCAGAGCGGTTCCCGAGAGCGGCTCTATGATAAGGCGGCTTTTGTTTTCGTATGCGGTATAAACTGTGTTCAGCACATATTTGCCGTCGGCGGAGGTATACGTGGCGTAAAGATTGTCGCCTATTTGATTTTGCGCGTATTCCGCAAAGCCCGCCTCGGAAAGGCGCGCTCCGTATGCGGTGTATGCCTCGGAGTTCGTATTTTTTATTATATACATCATGCAGTCGTCGCCGCAGTCCCACACCGCTTCGACAGAACCTTTCTCGTATACCGGCAGGGTGCCGAGCATTGAGCTGACGACGCTCGTGACGGCGGTGTCGGCGGGGATCGAAAGCTCGTTCTTTGCATCCGCCGCCGCTGCCGCCAGCTCGTAAAGTCGTTCGCAGAGCCATGTCGCGGCGGAGCGATAGCCCTCGTCATCCGAGGCGAGAAGCACCAGCTTATGTCCGACTATCGAGATCGAATATGAATCGTAATTTGTCAAACCGGCGTCGACGGCGGAGCTTTCGTCGCGGTTGGTTGGACCGACGAGTATCTCGTATGCGTCGGGATCGATCGTTTCGCCGGGGAGAAGAAAGTCTTCGGATATATCGGGCAGCACGCCGGTTATTTTTTCGATCGTTCTGCGTATCGTGATCGCGGCTTCCTTCATGCCGTCTCCCGCGCGATCGGCGCGGATCACGCTGCAAATAATTTGTCCTCCGCTGAGGATACAAAGATCCTCGGCGGAGGGCGCAGACTCCGTGTTTTCCGTTTTGATGCTCGAGCTGACCTCGGGCGAGTCGGCAGACGGCGCGCAGCTTGAAAGAAGTACAGCCACCACGCCGAGCACCATAAGTGCCGCAAGCGCTATGCACAGTATTTGTGTCCAGCGCCTTTTTGAGCTTTGCTTTATTATCATCGTAATACCTCCTTGGGGGTGCGATCTCGGCTGACGAGCTCCGATCGAACAATTTTAACCGAATAATATTTTAACATGATTTTATGTCGCAGTCAATACCCAAGACGCAAAAAATCGAGACATCGTTGTTTCGGTGCGTTCATAAAGCCGATCCGCCGTCTCGGCAAGAAAAACGCAACTGCTTAAAAACGTTCATTGACAATTAAATAAATATCAATTCTCAAAAATACTTGACAGATCCGTGTGGGTGGTGATATATTATAGGTGTCGATAAAAAGCAATTTGCGTCGACCGGGATGCACACCAAAAACGGTGGCGGCTGCTCTCCCTCGCGATCACATTGTGAGCGGAGACAAATATCTTTTTTCTCCTCTCAATCGAATGTGAGAGAGGAGTGATGCGAAATGTATATCACGTTGACCGAGCTCTTGGCTTTGTTGACTTTTATCGTGATATTGATCGATCTTATCATCAATATCTTTCGTAGAAAATAATAAAAAAAGATAACCGCCTTCTCGCCCAAAGTTAAGCGGTTATCTGTTTATCCAAGGGAGAGCAACCGTCATCGGTGTGCACCCTGTACCTAAAGTATAGCACATCCGCATGGATTTGTCAATAGGTTCAAGAGAGTTTGCCGAAATTTTCGTGTGCAATTGTAGCACAACACTCACATAAATTCCATTGAAAAGTGTAACCATATAGGGGGTTGAGGGCTAAACGTTACAATGTTACAAACTTTTTCTATTAACTTATAAAAATAAAGGCGTTATGGGCGTAAAAACGCCATAGCGCCTATGTTTGCGTATAATATACGCGCAAACGGAAATTTGTAACACCGACATTTTCGGCAACCGCTACACACGACACGGCGATCATTGACGGTTTGCAAAACAGAACTACCGCACAAGGCGTTAATCCTTATGCGGTAGTTCTGCTCTTACTGAGAACACACACTTAACTTTGAGTTCGTATGTGTTGGTAATGGCGGCGGACGTCAGAGCGGTGTTGAACACCTTTCCGATATTTACCCCAATTTAGCCCAAATTTAATGGATCTCGTAGCGTGCTTCGCCGCAGACAATTTCGATTTTTATTTGATCTTTATATTTATCATTATCCCAGTGCTTTAAATCCTTTAAAATATCCAATATGATTTTGGCGTGACGGGGAAATTTATTTTGTACTCGTTCCAGTCCAATCAACTCAATATGCATAGGATCACCAATCATATCTGTTAAGCAATCCCAAAAAGCATACCAATTCATACCGTAATAGTCGGGAAAACCAAGTTCGTCTTTGATTATTTGGTGAACTTCATTTATATAATTGACTTTTGAAAAGTCCAATGTGTACAGTTCTTTAAATTTATACATAATTTTACTCCTTAATCTGAAATTTCGTAAAAGGTTGAGCCATGGTCATATGAAACAAATATTAACCCGTCATTGGAATAAAAAATACGGTCAGTTCCTCTATAACCGGATGTATAATTTATATCTGCTTCATACCATATACGTCCGTTTGCCTGTGGCAATCGTCCTTCATGGTTACTGTAAATATCGCCACCAATTATCTTGCCATTTGCAACCTCAGCTAAATTACCTTTATTATTTTTCCAACCAATATCTTTTGCTTCTTTTTTCGTTAGATAGTTTTCAGGTAATTTTCCTTTGTGCTTGAGCCAATAGTCAGCGCCGTTTAGTCCGTCTTGAGTTGCATATCCGACAGGAAGAACATCCATTCCGTTAAGAGTGCAACGACAATACCGATGCATAGGCCACCGAACCATTTTTTCAACATCCTCTGTGGGAAAGATTTTGCCATGTAATTCTTTACATTCTACACAAGTTGTCAGATCCTGTTGAGATTTCCACATCACCCATTTGGAGCTTTTCCATGGCATAAAAGCCTCCAAAAGTTTTTCTATAAAAGACATTATATACCTCCCTTGTCTTTGGTAGGTAGATAATATCATAAGATTTAGTGCCAAACAGTGCCACTCTGTGCCAACTTGTGCCATTTTTTGAAAAACAGAAAAAATCTATAGATTTACTCAAAATAAGAAAAGGTTGAGCCATGTGAAACACAAACTCAACCCAAAATATTGGCGGAGATGGAGAGATTTGAACTCTCGCGCCGTTATTCACGACCTACACCCTTAGCAGGGGCGCCTCTTCGGCCTCTTGAGTACATCTCCAAGGGTGTGGCAGATATGCCAACGATAAATATTATACACTATTTGCCGTGACTTGTCAATACTTTTGTGATATTTTTGTTTGTCTCGGCGGATTTATTTTTATCGGGGTAAGTTGCCAAAGTAAAATCCCCTTACCGTGAGGAAAAGAAAAGAAGGGG
>CAZPYK010000041.1:0-13623 GCA_964590755.1 uncultured Ruminococcus sp. | reverse complement strand
CCCACGCGATCTCAAATCCTGCCTGCTTAAAGCCGAGATCAATACCGCCGATTCCTGAAAACTGTCATTGTGCCACAACAAATATTTCATCAAATTCAAGCGTAGCGATTTCTTTCCACAAAGTGTTATCAATCAGCCAATACTCCATTGAATCCGATTGATCAACAAAGAAAGAAAACGCCGCATCGAAAGAATCACAATTCTCAATTGGGAAGGTTATTCCGCCCGCATATCGGTCTCTGCAGGCAACAATACTTTCGCTAAAAGGCATGGACATATCTAATTCAAAAAACATATGTTCAATGCGCAAGCGCTCCGCGTCACCGCCATACTCCATATCCGATATTAACACAATCGAATTTTCTTCTTTTCGAAGGATTGCCGCCAATTCAGGATTGACAGATACATAATGTTTATATTCTTCTAAAGCAAGTCTTTTCATCTTGTATTACCCTTGAAATATAACATCGTTGTGGTATTCCAGATATGATTTGTTGGGAACAAACTTGTCTGGCATGATAATCTGCCGGCCTTGATATGCGCCAAAATACTGTTCGATCGTTTTTCCATCATAAATATCCTTGAGGTGGCTCGAAACAAGAATTGTATAATCCTTCGATATTGTGATGTACCCTTGGTCAAAGGCTTTATCATGCAATGCGTTTAGGCACATCCCGTTTCGCGGATCAGTTTTCTCGTTAGCATTGCTGTCCTTCCATGGCTTGATATGACTTGCTATCAGCAATTGCGGCGTGCATATTCCGGTGATACAGCAGGTCGAACTATAGGAAGATAAAACCGCCTTGCGAAAGAATCCTTGATTGACTCGCGCCTTTGTTGTCACGAGATGTTCACCGCCCTCGGGGATGGAGTCTACCTGTATTTCCGATTCGTTTTTGCTCAATCGCAAAATCAGCAATTCGCTCTCATACGCAAGCTTATCCCAATCCGCTGAAAATTCGTTGAATATCTCAGCGTCAAGTTTGCTGGCGTTGCTGAGCCCAACGATACCTTGCTTTTTCAAATTGTCATCAAAACTCCCGAAATTACCGATCTTCATATTGACCGAGCTTGGAGAACGTCCAATTAAATTCGCTATTTGGATTACATCCGGGTGATTTTTGGAGGATTTTTTGAAAGGAATCTTGCAATACAGATTGAAAACTATGATTTCTTCTTCTCGTGTCCATGCTCGTTGTGCCATACTGTCTCCTCTCCGCGCAATTATGAAACTGCAATCATTGCAGGACGCGCATATTTCAAATTATTATAGTCGCACATTGTGCCGTGTTCTTTTTGATTTCATTTCCCCAAAAACGGATGACCGTCCACCCCTCGGATTCAAGTTTTTCCGTCACCTCTGCATCACGCGCCATATTCCGTTCGATCTTCGGTATCCAAAATTCTTGGTGTGATTTGAAATCCTTTTTGCGTTCTTCCCAATTATATCCGTGCCAAAATTCGCTGTCACAGAAAACGGCAACCTTTTTGCCGATAAACGCAATATCGGGTTTTCCGTATATACGGTTCACGTTCTTCCTGTAACGAAGCCCGCGTGACCATAATTCTTTGCGCAGCAAAACTTCGATTTTCGAATCTTTGTTCTTGACTTGCTGCATATTATAGCTGATTTGCTCTTTTGTCTTTTGCATATCAGCCGACGGAAGGAAACTCTATGTGATGTTTCTCGCATAGGTCGTTGAAGGCTTTTTGCGCTTTGTAACTCGGCGCGCATTTTCCTTTTTCCCAACGATTGACCGTAGCGAAAGAAACGCCAAGTTCCTTCGCCATAGCCTCTTGACTTAAAAACAACTGCTTTCTGACAACTTGTATCTTTTCGGCAAATGTCATTGTTGCACCTCGCATCTTTCGGTTATGTCATTATTATAACATATTTATAGCGAAAAAGCAATGCTTTGAGAGCAAAAAGTATCGAAAAACAGTAGGAACACACTAAGGGCAATTTCGAGCCACCAATCTTGAGCGCTAAAAGCGGTCGTGACATTTTCGCCACGACCGCTACACCAATGTTTCAGCAATAGATTATCTCTGCCAGCACGACATCTTCGGCACTTGCCTTGATGCTGTTCATCTCCCGCGCCCAATGTAGCGGATTGGCGGATTTTAGCGTCTCGTCCACACCCATTCGTGTTGACATTTGAGTTATGATCCATTCGACCTGTTCCCGCGCTTGGACGTCAATTTCGTGAAGGTGCTCATTCAAGCGTCCTTCGGTCATCAAAGTGGTGTATGTCCCGCGGCGGTGTTGTTTTAAGTAGTCAAGACGCATTCTGCCGTATTTGCCGATTTCGTAGTCGGTTTGCTCGCCGAGCGCAAGCATCGGATAATATTGTTCTCCGCGAAGTTCGTATTCAATGCCGTTTTTTGTGATGTGCTTTTCCATAATCGTATTCCTTTCATTGTTCGTTAGGCAAGGTACGGCGCGGAATATGTTTTGCCTGCCGTGAAACGGTTTTTCGGTAGTTTCGTTATGAACACTCGTACCAATTCACCTAACATGGGCAAGCCCATGTTAGGTGAATTGCTCGGTATTTGCACATCGAAGCTGCCGCAGGTCGGCGAAGCAGACCTGCAGGTCCGCGAAGGGAAGAAGATAGGATACAGGGAATTTGTGGCGCGGACCGCGGTTCGGATCCCTGTTACCCGCACCAATTCACCTAACATGGGCAAGCCCATGTTAGGTGAATTGCCCGATATTTGCACAACGAAGCTGCCGCAGGTCGGCGAAGCAGACCTGCAGGTCCGCGAAGGGAAGAAGATAGGATACAGGGAATTTGTGGCGCGGACCGCGGTTCGGATTCCCGGTACACGCACCAATTCACCTAATATGGGCAAGCCCATGTTAGGTGAATTGCCCGGTATTTGCACATCGAAGATCGGATGCGAAGGGAGAACACTTTGAAATATCTGGAGAGTTTCACCGTCGCCTCCGCGGATGCCGAGGTGGATTATTTTCTCTCGCCGCAGCTTCAAAAGTACGATATGCAGTGCTTTTCTCAAACAAGCCTGTATCCGTTCGGTGTGTTCCCGAGAAAGGGCTTGCGCCGAATCGATTTTGAACCGATAACGATAATATGCGGCGGCAACGGCTCGGGAAAATCGACCTTACTTAATATAATAGCCGAAAAGCTGCACCTGCGCCGCCGCGCGCCATTCAATTTTACGCCTTATTACGAGGAGTATCTGCGGCTGTGTGACGCCGAACCTGTCTTTGGCGGCGGAGTGCCGTCGGGCAGCAAAATAATAACGAGCGATGATGTTTTTGACTATCTGCTCGATATAAGAGCGCTTAACTCGGGTGTCGACAAAAGACGAAACGAGCTTTTTATCGAATATGAGCAAAAAAGAGAGCACAGCGGCGAATATCGTCTTTCGGGTCTTGACGACTATGACGAGCTTAAGCGTCGCAACGAAGCGAGAAAGATGACAAAGTCGGCGTTTGTGGGGCGCGAATTGCCGAAGGATATCGCAACAAATTCGAACGGCGAGAGCGGATATGCCTATTTTACGCAGGAGATAACAGGCGGGGCGCTGTATCTTCTCGATGAGCCGGAAAACAGCCTTTCTGCCGCTCTTCAAAAAAAGCTTTCCGATTTTATTGTCGATTCCGCGCGCTTTTACGATTGCCAGTTCATTATTTCAACGCATTCTCCGTTTTTGATGGCGATGCGAGAGGCGTCGGTGTACGATCTCGATGCCGACCCGGTGCGTCGTTGCAGATGGCACGATACGACAAGCATGCGGCTGTGGCGCGAGTTTTTCGGCGAGCATTCGGGTGAGCTGCTTTCAAAAAGCGGTGCCGGGGATGCGTGAGTGGCCGTTTTTTTACACTGTTGTTTTTGCGATATGCGCCGCATTCGGTTCATTTTTTAAAAAATACTTGACAGACCGCACACAATTTAATATAATTAGAGCATAAACCTATCGTCATAAGGTATGACCGGCGTTATAAGGCGGGCATGCTTGACGTTCAAATCACATTTTATGCCGCCGCGGCGGCAAAAAAACGGAGGAGCATTATGGCAAAAAAAGAAAAAAAGAAGTCGGCGTTCTGGTCGGATTTTCGTAAATTTATTATGAGAGGCAACGTGCTTGACCTTGCCGTGGCGGTTGTCGTCGGCGGTGCGTTCAACAAGATCGTATCCGGGCTGGTCTCCTACATTATCAATCCCTTTGTGGGCATATTTATGAAGGAGGGAAGCCTTGACACTATAAAAACGGTTATAACTCCCACCGTTTATGCGGAGGACGGAGTCACCGTTGTCACCGACGAGGTTGCTATCCTTTGGGGCACATGGCTGCAGACGATACTTGATTTTCTTATCATCGCGCTCGTCATATTTATCATCGTGCGTTCGATAAACAAAGCCGAAAAGGCACTGCACGCCCGCCAGCTTGCCGAGCAAGCCGAGGCTGACAAAAAGGCCGCCGAAAAGGCAGAAGCGGAGAAGAAGGCGGCGGATGCCGCCGCAAAGGCGCTTGAGGATGAGAACCGCCGCCTGCGCGAGTCGCTTCTCAACCAGGAAAAGCTGCTGGGCGACATTCTTGCCGCAATGAAAAAATAAAAAAACGAAACAAATCGGGCTGTGAGATTCGGCGATCTCACAGCCCGATTTTTACGTTTTTGTTGCGATCTTCAGCAGATCTCGATAAGTTCCTTGGGGGACTTGGTGAAGTCCATGATGCCGTTTTCGGTCACGGCAGCCATATCCTCTATGCGGCAGCCGTATTTGCCGGAAAGATATATGCCCGGCTCAAAGGTGACCACCTGTCCGGGGGTCAGAAGCTTTTCCGCCGGCACGCGAGACGCCAGACGCGGCTCTTCGTGAATGTACATTCCGACGCCGTGTCCCAGCGAATGGCCGAAGGCCCCCACGTATCCCGCGCCGTCGATGATGTCGCGCGCAATCTTGTCCATGGCCGCGCAGGAGGCTCCGGGAGCCGCGGCGGCAAGCGCCGAGGTCTGGGCGAGAAGCACGGTCTCATACAGGCGGCGCATGTCGGCGTCCGCCTTGCCTATGACCACCGTGCGCGTCATGTCCGAGCAATAGCCGTCATAGCGCGCGCCGAAATCCATTGTAAGAAAGCCCTTCTCAAGCGTTACGTCGCGCGGCACTCCGTGGGGCATCGATGACGCACTGCCCGAAACGGCAATGGTGTCGAAGGCGGTGCATTCCGCGCCCTTTGAGCGCATAAAGAACTCAAGCTCGAGCGCGACCTGCCGCTCGGTCATGTCGGGACGAATGAATTCGACTATATGTGCGAATGCCGCGTCGGTTATCGCCTGTGCCGCCGCCATTTTCTCTATTTCCTCGGCATCCTTGAACTCGCGCAGACCGTCGATCATTGCCGACGCGCCGCCCTTGACCTCGATGCCCGTGAAGACACCCACAAGGCTTTCATACATTGAGAGCGAGAGGGTTGCCTCCTCCACCGCGACGTTGGCGCAGCCCGCCAGCACGTCGTATGCCGCCGCGCTCATGCGCTTTTCGGGCATAAGTATCTCAAATTCGCGTACCGCGGGGGATGCGTTTGCCGCTTCTATATACCGAAAATCGGTCAAAAGCACCGCGCGGTCGGCGGTGACGACGATAAGTCCGTCGGTATAGCTGAAGCCGGAGAGGTAGCGCTGGTTTATCTCCGAGGTGACGAGCACGGCGTCAAAGCCGCGCGTCTTCATTTCTTTTTTGAGTCTTTCGAGATGTGTCATTTTTATGATCCTTTCTTGGTCGTTTATTATCGTTATGATCCGTCTGCGCGAAGGTCAATTGCCTGCCGCGTTTTGATACATTTGCTTCATCGCGGCGGCGTCCTCCGCCATCGTTCCCGCCGACTCGCATATGATGCGCGGGGCAAGTCCCTCCGTCGCTATCGCCTCGGCAAGCGGATAAAAATCCGGTCCGAATTCGGTGTCGGCAAATGTAAGGTGCTTTTTTTCTCCCGCCGCGGTGAATTCTATGCGCGAAAAGTGGCAATGAAGCGTTCGGGCGTATTCATCGCCCAGCGCCTCGCCTATGCGGTAAAAGACCCTCAGATATGCATCCTTGTCGGGGAACACCCCGCCACACTCGCGGGCATTGAGATGCCCGAAATCCACCACCGGGTGAAAATGAGGGTCGACGCGGCAAAGCTCTATCACCTCGTCAAGCGTGCCCAGTTGATTCTTCTTTCCCATGGTCTCAAGCCCGAGCCTTATATGCGTGTCACCGATCTCGGTCATGACGCGGCAGAGCGTGTCGCGGGCAAGTGTCATGGCTTCCTCGCGCGATATCTTTGCCGCGCTGCCCGAATGTATGACTATCGTGTCCGCGCCGAGCAGCTCGGCGGCGTGCAGAGATTGCTTGATGTAATCTATGCTCTTCAGACGCTTTTCCGGTTCGATGCCGGAGAGTGAGATATAATACGGCGTATGCAGCGACATCGCCACGCCGGCTTTTTTTGCCTCGGCACCTATCGCGGCGTAGGTCGCGTCGCTTCCGCGCAGACCGTTGCCGCCTTGAAACTCATATGCGTCCAGTCCGCGCGAGCGCACCCACGCGGGCGCTTCGACGGTAGACTTTTTGCCGTCGGCATAAAAGGATTCGCTGTTGCCGCCCGGTCCGAACATCGGAACACGAACCGTCGGTGAGGTGTTTATCTTGTTGAAGCTGTCGTTGCCGTTCATTTTGATTACCGTACCTTTCCGTAACGAAGATCATCCGCGCCGCAGGCGTTTGCGATATTTGCGTATGATGGGGCGCTCCATCAGCCGTTTGAATTTGAAGAAGAGAGTTTTTTTGTCCTTTATCGGCGGAACTACCGCCACTCTGGCTCCGACGCGGCGCGCCGCGAGCACATCGGTGAATATCTGGTCGCCCAGGAACATGGTCGACCCGCGCTCGGCACCGATATCCGCCATGGCTTTTAATATATGCTTGCGCGAGGGCTTGTGACAATCGTGGTAGGCGGGGAGGGCGAGCGTGCGATTGAAGCGTTCGACGCGTTCGCGCTCGTTGTTGGATATGAGCGCCGCGCGTATGCCCGCCTCGCGCAGCTTGCCAAACCATTCTACGGTGATCCCGTCCGGCTCGGCGACCTCGTACGGCGCCAAGGTGTTGTCGATATCTATCAAGAGCGAGCGCACACCTTCGGAGCGCAGGAAATCGACTCCTATATCGCTGAAGCGCTCAAACATGTGATCCGGCACCAGCGTTCGCCGCGCCGAGCAGGCGGAGCTTTTTCTTTTTTTTCGATTCGACATGGCTTTCTCTTTTCGTGCAAAATTTTATCTCATGATATATTTTAGCACAATTTTGCCTTTATATCAATAGTTCGGAGGCGAATATTTGAGTCCGCGCAACATCGGAAGTTTATTTTTTCGGTTTTGCTGTTGACAAAGCCGACAAAGTGTGCTATACTATGTAAAGCAAAACACTTTACACCTTTTGGGAGCGCGGTATGTTTGAAAAGAAGCTTGAGCTCGGGTATCTGCTCGATTTTTACGGCGAGCTGCTGAGCGACCGTCGTCGAGAGGCGATGGAGTTTTACTATAATGACGATCTGTCGCTTGCCGAGATCGCCTCGGTGCTCGGTATTACGCGCCAGGGCGTGCGCGATCTGATCAAAAAGGCGGGGGATGAGCTGGCAATCTATGAAGAAAAGCTGGGGCTGGCACGTCGCTTTCGCGATATTGAAGAATATGCCGCAGAGGCAAAGCGCTTGGTGGGTGGCGGAGAAGAAGAAAAAGCGCGCCTGACCGAGCTTATAGACAGAATACTTGCGTCCGTGATATAAATGCGGATGACGAATAGATGCTACGCTGTTGTTTGATAGATACGGAAAGGGGGAGGGAATTTGTTCGGAAGCTTGAGCGAAAAGCTCTCAGAGGCTTTTAAAAAATTCAAAAGCAAGGGAAAGCTGACCGAGGCTGACGTTCGCGCGGGGATGCGCGAGGTCAAAATGGCGCTGCTTGAGGCAGACGTGAGCTTTAAGGTCGTAAAGGAATTTACCCAAACGGTCACCGAGAGAGCTGTTGGCTCCGAGGTGCTTGAGTCACTGCTGCCCGCACAGCAGATAGTTAAGATAGTCAACGAGGAACTGACCAATATAATGGGAGGCACGCAGGCAAAGCTTACGATAGCCTCCGATCCGCCGACGGTCATAATGATGGTCGGTCTTCAGGGCGCGGGCAAGACCACCCATGCCGCCAAGCTTGCCGCGATGTACAAAAAACAGGGCAAGCGTCCTCTGCTTGTGGCGTGCGACGTGTATCGTCCCGCCGCGATAAAGCAATTGCAGATACTCGGCGAGCAGATAGGCGTTCCGGTGTATTCGGAGGGAACGGATGTCTCTCCGGTGGATATCGCAAAGAACGGGCTTTTGTATGCCAAAAAGAACTTTTACGATATGGTATTCATCGATACCGCGGGAAGGCTTCACATCGACGAGGCGCTTATGGGAGAGCTGCAATCGATAAAGTCGGATACGCACCCGACCGAGATATTGCTTACCGTCGATTCGATGATAGGTCAGGATGCCGTAAACGTTGCCGAAAAGTTCAACGAGCTTTTGGACATCACCGGCGTGATACTCACAAAGCTTGACGGCGACACGCGCGGCGGCGCGGCGTTGTCTGTAAGATATGTCACCGGAAAGCCGATCAAATTCATCGGTGTCGGCGAAAAGATCGATGCCATCGAGCCCTTTTATCCGGACAGAATGGCAAGCCGTATTCTCGGCATGGGAGACGTGCTGACCTTGATCGAAAAGGCGCAGGCGGCGTATGACGAAAAGCAGGAAAAGGAGCTTGAAAGGAAGATACGTGAGCAATCCTTCACTCTTGACGACTATCTTGAGCAGTTTGCGCAGATAAAGAGCATGGGGTCTATGGAGCAGCTTCTCGGCATGATGCCGGGCATCAACGCATCCGAGTTTAAGGATGCCAAGATCGACGAAAAGGCACTGGCGCGTACCGAGGCGATAATCAAATCGATGACTCCGCGCGAGCGTGCGAAGCCGGAGATATTGAATTATTCGCGGCGCCGTCGCATTGCCGCCGGCAGCGGAACCACCGTTGAGGAAGTCAACCGTCTGCTGAAGCAATTCGAACAGACCAAAAAGCTTATGAAGCAGTTTACCTCCGCCGGTAAATTTAAAGGCGGACGCAGAAAAGGAATGAAATTTCCGTTTTAAGGATTTTCAAAATAAATAATTAAGAAACTATGTTTCGGAGGAAAAAACAATGGTAAAAATGAGACTCAGAAGAGTCGGCGCAAAAAAGCAGCCCTTCTATCGTGTGATCGTTGCCGACGAGCGTTCGCCCCGCAACGGCAGATTTATTGAGGAGATCGGATATTACAATCCCCTCACCGAGCCCTCTGTGATCAAGATCGACGCAGACAAAGCAAAGACATGGCTCGCCAACGGTGCTCAGCCCACCGAGACCGTAAAGGTCCTGCTCAAGAGAGCCGGAATCGTTGACTGATCAATTCGGTGGCTGAAATGGAACTCGAAAAGATCGTTGCCGATATGGCGCGTGCGATCGTTGATACGCCGGACGCTGTGCGCGTGGAGCGCACCGACAATGAAAGCGACGGCAGCATCGAGCTCTTACTTACCGTGGCACCCGACGAGACCGGTATGGTCATAGGCAAGCACGGCAAGATTGCCAAGGCAATTCGCACTGTTGTGAAGGCGGCTGCGGCGGGCTCCGGCAAAAAAGTCAACGTCGAGATAAAATAAGATATGCTCCGGGCGCGCGATCGTGTCCGGACATATTTTTAAAAAACGATATGTCAACAACTTATTTCTTACCGATAAAGGAGCCCGAAAGTCATGACGACAAGCGAACTGTTTTTGATGCTTGAAAAAAAGAATATCAATATCAGACCCGACGACGCGGATGCCTTGCGTATGATAATGCGTCAGATCGAGGATGAGAGCGGCGCTCTCCTTGAGCGTGCCGGCGAGAGCGCCGCACGCGCGATAAGCGAGGTGACCGAGCGTCACGACGGTGCAATGCGGCTCGTGTCCGAGGCATACGGTGCGGTGAGGCGTGCGCGGGCAAGTGTGGTCAGCATGCTTGACGAATTTCGCGCGAGTGGGATCCTGCGGGAATATTCCTTTGCTTTTTCGTCGGAAGAGCTTCGAAAGCTGCGTCGTGGCTTTGCACGGCTCTGCGGAGAGCTCGGAAGCGAGATGGCGGTGCTCTCCGCATCGGTCGGTCGCATGGGAGTCGAGGCGGCGCGTATGAGCGAGCTTGCGCGGCGTGCGCATGAGTCGGCGCTTGAGCTGAAATATGCCGCATTGGCGGACGAACTGATCGGGCGCTCGCGCTCTTTCTCGGACCCCGCGGAAGCCGAAAAAGCCGCGGAAAGCGCACGGCATGCCGCCGAAGCGCTTACCGCGGCGGCGGAAGCTGCCGCGACGGCAACAGAGGAGTTGTCCGCCGCGTTGACGGCATCCGAAGCGGCGCTCGGAATATCCGAGGCTCGGGACGCGGAGTCGAAAGAAGCAATGCCCGGACGCTTTTTTGCCGTGATGTCAAAATGCGCCGGCGTGCTTGGCGGCATATCATCCTTTGAGGCGGACTGATCTTTTTGCGCCGCGCTATTGACTTTGGCGCTTGAATTATATATAATAAATGTATAAAGACGCAAGTCGTTCGGCAGGAGGGAGCAAGATGCATAAATACATAATGGCGCTCGATCAAGGCACCACAAGCTCGCGGTCGATAATATTCGATCTTGAGGGGCGTGCCGTCGCATCCTCGCAAAAGGAATTCGGTCAGATATTTCCTCACAAGGGCTGGGTGGAGCACGATCCCGAGGAGATATGGCAAACTCAGCTTGAGGTGGCGCGTGACGCACTGAAGCGCTCGGGAGCCGATGCGGGGGAGATATACGGAATCGGCATCACCAATCAGCGTGAGACGACCATAGTCTGGGAACGCGAGAGCGGCAGACCGATATACAATGCCATCGTTTGGCAATGCCGACGTACCGCCGAATATTGCGATTACATCAAAAGCGGCGAGCTGTGTGAGGATATACGCAGGCGAACGGGGCTTTTGATAGACGCATATTTTTCGGCGACAAAGCTTAAATGGATACTTGATAATGTGGACGGTGCGCGAGAGCGGGCGCGTCGCGGCGAGCTCTGCTTCGGCACGGTGGACAGCTGGCTTATATTCAAGCTCACCGGCGGGCGAGTGCATGCGACAGATCTTTCCAATGCCTCGCGAACGATGCTTTTTAACATCAACACGCTTGATTGGGATGACGAGCTTTTGCGCCTTTTTGACATTCCGCGAGCGATGCTTCCGCGCGTTATGCCGTCCTCCGGGATCTTCGGCGAAACGAGCGCCGAACTGTTCGGCGCTCCGATACCTGTCGCGGGCGTGGCGGGAGATCAGCAGGCGGCGCTTTTCGGTCAATGCTGTTTTAATGCCGGAGATGCCAAAAACACCTACGGCACCGGCGGCTTTATGCTGATGAATACCGGCGAGAGGCCCGTGTTCTCGGAAAACGGACTGCTGACAACGATAGCGTGGGGCATCGGTGATCAAAAGGTAAGATACGCGCTTGAGGGTTCGGTCTTCGTTTGCGGTGCGGCGGTGCAATGGCTGAGAGACGGACTCGGGCTTGTTGCCAAGGCATCCGAGACCGAGGCTTTGGCGCGCTCGGTAAAGGACAGCGGCGGCACATGGTTCGTGCCCGCCTTTGTGGGGCTGGGTGCCCCGTATTGGGATCCGTATGCTCGCGGCGCGCTGCTCGGAATCACCAGAGGAACCACGCGCGCGCATGTCGTTCGCGCCGTGCTTGAATCGATGGCATATCAAACAGCGGATGTGCTTGAGCTTATGAAGCGCGAGGCGGGCGTGGACATGACCTCTCTTAAGGTGGATGGCGGCGCGTCGGCAAACGATCTGCTTTTGGAGATACAGGCAGATCTTTTGGGCATACCGATAATACGTCCGCGCTGTATAGAAACGACGGCTCTGGGAGCCGCGAATCTTGCGGGACTTGCCACTGGCGCTTTTTCGTCGCTCGATGAGATAGCGAAGCGTTGGAGCGTCGACAGAAGCTTTGCTCCCGCCATATCCGCCGAGGAGCGCGCCGGCAGGCTTTCCGGCTGGCGTGAGGCGGTGGGCAGAGTGCTTACAAAATAAGCGCCTCTCCCGGGCATAAAAATCGATTAAAATAAAATAATAATACCGAGGAATCGTCTTCGGTATTATTTTTTTTAAAGCGGAGGAAAAAAACAGATAAAGTGAATATTAGGAAATGTGCCGTAATAGGCTGCGGAAACGTCGGTGCCACCACCGCATATACGCTTATGCAGAGCGGGCTGTTCTCCGAGCTGGTGCTGATAGACGCCGATGAGAAAAAGGCTCGCGGAGAGGCAGAGGACATAGCCCACGGCCTGCCCTTTCATCAGCCGATGAGTATATACCAAGGCGGATATTCCGATATTTCCGACGCGTCGCTGGTGATAATAACGGCGGGCGCGGCACAGCGCACGGGGGAGAGCAGGATAGAGCTGGTCCACAGAAATGCGAACATCTTTTCATCGATAGTTGACGAGTTGGTGAGGATACGAGCCTGCGGTATTATTTTGGTGGTGTCAAATCCGGTGGATGTTCTGACTTATGTCACGCTTGTGCGTTCGCGCTTTCCAAAAAACAGAGTCATAGGCTCGGGCACGGTGCTTGACACCGCAAGACTTAAGCAGCTGGTAGGCGAGCGGCTCGGAGTTGACAGCCGCAATGTTCATACATTTATCATAGGCGAGCATGGAGACAGCGAGGTCGCGGTATTCAGCAGTGCCAATATTTCGGGAGTGGATCTTTCCCTCTTTTGCCGCGAATGCTGCGACGAGTGCGATCCGCGCGGTTTTTCGTCGCTGTTTGAAGATGTTAGGGATGCGGCGTATCGTATTATCGCCGCCAAGGGCGCTACGTATTATGCCATAGCCGAGGCGGTGCGGCGGATAGCGGGAGCGATAGTTCGAGATGAGCACACAATTCTTCCGGTATCGACGGTCGCCGACGGGCATTACGGCATCGAGGGCGTTTGCATAGGGCTTCCATGCATCATCGGCAGGAATGGGATCGAGCAGGTGCTTGAGATCCCCTTGAACGGTGACGAGGAGCGGCGCCTGCGGCAGTCTGCCGAGTCGTTGCGGGCGGTCATCGAGTCGCTGAAAACCGAGGTGTTGGCGTAAAAAGGGGCTTGTCTCACTGGCGTGAGACAAGCCCCGCAGACTGTGAAGTTGTTACCATTTGGCTCCGCGATTGTGGTAGGGCGTGCCGATAAAGCCGGTCTGCATGAAATCGTCGGGGTTGTTTCTGATGATATAGTCGATATACGACGATATCACGCGCGATGCCATAAGATAACCGGATGCGTTAAAATGACCGCTCATAAAGAAGCAACGGTGAAATTCCTCGTCAAACGGCGGCAGATAGCGTTCGAGATCGACGACATAGGTCCATTCGAAAAGCTCGGCTATCTCGCGTATCAGCTCGGAAACGCGCGTGACGAGCGCATCCTTTTCGGGAGCGTTGAAGCCGTGCGGCAGTGTGAGCAAAAAGAAGCGCGCCTTCGGCTGTATCTCCTTATA
>CAZPYK010000040.1:0-13977 GCA_964590755.1 uncultured Ruminococcus sp. | reverse complement strand
ACGATCAGACGCGCCTGCGGCAAGCTGGTCGAGGACATAAAGCTGTTCGATATCTACCGCGGCATACAGGTCGGAGAGGGAAGAAAGAGCGTGTCTATGCGCGTCATTCTTCGCGCCGCCGATCACACTCTGACGCAGGACGAAATAGAAAAGGATACCGCCAAGATAGTAAATGCGCTCGATCGCGAGCTCGGCATAAAGCTGAGAGGCTGATGGCGGATACAAAAACGGGGCTGTCTCACGTTTGTGAGACAGCCCTGTTTCATTATCGGTTATCGTAGGCTTATTTCGGTGACCGTGTAGCCCTTTGCTTCGATCGCTTTTTTGATCTTGCGCTCGGAAAGCTTGCCGTTCACGACCGCGATCGCCTCGCCCTTTTCGTGATCTGCCGCGGCGGACAGCACCTCGGGAAGATCTTCAAGCGCCGCCTTGACCGTCGCCTCGCAATGCGAGCACATCATGCCGTCGACCTTCACTTTCATTTCTCGCGTTACAGCTTCCTCCCGAGCGGAGGAGCTTATTTTTCTTTTGCGGCTGTGTGTCGGTTTGTAGAGCTTGAACAGATTCAGCCTCAACGCGTTCGACACGACGCAAAAGCTTGAAAGGCTCATTGCCGCCGCGCCGAACATCGGATTGAGCGTGAGCCCGAGCGAAACGAAGGCTCCCGCGGCGAGAGGAATGCCTATGGCGTTGTAAAAGAACGCCCAAAACAGATTTTCTCGGATATTACGCAATGTTGCGCGGCTTAGCCGTATGGCGGCGGGAACATCGGAAAGACGGCTCTTCATCAAAACGATGTCGGCGGCGTCTATTGCCACGTCGGTGCCCGCTCCTATGGCTATTCCGATGTCGGCGCGAGTCAGCGCGGGAGCATCGTTGATGCCGTCTCCGACCATGGCAACTTTGCCGTTCTTCTTGAGTCGACGTATCTCTGCTTCCTTACCCGATGGGAGCACACCGGCTATGACCTCGTCGGCTCCCACCTCGTCTCCGATAGCTCTTGCAGTGCGCTCGTTGTCGCCTGTCAGCATAACGACGCGAATGCCCATGTCACGCAGCTCCCGCACGGCGCGGGGGCTGTCTTCCTTTATCACGTCGGCGACGGCGATGATGCCCGCAAGTTGCTCACCGATGCTGAACAGAAGCGGTGTTTTGCCCTTTTGTGCCAGCTCCTCGGCTTTTTTTACCATATCGTCGGGGACGGCCGCCGCGCCGCTTACAAAATCGAGATTTCCGCCTCTGACGGGTTTGCCGTCGAGCACTATCTCGACTCCGTGCCCGGGCAATGCATGAAAGGCGGAAGCTGGGGGAGCTTCAAGCTTTTCTTCCTCCGCCTTTGCGAGTATTGCGCGTGCCAGCGGGTGCTCGCTGTTTTTTTCCGCCGCCAGGGCGATCTGCAAAAGTTCTCGGTTTGTATATCCGTCGGCGGGGAAAATGTCGGTCACGCGCGGCTCACCCGCTGTCACGGTGCCGGTCTTGTCCAGCACAACGGTGCTTATTCTTCCCGTTTCTTCAAGCGATGCCGCCGTTTTGAATAGTATTCCGTTTTTGGCGCCCAAGCCGCTGCCGACCATTATTGCGACGGGAGTCGCCAGCCCCAGCGCGCAGGGACAGCTGATTACGAGCACCGATATTCCTCTTGCCAGAGAATATCCGAGCGGATTGCCGAGCAGCAGCCACACCACGGTCGTGACCGCCGCTATCGACATTACCGTCGGTACGAAAACACCGGATACCTTGTCTGCGATCTTGGCTATCGGTGCCTTTGTGGCGGCGGCATCGCTCACCATTTTGATTATCTGCGAAAGGGAAGTATCCTCACCGACGCGCAAAGCACGACAGCGCAAAAATCCCGATGTGTTTATTGTCGCCGCGGAAACCTTGTCTCCGGGTTGCTTGTCTGCGGGAATGCTCTCGCCGGTGAGAGCCGCCTCGTTGACCGCGCTCTCGCCGTCGATGACCACACCGTCTACCGGTATGCTTTCCCCGGGGCGCACGGTGAATTCGTCGCCCACCGACACCTCCTCTATGCCGACGGTTATCTCCTTGCCGTCTCTTACGACGGTCGCGCTTTGCGGAGCCAGCTTTATAAGCCTGCGCAGTGCATCGGTGGTCCTGCCCTTTGAACGGGCTTCAAGCATTTTTCCGACGGTGATCAGGGTGAGTATCATTGCCGAGGATTCAAAATAAAGATCCATCATATGCTGCATAACGGCTTCGTTGTCGCCGCGCACCTGCGCGTCTGTCATTGCAAACAGCACATAGGTGCTGTATATGAACGCCGCCGATGCGCCGAGAGCTACAAGCGTATCCATATTCGGGGCTCGATTCCACAGGCTCTTGAAGCCGCTGATGAAGAATTTCTGATTTATTACCATAACTATTGCCGTCAGCAACAGCTGAGTCAGCCCCATGGCGATGTGATTGTCGTCATAAAAGGAGGGCAAGGGCAAGCCGAGCATCATATGCCCCATTGAAAAATACATTAAAATGATCAAAAAGAAGAGCGACCAGCAGAGCCTTTTTTTCAAGGCGGGCGTTTCGCGATCCGCGAGCGCGTCGGTGTCTGCGCTTCGCGCGCTCTTTGGCGCACCCTTCGGGGCGGCTCCGTATCCGGCACGTGTGACTGCCGAGATCACGGCGTCGTCAGATGCACTGCCCTCAACTCCCATCGAATTGGTGAGCAGGCTGACCGAGCACTCATTGACTCCGCTTACCGCAGACACCGCTTTTTCGATCCTTGCCGCGCACGCGGCGCAGCTCATTCCTGTTATTTCGTATTGCTTCATTTATTGTTATCTCCGTTACGATTTATTGACTCCGGTAACATTATTCCGCACGGCGGATCATTTCATAAGCTTTTTCAGCATTTCGGTGAGTTCATGCACCGATTCATCCTTGCCGTCTCTTATGTCGCTTGCCACGCAGGTCCTTATGTGCTCCGCGAGCAGTTCGCGATTGAAAGCGTTGAGAGCGGCGCTTGCCGCGGCGGATTGTATCAGTATATCCGGGCAATAGGCATCGTTTTCCACCATTCCGCGAATGCCGCGTATTTGTCCTTCAATGCGATTTAATCTGTTTATCAGGCGCTTGTATTCCTCGGTGCTTCTTTTCTTTTTGCGCACACAGAGGCATTTTTCGTGTTCGTTTTCCATTATTGCGGTCGTTCCTTTCGTCTTGCGTGTATAATTGAACCGTTGCTATATCTATTATATACCCGTATGGGGTATTTGTCAAGTGAAAAATCACTGCCGAGAGCATTTTTTCTCGGCAGTGATCTTCGTGTTTATTCGTATGGTCGGCGTCGTGCGCCCGATTTGTATTATGTCAGTTCAACAGGCTTGGCGACCGCACGCGCGGCGGTCTTGCTTGCGCCCATATCGGAAATGGCTGTCGGGAAGCCGTCCTTTTGTTGTTGCCGAAGTGTGCGCGATCGAAATCATCGCAGGTGAGCGAAGTGTGTTCTGTCGGAATCGGATAAGATCAAGTGTATCGCATCCTACCGGGTATTCCATGTGCCTTGCCGCGCAATTGACCCAAACGCAGCAAAAATTGCTCGTGCTGCTGCGGGTGGCAGCGGTTTGACGGGGAGGTGAACCGTTGTGGTTACATTCCGTACAGCCATTTTGACGGAACCAAAAATGTATACGGTGCCGTCAGAATGGCAAATGCAAGCGCAAGCTTCAGGCGCAACGCTTTATCAGACTTTTTAAATGTAACAAAATATCCGAACAAAAAAATACAAACGGCGGATATCAGCAAAGCCGGAATCGTGAGATAGAGCTCGTCACCCAACGTAATGATCTCGCCTGCCCATATCCACAAAAGCAAAATATACGCGGCACCCACAAGATCGGCGAGCATGCCAAAACCGAATATTTGAAGAATATGCCTTCTGTAAAAATGCCATTTGTCTGTTATATGAAAGGCAAACATGCAGGCGACGAGCACAAGGCTGTCGATGATAAAATTGCCGGGCAAAGTTACCGCCCACATTTGCGGAAAGAGAAGCAACATCCAAAGCGGAAATAACACATTGTAAAGCTTTACTTCGTTGTTTTTGTTTTTCACGGTATTTCCTCGATTTCTTACAGTTTTGTCGGCACCGCATGGTACCGCGTTCATCTTATTTCAAGCTTTCCGCGATTGCGCGTGCGGCGGTCTTGCCCGCGCCCATGGCGGAAATTACCGTCGCGGCGCCGGTGACTGCGTCGCCGCCCGCGTAGACCATTTTCTTTGAGGTAAGACCGGTGGATGCATCGATGATGATGCCGCCGCGCGGACCGAACTCAAGCCCTTCCGTGGTCTCCTTTATCAGAGGATTTGGGGTGGTGCCCAGTGCCATTATCACGGTGTCGACCGGAATGTCGAATTCGCTTCCCGGAACGGCAACGGGACGCCGTCTGCCGCGCTCGTCTGGCTCGCCAAGCTCCATTCGCACACATCTGAGCCCCGTGACACGGCCGTTTTTGGGATCGCGGCGGTCGGTGGGGTTGCGATAGCCGAGCACCTCGACAGGATTGCAAAGGAAACAGAATTCAACGCCTTCTTCCTTTGCGTGCTCGACCTCCTCGCGCCTGGCAGGGAGCTCCTTTTCCGAGCGGCGGTAGATGATGCGGACCTTTTCGGCGCCGAGCCGCAACGCACAGCGCGCCGCATCCATGGCGACATTGCCGCCGCCCACCACGGCTATACTGCCGCCCTTCGTTATCGGCGTGGCGGCATTCTCGCGATAAGCCTTCATAAGATTCGTGCGCGTCAGATATTCGTTTGCCGAATAGACACCGCAAAGCCCTTCGCCCGGAATGCCCATGAACATGGGAAGTCCCGCGCCCGAGCCGATATATATCGTCTCGTAGCCTTCCGCAAAGAGCTCGTCGACCGTCAGAGTTTTGCCTATTATCATATTGGTCATAAATTCGACACCGAGCGCGCGCAGTTCATTGACCTCTCGCGCCACTATCGTCTTGGGCAGACGAAATTCGGGAATTCCGTATACCAAAACTCCGCCCGGCGTGTGCAAGGCTTCAAATACCGTGACCGAGAAGCCCGCTTTGGCGAGCTCACCCGCGCAGGTAAGTCCGGAGGGCCCCGAACCGACCACCGCTACGCGGTGACCGTTGCTTTCCGGTCTCGTCAGAGCGCGGCTCTCTTGCGCGTGACGGTCGGCAACGTAGCGCTCAAGTCTGCCGATGCCTACCGGTTCGCCCTTTATTCCGCGCACACAGCGGCTCTCGCACTGTGTTTCCTGCGGGCAGACGCGTCCGCAAACGGCGGGAAGGCTTGAATCTATGCTTATTATGCGATATGCGCCCTCGCAGTCGCCCTCTTTGATCTTTGCAATGAATGCCGGAATGTTTATGCCGACCGGGCAGCCTCCGACGCAGGCGGGCTCGCGACAGCCAAGGCACCTTGCGGCTTCCGAGGCGGCATCAGAGTCGGAATATCCGAGCGCCACCTCGTCAAAGCTGTGTGCCCGAGCTTGCGGATCAAGCAGCGGCATGGGGGTCTTTTTGGGATCTTTATTTATTATATTTGTCATAATTTTATACACCTTATTGCTTCGGTTCGGCTTTGAAAAGATTGCAGTCGCGCTCGTATGCGTGGCGCTCCTGCTCGCGATAGCTTCCGGCGCGTTCGATCGCCTCGTCGAAATCGACCTCGTCACCGTTGAAATCCGGACCGTCAACGCACGCAAAGCGAGTCACGCGGCATCCGTCCTTTATCAAGGTCAGACGACAGCCGCCGCACATGCCGGTGCCGTCGATCATTATCGGGTTCATCGATACTGTTGTGGGAATTTGATATGCCTTTGCCGATTCGACGGCGAATTTCATCATCACGAGCGGTCCGATGGCTATTATGCGGTCAAAGCGCTCGCCCGAGCGCAAAAGCTCGTCAAGCGGAAGGCAAACATTGCCCTGTCTGCCGTAGCTGCCGTCGTCAGTGACGGTGAAAAGTCGATCTGATGCCGCCGCGAATTCATTTTCGAGTATCACAAGCTCGCGCGAGCGAAAACCGATTATCGAGGTGACGCGACAGCCCTCCGAATGAAGCCTTTCGGCTATAGGGAGCGCAATGGCACACCCCACACCTCCGCCGATGACGCAGACGTTTTTAAGCCTCGTCGTTTCGGTCGGCTTTCCGAGCGGACCGCACATGTCCGCAAGGCTGTCACCCTCGGAAAGCCGCGCGAGCGCCGCGGTGGTGGCGCCGACTATTTGAAATATTATTCTTACCCATCCCGCCGCGCGGTCGAAGCCGGCGATCGTCAACGGAATGCGCTCGCCCTCATCGTCGACGCGCAGGATCACGAATTGTCCCGCCTGCGCCTTTCGCGCGATGTAGGGTGC
This sequence comes from uncultured Ruminococcus sp., assembly GCA_964590755.1. GTDB lineage: Bacteria > Bacillota > Clostridia > Oscillospirales > CAG-272 > CAG-390. The sequence goes on along the minus strand of CAZPYK010000040.1, from coordinate 7,624 downwards.
TTCCACTTCCATTAACACAACGGTTGGATTCAACTCTCTTTTTTTAAGGATCTTATACAATTTTGTCCTTTTCCTTTCTTGTATCGGATGCTTCGGACGGGCGTTCGTCGTGTGCCGCACCGAGGCAATTGCAGCAAGAGCAGACGGAGCAATTCCCGCAGCAGCCGCCCCCGCTTTTCTTCTTTTTTATCATATGCGCCACCGCGAGTCCGAGAGCGGTTCCGATGAGCGCAAGCAGAATATAATCGCCTATTCCCATTTCAATAAATATGTAATTTTGATCAAAATATCAAGCCGAGCACCGAGTATAGCGCAAAGCCGACGAGCCACGCCACCCCGCACTGCATGATAACGACACCGATGGTCCCGAGCGTTGAGCCCAGCTCGCGCTTTATGGCGGCGACCGCGGCGACACAGGGAGTGTAGAGCAGTGTGAAAGCCAAAAAGCTTATCGCGGATATGGGGGTAAACATTGCGCCGAGTGCCGCATTGAGCTCGGCGGTGCTCGTTTCAAGCAGAACGGTCAGCGTGCTGACCACCGCCTCTTTTGCTGTAAATCCGGATATCAGCGAGGTCACTATCCTCCAGTCACCGAAGCCCAGGGGCTTGAAGGCGGACGCGATAAAACGTCCGACCATTGCCAAAAGACTTTGCGAGCTGTCGACTGCAACGTTCAGTTTGGCGTCGAAGGTCTGAAGAAACCAAATGATCACCGTTGCGGTAAAAATAACAGTGAACGCACGGCTGAGGAAATCCTTTGCCTTGTCCCACAAAAGCATAAATACACTGCGCGGAGAGGGGAAGCGGTAATTTGGCAGTTCCATTACAAAGGGGACCGGCTGACCGCGAAAAACGGTGTGCTTGAGCACCACGGCGACCAACACCGACAGCAGAATGCCGCCAAAATAGAGCGCAACCATTACAAGCGCGCGGTATTCTTTGAAAAACGCGTTGCAAAACACCGCATATATTGCGATCTTGGCAGAGCAGCTCATGTACGGAGTCAGCAATATCGTCATTTTGCGGTCGCGGTCGGAAGAGAGCGTGCGCGTTGCCATTATGGCGGGAACAGAGCAACCGAAGCCGATAAGCATCGGTACGAAGCTGCGCCCGGAAAGTCCCAGCGCGCGCAGGGGCTTATCCATGACAAAGGCGATGCGCGCCATATATCCGGTATCCTCCAATATCGAAAGGAAGAAAAAGAGCGTAATTATGATGGGCAAAAAGCTGAGTACACTACCCACTCCGGCGAATATACCGTCGATGACAAGACTGTAGACCACGTCATTGATACCGTAGGCGATGAGTGCGCGTCCGACAAGCTCGGTCAGCGCGTCGATGCCAAGCGAAAGCAGGTCGGAAAGATTTTGCCCTATCACGTCAAAGGTGAGCCAAAAGATGAGCAGCATTATGCCGATGAACACCGGAATGGCGGTGTACTTGCCCGTGAGAACCTTGTCTATCGCCACGCTTCGACGGTGCTCGCGACTTTCCTTTGCCTTGACCACGGAGGCGGCGACCACCCGCTCGATAAAGGTGTAACGCATGTCGGCAAGCGCCGCGTTGCGGTCAAGCCCGGTCTCGGTCTCCATCTCGACCACCGAATGCTCTATCATTTCAAGCTCGTTTTGGTGAAGCTCGAGCCGCTTTTCGATGTCGGGGTCTCCCTCTATCAGCTTTGTGGCGCAAAAGCGCGGAGATATGCCTCCCGCCTTGGCGTGATCCTCAATCACGTGTGCGGTGGCGTGTATGCAGCGGTGCACCGCGCCGTCGCCGCAAAAGTCGTATACGGCGGGCAGGCGGCGCATTTTCGCCGTTTCGACCATCTTGTCGGCGAGTTCGGAAACACCCTCGCCCTTGGCGGCGCTGATGGGAACCACCGGCACGCCGAGCAGCTCGCTTATTGCGGCAATGTTTACCGAGCCGCCGCCCGCCCTGACTTCATCCATCATGTTCAGTGCGATAACGGTCGGAATCCTGAGCTCAAGCAGTTGAAGTGTAAGGTACAGGTTACGCTCGATATTTGTGGCATCGACGATATTTATTATGCCGTCCGGCTTTCCGTCGATGATAAAATCGCGTGTGACTATCTCCTCTTGGGTGTACGGACGTATCGAATATATGCCGGGCAGATCTACCACCGTGGCATCACGGTGCCCCTTTATCACTCCGGATTTTTGATCGACCGTGACGCCGGGAAAGTTTCCAACGTGCTGATTTGAGCCGGTCAGTGCGTTAAAAAGCGTTGTTTTGCCGCAGTTTTGGTTTCCGGCGAGTGCAAATGTCATTGTCTATCACTTCTTTCTGAAAAAGCATGAAATGAGCCGTTCAAGCCAAGCATCAATCTTTTTCCTCTTTTATCTCTATCTTGGCCGCATCCTCCAAGCGGATGGTAAGAACATAGCCGCGAACCATTATTTCTATCGGGTCCCCCATGGGGGCGATCTTCATTACGCTGACGCGCGTGTGCGGTATCAGCCCCATGTCGAGCAGACGCAGGCGAAGGGGACCCTCGCCGCCCACGGCGGTTATTACGGCACTGCCGCCGACCTTAAGCTTATCAAGTGTCATTGCTTTTGTGTTCCTTATTTAGAATACATAATACATAACGGTAAAATCTGCAGTAAATCAAATTCCGAACCTAAGATCTGCTCCGGACTTTGGACTTCAAATGCGTTGGCATTTGAAGTCAAGGTGAGGTAACAGAACTGTAAAATCTGAAGTGGATCACATTCCGAATCTAAGATCTGCTACAAACTTTGGACTTCAAATGCGTCGACATTTGAAGTCAAGGTGAGGTAACCGAACTGCAAAATCTGCAGTAAATTAAATTCCGAATCTGATATCTGCTCCGGACTTTGGACTTCAAATGCGTTGGCATTTGAAGTCAAGGTGAGGTAACAGAACTATAAAATCTGCTGTGGATCTCATTCCGAACCTATTATATCATGACGCCGCTTTGGTGTCAATAAATACGGGCGAGTTTTTGCGGAACGCGGTTGATTTTTTAAGTCGCATACGGCGAGCAGGCTATTGACAAGCGGCCGGTTTTGTAATATAATTGTTGTACAATAAAAACTTCGGAGGTCGAAAATGTCATTCTTCAACAAAGCAACCGAAATCGATGTTCATCAGCAGTACAGCAAACGTCTTGCCGGCGCCAGACTCAACATTCTGCTGCTTTTGGCACTCACGGTGGTCAATATTATAATGAGCGCTACGGGAGACGGTACCTATTTTCTGTTTTCGCTTGCCGGACCGTATTATTTGACATCCTAATATGCTTGCATGGACCGGGCATCTGCCGCAAGAGATATACGATGATCCCGCAAACGGCTGGGAGGGCTTTGATTTTTGGCCGGATCAATTCCTTTATGTCGCCATCGTTATCTCGGTGATAATATTTGTACTTTATCTGCTTTGCTGGTTCTTTTCAAAGAATCATTACGGCTGGATGATAGTAAGCGCCGTGCTGTTTTCATTCGATTGTCTTTCCTTTTTGCTGCTGTTTTGGCTGTTCGGATTCGATGCCTCGGCGCTGATCGATATTGCGTTCCATGTATACATACTTTGCACCATGATAGCCTGCGCCGTGAGCGGCTTCAAGGCGAGCAAAACACCGCTCCCCGTTTCCGAGCCGGTTGCGGATGCCGCAGCTGCTCCGAGCGCCGAAGCGGCACCTGCCGAGGACGCTTCGGATGATCAAAACGCGGAATAAATAATCAAAAAAACATTGACCGTGTGTCAAATATATGATATAATAATTACAAGAGAATGGTTTAAAGCCGTTCCGAATGATTATTTGGAGGATCAAGACTATGTTTTGTAAAAACTGCGGTACTCAGATCGATGACAACGCCGCTTTTTGCCCCAACTGCGGTCAAGCGGCAAACGCTCAGCCCACTCAGCCCACTCAGCCCGCTCAGCCCGTAAATCAAAACTCCGGTGCTGCCAAATCCAAGCTGGCGGCAGGTCTTTTGGGAATATTCTTAGGCAGCCTCGGCGTACATAACTTCTATCTCGGCTATACCAAGAGAGCGCTCATCCAGTTGCTCGTATCGCTGCTTACCTGCGGTATCGGCGCCACAGCCATGGGAGTTTGGGGTCTTATCGAAGGCATATTCTATCTTATAGGCAAGGACGGTTACACGACCGACGCGAACGGCGTAAAGCTTACCGACTGAGATCGTTTATCGGGCTCTCCGATGTGCCAAAGCGCAAGGAGAGCCCGATATTGAAAACTATCATTTGCTGTACGTTAGGTATCTCATTATCGAATAAATAAGAAAGGCGTTCCTTGTGAGTCAAGGGATGAGCGTGAGTGATATGAGCAAGAAAAAAAGCGTAAAGAAAGCTGTTTTGATAACGGTGTGCTGTGTTTTGGCTGCAATATTGCTGCTCATAGGCGGCTTCGCGGCGCTGTATGCGACGCGTTTTGCGTCGGTGGCAAGCATCAAGCAGGTCACCGAATACGACGACGGCTTTGATATCTACAGAATGGATATCAAATATGATTACAGCATCGACGATATCATAGATTTTGGTCTGACCGACGACCAAGCCTTTATGGATGCCGTAATAAGCGAGGCGCTGCCGCTTTTGCCGGTAAAGATAAAGGCTCCGAACTTCGCATGCAGCGCATTCTGCATTACCGGGGATGACGGTGATGTTATGATGGGTCGAAATTACGATTTCAAAAAGAACACCTCTGCAATGCTCGTTTATTGCGATCCGGATGACGGATACAGCTCGGTGGCGTTTGCGGCGCTGAGCAATATCGGCGCCAACGATGCCACGGCAAGCATCAAATCAAAGCTTGCGTGCCTCACCGCGCCCTTTATCTGCCTTGACGGTATGAACGAAAAGGGCGTTTCCATCGCGGTGCTGACGCTGGACAGCGACCCTACGGTCCAGGATACAGAAAAGCCGAATATCGCAACCACGATAGCAATAAGGCTGGTGCTTGACAGAGCCGCCACGACCGAAGAAGCGGTCGAGCTTTTGCGGCAATACGACATGGTGGCGACCTCGGGGCGCGACTATCATTTCTATATAACCGATGCTTCGGGAGACGGCAGAGTTGTGGAATACGATTGCCACAGCGAGACCCGCGAGTTGGTCGCAACTCCGATGCGCACGATAACAAACTTCTTTGCGCTCTATATCGACAAGGTCACCGAGACCGGCAAAAACGGTATCTACGGTCACGGCAAAGAGAGATATGACAGCATTGAGGCGGTATTTGACAGCACGCAGAGTTATAACAACGACGTTGCATGGCAGGCGCTGAAGGCGGCGTCTCAGATGCCGAGCGAGACCGAGATCACCAGCAACACGCAGTGGTCGATAGTTTTCAACAACACCGACAGAACGCTTGAAATAGCCTTGCGCCGCAACTGGAATGATGTATTCAAATACGATCTCGGCACAAATGAATTGCAGGCTCCTTAAATAATATCAAAAAAGGGGGCTGTCTCGTGCAAGCGAGGCAGCCCCGAGCGGCGTTATACAACAGTTCTTTTAAATAAGAGAAAAGAGAAGAGAGAAGAGAAAAGGAAAAGAAAAGTCGCATGCGCGACTTTTCTCTATGATATATATATATAAAATTCAATGCTTTTCTCCCGGCGGGAGAAAAGCTACCGACATTATTCATTATTCATTATTCATTTTTCACTTTTCTTCATATCGCCTCCGGGCTGTCTTAATGCGACAGCCCGTTTTTTAGTAAAAGCGCTCGGTGTCGGGATATCAAAGCTCCTCAACGGTGTTCACGCCGGAGATGCTTGAAAGTATCGCCATAACATTCTCGTGCGGGATCTTCTTTTTAAACTGAAGCGCCAATATTGCGCTGAGGTGCATGCCCTCGGAGGGACGGGATTTGGTTATTTCGATATCCACTATCGAGATGTTGTGTTTTTTTACCTCTTCGACGATATTGTTGAGATCATCGATCGCGGAAAATTCTATGTATATGTTCATTGAGCGGGCGGTGGAGATGATGAAGTATTCAAGCTTTGACAGCACGATCTCCGAGAAGAGCACCAGCGACACGCCGATGAGCGCCGCCTCGTAATATCCGGTGCCTATTGCCAGACCGATTATCGCCGATGCCCAAAGTCCGGCGGCGGTGGTAAGTCCCTTGACCTGGCGGCGGGAGGTCACTATTATCGCACCCGCTCCGATAAAGCCCATGCCGGCAATGACCTGTGCGCCCAGACGCGCGGGGTCGGTATTCCAACCAAGACTTACAAGATATTGACTTGTCAGCGTCGTAAGAGTTGCGCCGATGCAGATCAGAGTGTGTGTGCGAAAGCCTGCCGAGCGGCGTTTGTTTTCGCGCTCAAGTCCAACGAGCCCTCCGCAGAGGACTGCCAGAAAAAGTCTTACGGCAACGCCGACGATGCCGACGCCCTTTATCAGCTCGATAAATTCGGAAAATGTCATTTTTACGTTGATTCCTTTCGCGGTTTCCGCCGCCACAGCGGCGGAACAAATACAAATATCTAACGAAATTCACCTGTGTCGCTTGCGACAAAAATGGGTTGGGTCCCATTTTTAAGGTGAATTTATGCGTGAAACAGGTGATCTTTCGATTTTTGGATCATTGAACTTTCACGCATCAAACTCCGCCGCCACAGCGGCGGAACAAATACAAATATCTAACGAAATTCACCTGTGTCGCTTGCGACAAAAATGGGTTGGGTCCCATTTTTAAGGTGAATTTATGCGTGAAACAGGTGATCTTTCGATTTTTGGATCATTGAACTTTCACGCATCAAACTCCGCCGCCACAGCGGCGGAACAAATACAAATATCTAACGAAATTCACCTGTGTCGCTTGCGACAAAAATGGGTTGGGTCCCATTTTTAAGGTGAATTTATGCGTGAAACAGGTGATCTTTCGATTTTTGGATCATTGAACTTTCACGCTGTTACGGCTCGTCCACTGATATGACGCCGTCAAGCGCGGCGACGGAGGTTATGACCTCTGCGTGCGGGCTGCGGCGCGGCAGCTTCATCTCTATTATCACATTCGGCGCCGCGGTCTTCGCGTTGCGCACGTTGGTTATTTCAACATCAAATATTTTTATGTTTTTTGAGCGCAGATGCTCGAGCACCGCGGGAAGCGCACCGACCTCGCCGAGCGTTATGTTTATATTCATGTTTCGCGTGCGCGAGGTAAGCATTTTTTCAAGATTGTTCAGCAGGGTTATGGTCATGAATATGACGATGCACGCAAGTATCGCGCATTCGTAAAAGCCGGCTCCGATTGCAAGCCCCATGCAGGCGGATGCCCAAAGTCCCGCCGCGGTCGTGAGACCCTTGACCTGCTGTTGACCGGTCACGATGATCGTTCCCGCGCCGAGAAAGCCGATGCCGTTTATCACCTGTGCGCCCAGACGCGAGATGTCGGTGTTCTGCCCCAGCGTTATGCCGAGGTATTGGCTTATGCACATTGCCATTGCGGCGCCCATGCACACAAGAATGTGTGTTCTGAATCCCGCGGGGCGGCGCTTGCGTCCGCGTTCGATGCCGATTATGCCGCCGAACAGCATTGCCAGAAGCAATCTGAACGCCGTTGCGGCAAGGTTTGCTCCGCGCAGATATTCGATCGCGGAAGTCA
>CAZPYK010000039.1:0-14058 GCA_964590755.1 uncultured Ruminococcus sp. | reverse complement strand
GTGGCACTGCCTCTTTTCCTCACGGTAAGGGGATTTTACTTTGGCAACTTACCATTTTTTTTGCAAAAATTATTCAAGCGCATCCCAAACGGCATTTTTGCGTATTCCAGAGTCGAGCGCGGATTTGCTTTGCGGATCATCGAAACAAAGGCGCGCCCGCCATGCAAAAATGCACGGCGGGCGTCAAACTTTACGTTACTATACAATTTTCGACAACGTTGACGACCGCGTCGTCATGACTGCACCTTGATCAACTTCGCATGACATGCATAACGCTCGTGCGGCTTGCCGTTAACGCAGGTCACCAGCGTGATCGTGGTGTCCCCCGCCCCGACCTCGATGCCGGTGTCGTACATCGACCTTCCGATAGCGGTGCTGCAATATCTGTCAAACGCTTCATCCGAATAGAAGTTTATCTCAACGAAAGGATCCACATCCGTCGTGTGATAAAAAGCAAAGATCTTAAAGGTGTATATTCCGTCAAAAGCGGTGATCTTTATCTCATCGTGCGAAAAGAAATATTCCTCCGCATCGTCATGCAGTGCTTTGTCGAATCTCGCAATATCGTGAAACATGCTTCCGTTGAGCATATTGTGACCGTATATCACGATGTTCTTGTTTTCGCCCACGGTGCGTGAATTTCGGTAATCCACAAAGATGGAGCCGTTGCCGCTGTATTTTTTGTTAAAGCCGCGCTTAAGATAATATTCGTTATCTTCGGCTTGCACCAAGGGATAGTTTATCTCGGTGCCGTCTATTTGAATAAATCCGTATATATCCGAATTTTGGCTCTTTAACTCATTCAAATACTTAAGCTTGCTTTGGAACTCCACGGTCCCGTCCTGAACGATATAGGACGGAGAGCCCGCATTTATATTTCCGGGCGAGCTCTGCTGAACATCGTAGTTCTCCATCGGAGCGGAGGAAGACATCGCCGACATGGGCTGTATCGAAAAACCGCTCGCCGTATTCTTGACGATATTGTCAAAGCCATCGGCTATCTCCTTATACGCGTTCTCGGCACGTCTGTATCCGTCAAAGATCGACCAGATGTTTGCAACCGCGATCACGAACACCACTGCACAGAGCGTCATTATGCAATATCTGATAACGTCGTTTTTTGATATCCTTTTTTTCATTGGCAATCGTTCTCCGTTTTTACCGCTGTTCTCGCCGCGCGTCCGAGGGTGTCTCCGCTTCGGGCAATTCGAACCAAAAGGTCGAACCCTCGCCCTCTCGGCTCTCCACTCCGTATGCGGCGTTGTGCGCGCGCAGTACTCCCTTAACTATCGAAAGCCCGAGCCCGGTCCCGACAGCCGCACGTCTGTGGACCTTGTCTATCTTATAATATCTGTCCCAAATGAGCGGTATCTGCTCGCGCGGTATTCCGGCTCCCGTGTCTGTCACCGAGATCCTGACCGATCTTCCGGAGGCACATTCCGAGATCGTTTGCGTGACCTTCACACGCTTGTCCTCTCCCGTATAATTAATGGCATTGTTTATCAAGTTATATATGACCTGCAATATCATGGTACGGTCGGCATATACGCACACCTCGCCGTTCAGTTCAAGATCGATCGTATACCCGTCGTGAGAGGTCAGCTTTTCATATCTTTTTAAGACCTCGCGCACAGTTTCGGTCAGATCAAAAAATATCGGTTCCGGCGTTCTCGTGCCCGCGCGAAGTCTTGAAATGTCGAGCATATCGGTAACAAGTTCGGAAAGTCTTCCCGCTTCATCGATAACTATCTGCAGATTTTCCGGCGTGTTTTCGCCGGGAATGTCTCGCATTACTTCGGAATATCCCGATATCATCGTGAGCGGAGTGCGCAGATCGTGTGAAACATTTGCGATCAGCTCACGCTGCAGACTGTCCGATCTGCCTATCTCGGTCGCGGCGTAATTCAGCGTCTTGGCAAGTTCGCGTGCTTCAAGGTACCCCTCCTCACGAAAGCTCGGTTCGTATTCTCCGAGCGCCAGCCTTTTCGCCGCGCGATTCATATCCGCAAGCGGCTTGGATATAATATTCGAAAACAACGCAGCCATCAACGCGGCAGCCACCAAAACGGCTACGGCTATCCACCAAAACTGCTTTGCCAACGTACGGACCGTTGAATTCATCGGCATGAATTCGGTGTTCAGTATTATAACATAATCGTCGCCCCGCAGGTTTACCGCCTTTACATAGAGCGCGCTTATCTCCTTGCCGGCCGAGCGAAACAGCTCTCCGGACGCAGCGTCCTCCTCCCCATGCCCGTCGGCGTAGGAGGTGTTCTCGCCGAACCATTCTCCACCGTTCTCGAGCGCGTAAAGATACATGCTGTTCAGATCTGAGGCTTGGAGATGATGCAAAAGGCACGTCGGCGTTATATCCGCGGATACGAGCTCGTTCCCCAGCCGTCCCGAGGCGGCGGAATATACACTGATGCAGGTGTCATATGTCATGGAGAGTTCGACCGCACGCGCCTCAAGCTCGTCCGAACCTATGCTCTCCGTCAATTCCGTCGATATGTGCGACAACTCGTCAAGCTTGGTTTGGCGATAAAAATAATCAAGCATACGAACCTGAAACACCCAGATTATAACCAATATCGCAGCGGCAAAGCAGGAAAAGAATATCAAAAGCTTTGCGCGTACGCTCAAAGGTTTCCGCATGCGGATCTCATTGTTCTTGTTCATTCGCAGCCACCCTCAAACCGACGCACAGCGTCGGTGACCTTACTCCGAAGCTTTTTTCGAGCTTTTTTCCGCCATGGCGGATTCGAATCTGTACCCCACTCCGCGCAGTGTCACAACACAGTCGGCATATCTGCCCAGGCTCTTACGCAGCAGCTTTATATGCGTGTCCAAGGTGCGAGCGTCTCCGTAGAAATCATACCCCCACACCTCACGCAGAAGCTGCTCGCGCGAGAGTGCGATATTGCGGTTGGCAAGCAGATAGAAAAACAGATCGTACTCCTTCGGCGACATGTCAACGCGCTCGTCGTCGATATATACGAGTCTTGCCGTTATGTCCGCCTTAAGTCCGCCGCCGTCCAGCTCAACGACCTCGTGCGGCTTGCCGGAGACGTCCGTCGCGGTCCGATTGACGCGCTTCATCACCGCCTCTATCCTCATCATGAGTTCCTTGGGCGAGAAAGGCTTTACGACGTAATCGTCTATTCCCAAGCCGAAGCCGTTTATCTTATCATATTCCTCACCGCGCGCGGAAAGCATTATTATCGGCACATCGGAAAATTTTCTTATCTCCCGACATGCGGAAAAACCGTCAAGTTCGGGCATCATGATATCCATTATCACGATATCGAATTTTCCCTCGCGACAGCGCAACACGGCGTCCATGCCGTCTCCTGCCTCGGTGACCGTATTCCCCTCGAACTCGGCGTATTTTTTTATTATCGTACGTATGCGTGATTCGTCATCAACCACCAGTATATTGAACATCGCCATCTCCCCGATCATTTAATATCAAAACGACACGCTTGATCCGTCAAGTCGATTTCGGGGGCCGGTCTCACGCAAGTGAGACAAGCCCCCGCGAGCTCTATGCGATCAATTTGCGTTTTTGTTGGCATTTACCGCGGTCTCGGGGACCTTCTCGGTAAGAGTCACGCTCACCTCGGCGGTCCTGCCGCTTCTCATAACAACTATCGTCACCGTATCTCCGACGGACAGGGTGTTGATATAGTTGGTGATATCCGCACTCTCGGTGACCTCGTTGCCGTCTATGGTTATGATGCGGTCACCCTTTTGAAGCCCCGTGTTAGCGGCGGCCTCGTATACATATACGCCGGCTTGATTGGAGCGGAAATATCTCATGGCTCCGTATATATCGACCTCAAGCGTCGTGATACCGATGTGCGGTCTGCCGCGGACATAACCGTATTCCATCAGCTGCTCGGCTACCGCCTTGGCGTCATTGATCGGAATGACAAAGCCCAGTCCCTCTATTCCGGTGCTGGAATACTTGGCATTTACGACCCCGATAAGCTCACCGTAAAGGTTGAAAAGTCCACCGCCGGAATTGCCGGGGTTTATGGCGGCATTGGTCTGCAACAGATTCATGGTCGTGCCTTCGATGCTGACCTCACGGTCGAGCGCGCTGACTATACCGTCTGTAACGGTGCCTCCGAGAGAGCCGAGCGGATTACCTATGGCGATGACGCTCTCACCCACGACGATATTGTCGCTGTTGCCCATCACCGCAACACTGAGCCGCACATCATCCGACGGTTTGATCTTGATCACGGCAATATCCGCCACATCATCGGTGCCTATGAGCGTTGCCTCATATTCCGATTTATCGGTGAGTCTGACGGTGATCTTGGTCGCGTCCTCGATGACGTGATTGTTTGTAATGATATAGCCGTCGGATGAGATTATCACTCCGCTTCCGGCTCCGCTGATAACATACTGACCGAGATATGAGCTGCTCTCAACGCTTTCGGTGGTTATCTCGACGACCGAATCCTTGACAAGCGCCGCGGTCTCGGATACCGTCATCAGCTTGCCGCCGGATACGTTCAACGTCTCGACCGTCCTTGAGGACTGGAATATCTCGACCACGCCGCTATTGCCGGAGGTCGGCTGCTCGGAGCCGGAATCTCCTCTTAAGAGTTTTCCCGCAAAATAGGTACCTCCGAAGCCAGCCGCCGCGGAAAAGAGCACACAGCAAACGACCACAACAGACAGCACAGCCGCCAAGCCGTTGCCTTTTTTCTTTTTTGCTTTTTTCGGCTTTGCCGCAACGGGTGCGGTGACCGACGAAAGGGGCTCGCTTCCGTAAGGAACATACGTATACCCCTCTCCCTTTGTGCCGTTCTCATTGCCTCCTTCGGGAATATAAGCTATCCCGAACGACGAGCTGCGGCACTCACCGTTGTCGACGGAAGCGGGCTCGTTATCGTTTACGATCTCGTTTTCACGGATCTCGTTGTTTTCTTTTTCGTTCCGGTCATCGGAGCGAACATTTTCGTCTGCATTTACGTTTACGTTCACGTTTTCATTTTCGTTTACGTTTACGTTTTCGTTTTCAAGCATCACGCGACATCTCCTTTGCGCTTTTTGATTGTTTACATTATAGCTCTTGTTTGTGACGGTTTTATGATGATGCACCAAACAACGCTTGAAATCAAAATAATCGCCGAAAAAAACGCATTCAAGCCTTTTTCACATAAAGAGTATACACCAAAAAGAAGCTTTTTTCAATATATTTTATTATTTTTTCTTTTCGACCGGCAAGAGTTTTTTGTCCAAATATTGTTTTGAGCGTCAAAATGTGATATACTTTATGTTGAATTGCAATGTTATCTTATATTCATATATCAAAATCCGATGCATTCGTGGCACGCAGTCCACGTTTTTGAGGGTACAGACATGGTGGAATTCATTTACGGCATCCCGGGCTCCGGGAAGACCGCTTACATAATGTCGCGTTTGCTTTCCGACGCCGAGCACGGTCGCCGCGCCTTTCTTATCGTTCCGGAGCAGCAGACAGTCGATGTCGAAAGAGAGCTTGCAGAGCGTCTGCCCGCAGCCTCTCAGCTGTATATCGAAGCGCTGAACTTTTCGCGTCTTGCCAACCGAGTCTTCAGAGAGCGCGGCGGTCTGGTGTATAACTATGCGGACAAAAGCCGCAAGCTGCTGTTCATGTGGCGTGCGATACGCGAAGCGGCACCGTTGCTGTCCGAATACGGAGATCGTGCCGCGCAAGATCCGTCTCTGCCGCTTGCCATGCTCACCGCCGTCAAGGAATTCAAGGCGTGCGGAATACATCCCGAGGCACTGCGCGAAACGGCGAACAGATTCTCTCTGCGCGAAAGCGAGACGGGCGCGCTCGGGCGCAAGCTGGGCGATCTTGCCGTTATCTACAGCACATATTCCGCTCTGCTCGGAGAACGCTTCGCCGACTCCGCCGACGACCCGGACAGGCTTTCGGCACTGCTGGAAGAGAGCGGAGACTATTTTTGCGGTGCCTCTGTATACATCGACTCATTTTCCGGATTTACAGGTCAAGAGCACCGAGTGATCAAGCTTATAATGCGGCAAGCCGACGAGGTGGTCATCACGCTGCCTGCCGCCTCCCCGTCCGATCGCTCGCTCGCCGCGCTGTCCTCACACAAATGCTCGTCGCGCCTTCGCAGAGATGCATCGGCTCTCGGTATCACACCCGAGCTGATAACGCTCGGCGAAAACAAACGCGCGAAAAACGCCGAATTGCGCGCCGCAACGGACTATGCCGCCGAAAGTGCCGTCGCGCACCCTGTTCCCGACGAGGAGCGCGGACACATCGAACTGCTCGCACTTGCCGATCCGTATTCCGAATGTGACATTGTATCCGCGCGCATCAAGGAGCTGATCATGAGCGGATACCGTTGCCGCGATATCGCCATCATCGCGGGAGATGCGGAAAAATATCGCGGAATGATAGACGTATCTCTGAAGAAAAACGGGATCCCCTGCTTTTTATCCGAAAAGACCGGATTTTCATCCCGTCCGCTTGCCGGAGCGATACTGTCGGCACTCAGGATCAAACTCTACGGCTGGCGTCGCGCGGATGTGATCGCACACCTCAAGACAGGGCTTTGCGGCATTCCGGCGCGTGACATCGACATATTCGAAGCATATATCGAAAAATGGAATATCAACGGAAGCTCATTTTATTCCGACACGGATTGGAGCATGGACCCCGACGGCTATTCCGCACGCATGAGCCGACGCGGAGAGGAAACGCTTGAGTGCGCCAATCGTGTCAGACGCACGTTGCGCGACAGGCTGACCCTGCTTTTTGCGTCGATCGATGCGGCGAACAGCAACATCGAGGTCTGCCGCGCCGTTTGGCGGTACATGCAATCATGCGAAATGCGTGAGACACTGCGCTCATACGCGGCGCGAGCGCTCGCCGATGGCGACCGACGCGAAGCGGACGAGCTGTTGAGGCTGTACGACTCGGCCATAGATGCCATGGAATGCGTTTGCGACGTTTTCACCGAAAAGCCGACGACGGATATTTTCTGCGCGGCACTGCGACTTGCCTTCGATGCCGCCGAACTCGGAAGCATCCCGACCGGATGTGACGAGGTGATGATAGGCTCTGCGAACATGTTGCGCGCCGGAGAGCGCAAATGCGCCGTTCTTATCGGCATGACGGACGGCGAATTTCCGAAAAATTCCGCCGGCGGAGGCCTCTTGACCGATCGCGATCGCCGTTTTCTCGCGGAGACCGAGCTCGGACTCGATTCCGATGCCGAGACCTTCGCATCCGACGAACAGCATTTTCTGCTCAGGGCGATATCGGTACCCTCCGAGCGACTTATACTCTCAACTCATTTGACGGATGCCTCAGGCTCATCCTGTCTTCCCTCCTCCGCGTTTTTGCGCTTCAAGTTAATGTTTCCTTACATCAAAGTAAGGACCGAAAAGGATATTACTCCCATCGATCGCATATGGAGCCGCGCGGGAGCGCTTGAGTATCTTTCGCTCTGCCGCGGCACAGCCGTTGGGAAAGCGCTTGAAGGATATATCTCAGACAGTCCGGAAGACGCGCACATACTGCGCGCCGCGCAGCTTCCGCTCACATCCGAAAAAGACCGCATATCCGCCTCGGTCGCTCACGGGGCATTCGGAGACACGGTCGATCTGACACAGACAAAGCTCGAAGCATATCTCAATTGTCCGTACGGATACTATATGAGGTTCATTCTGCGTCTTCGCGACGATGAACGCGCCGAGCTGGATTATTCCATAATGGGTACATACGTGCACCATGTACTCGAACGCTTTCTCTCCGCAACAGCGAGCGATATCATCGCGGGGGCGCGTCCGAACGAGACGAGAACAGCGGCACTGCTCGATGATATCACAACAAAATATATAGAATCTTTGGGCAGTGCCGCAGATAACGCGCGCACAAAACACACGATAGAGCGCCTCAAAAAGGGATCTCGGATCCTGCTTTCCGATATATT
Source organism: uncultured Ruminococcus sp. (assembly GCA_964590755.1). Taxonomy (GTDB): domain Bacteria; phylum Bacillota; class Clostridia; order Oscillospirales; family CAG-272; genus CAG-390. The sequence continues at coordinate 6,091 of CAZPYK010000039.1, read as the reverse complement.
CGACGAATTTGCCTCCGGCAGTTTTCGCCCCGCGGCGCTTGAACTTCCGATAGGCGGCTTGGGCGGTATCCCCGCTCCGCGCTTTCCGCTTCGGGACGGCGGCACCGCGATATTGCGCGGGAAGATCGACCGAGTTGACACGACGCGGTCGTCGGAGGGCGAGACGCTTATAAGAGTTGTCGATTACAAGACCGGAAAGAAGGATTTTTCATTCGAAGGCTTTAAGAATGGCTTCGGAATGCAGATGCCTCTGTATCTTTACGCCCTGACCGGCGGCAAGTACGCCGCACGAAACGACAGCTTCGGTCCGACCCCCGTGCCCGCGGCAATAACCTACATCTCGGCGGATCTGAAAACACTCCCGCTCGACCGCTACAGATCGGCAGACGAAACGGCGTCGCTCATACGCCGCTCGATAAAGCGCTCGGGGCTCGTGCTCGAACGCGAAGATGTGTTCAAAGCCCTGTCCGCCGACGGCGACACGCACTTTATGCAGGGCGTGAAATACACAAAAAGCGGTGCGCCGTCGTCTGCCATAGTAAACGCCGATGGGATGAGATCACTTTTCGACACACTCGAAGAAACAGTGACGCGCATCGCAACGGAAATGCGCGGCGGCAAGGCTTGCGCCGTGCCGCACAAAGAGCCGGACGGCTCCGCGGTTTGCAATTACTGCCCGTATTCATCCGTGTGCAGGAACGCCTGCAAAAAGAAAGAAACATGAAGAGTTCAGCCTCGGTAAAGCATCCGCAAGGACGCTTACCGCGAAAGGATCGTTCACAACAATGGCCGTAAAATTCACACAAGCTCAAAGCCGCGCGATCGAAACGCACGGCAGAACACTGCTCATCTCCGCCGCCGCCGGATCCGGAAAGACCGCGACCCTGACCGAGCGGATAATCAGAGAGCTGACCGACCGCGAGCACCCGGCGGATATATCGAACATGCTGGTGGTGACCTTCACGCGCGCGGCGGCGGGAGAGTTGCGCACCCGCATAGGCGCAGCACTTTCCGCCGAGCTGGCAAAGGACCCGACAAACAGACACCTCTCCTCACAGCTCGCTCTGCTCGGCGGCGCACGCATCTGCACCATAGATTCGTTTTACCTCGACGTCGTTCGCGAAAATTTTCAAAGACTCGGGCTCCCCGCGACCTTCCGCATTGCGGATCCCGCCGAGCTCGTCACGCTCAGGCGCGAATGTATGCAAAACGCCATAGCGCATTTTTATGAAACAGACCCCGACTTCCCCGATCTTGCCGATTCATTGTCCGGTGCGCGCGGAGATCGCGGACTTGCGGACATATTTATAAGCCTCACCTCAAAGCTTGAATGCCTTCCGCGCGGAATGATGACTCCCGCCGATGATGCACTCATTTTGGAAGCGGAGGCGGAAAGACCTTTTTTGGAGAGCCGCGCGGGAGCCTGCCTGAGCGATGTGCTGTACGACGAGCTGGCAGATGCCGCAGTCGCTCTGCGCCATGCTTTGTCGGAGATAGAAGGCGACCCTCGATATCCCACGGGATACGCTGCGGCATTCTTGTATGACCTTGACACTCTCTCGGCACTGCTTGAGGCAACCGTCGCACGCGACGAAAAGGCCTTGCGGCAGATCGCCGCAGACCACTCGCCGATGCGTTTGCCGTCGATCAAAAAAGGCGAAAAGCCGCCCCGTGCCGACGAGCTGGCAAATATACGAAAAAAGATCGGGCACGGTGCCATATCCGACGTAAAAAACAAATACTTCACCATGCCCGCAGAGGATATTGAAAAAGCGCAAAAAGAAAGCGCACGCTTACTGAGAGCACTTTCGCGCTTTTTGGTCTTTGCGAAGGCGGCATTTTCGGATGAAAAACGCACTCGCTCGGTCTGTGAATTCTCCGATATCCGAGAATACGCTTACACACTGCTCATAGCCGCCGACGGCTCACCCACCCCGATAGCCGACAGCTGGCGCGAACGGCTGAGCGAAATATTCGTTGACGAATATCAAGACACCGACCCGGTGCAGGACGCGATATTCCGAGCCATATCCCGCCCGGACTCGCTTTTCATGGTCGGAGACATAAAGCAGAGCATTTATGCATTTCGCGGCGCAGACCCGTCGATATTCGCCGATTACCGCCGCCGATTTTCCGCCGTTACCGAAAAAGCGGATATCGCCCCCGGGGCGATATTCATGTCGGAAAACTTCAGATGCTCGGAAAAGATAGTGAAATTCACCAACGCAGTCTCGTCATTCTTGTTTTCGCGCTCGGAGAACGCCCCGGGCGAACACGGCATAGGCTACCGTCCCGAGGATGACCTGATTTTTTCACGCGGGGAGCCGGGCGAAGCCTCCGACAAGATCGAGCTTATTCTGACAGACCGAAAAGACGAAACCGATGACGCCGCCGACACCGACGATTCCGACGATTCCGACGAAAACGACGAGAGCGGCGAAGCTCTTGAGGTATCATACATAACCGCACGCATCGCATCGATGGTGAACGCCGGCACTCCTGTCGGAGATATCGCCGTGCTCGCGCGCTCAAAGCCGCTTGCCGCCGCGATATCCTCGTCACTTTCCGCCCGCGGTATACCGAATGCCAACAGTGCCGGCGAGGATCTTTTTGCCAACCCGGAGGTCCTCATGTTCACAAGCCTTTTGACGGCTATAGATAACCCACAGCGCGATATACCGTTGGCGGCGGCGGCAAAGTCACCGATATTCGAGCTTTCGCTGAACGATCTGGTACGCGTCAGAAGCCTCGGGACCGACAGCTCGCTTTACGATTCGATATGCGATTATGCCGACTCGGGAGAGGATCGCGAGCTTGCGAAGAAATGCACCGTCATCATCGAAAAATTGTCAAAGTGGCGCAGATATGCCGAGGCGATGCCGGTCGACAAGCTGATACGCCGCATATGGAGCGACACCTCGGCGCTTACATACGCAGGTTCAAACGAGGATACGCGTCGCCGTCCTCCCGCGGAACGTCGCATCAGCCTGCAACGGCTTTACGAATACGCCAGAAGCTTCAATGCATCGGTATTTCACGGTCTCTCCGAATTCGTTTCCCATATCAACGGCATGATCTCCGAAGGCGTAAAGCAGGAGCTCGAAATATCCGGTGAACGTCAAGCGGTAAGCATAATGACGATACATAAATCCAAGGGGCTTGAATTCCCCATTGTATTTCTTGTCGGAATGGGCAGAAAATTCAACCGTCGCGATGCAACCAAAGATCTCGTCTTTTCATCTTCGCGCGGCATGGCGCTGCGCCTGTCACTCGGGGACGGCATATCCAAGCTTGATCCCCCGATGCGACGCGCCATAGCCGCGCACATAAGTGCGCTGACCGACGAGGAGGAGATCAGGATATTGTACGTTGCCATGACACGCGCAAAAGAAAAGCTGGTGATCACCGCCGACTCGGGAAAGCCCGGCGCGGACAAGCTGCTTGCCGACGCCGAAAAGCTTGCACATCGCGGCGGACGCACCTCGGTCATCGGAGCGCGAAGCCGCATACACTGGATCCTGGCGGCATTGTCGGAATGTCCGAACGCCTCGGAATTCTGCAGCATTCAAAGGCTGACAGATATTGATGATATTCCCCGGTCCGACACATCATCGATACCGCAAACGAGCACCGACGACACCGACGACATTTCACATTTGAAAGAAACTCTCCGCAAACGCATAGAGTATGCTTATCCATACAGCCACCTTTCGGCGATACCGGCAAAGTTGTCCGTCTCACGGCTTTACCCCGGAGTGCTTGACGACGTGAGCGAGCTTGAAGCAGCAGATCTTTTAAGTCGTGTCGAGGCGACAGATGCGGCGGAGCGCATCCCGACCTTCATGTCGGACCCGGCCGGCGAAGCGGATGCCGGAAGGCTTGCCGCGGAAAGAGGCACCGCAACTCACCTTTTTTTGCAGTTTTGCGATTTTTCGTGTCTTGACGGCACACGTGAGGCTGTCGATCGCGAAGCGGAGCGTCTTGTGTCGCGCGGATTTTTGTCCGCCTTTAACGCCGAGCTGCTGCGCCGCGACGAGCTGGTGAACTTCTCACGCAGCGCACTTCTCGACGAGATAAGAAAAGCGCGCACGCTTCATCGCGAGCAACGCTTCAATGTTCTGATGCCCGCCTCGCAATTTGCGCTCGACGGCGAGCTCGCAAGAGCCGAGAATGACGAAAAGCTCCTCGTTCAAGGCGTCATCGATCTTTTCTTTGAGGACAGCGACGGCAGCGTGGTTCTGTGCGATTATAAGACCGACCGCCTAACGCGATCCGAGCGCGCTGATAAAGCCGCGGCGGCAAAAAAGCTTATCGCCGCGCATTCCGAGCAGCTGGGTTATTATGCAACGGCGCTCGAACAGCTGATCGGACGTCGCCCGGACAGAATGGTAATATATTCCCTGCACCTTGGCGACACAATTGAGCTTTTGTGACAAAATATATTCAAAATATAATGCGGGCTGTCTCACATCGGTGAGATAAGCCCGCATTATATTTTGATCCGAAGCGATAGTTAAACTAAGAGTTCAAACCGTCTTGTTTTTGCGTCCGATAAGCTCGGATATCAGAGCATCTATCTCATTTCTGGTCTTGCCGAGCACCTCGGAAAGCTCACCGAGCAAGCAGGTGTAGGCGGAATGCTCAAAATCTATGTCAAGATCCGGCAAGCGACGTCTGGTGCGTCCAAACTCCTCGCGACGTCGACGCACCGCCTTGACTATCCTTATGTAATTGATCGGCTCTCCCGTGCGCAATGCTTCGCGATAGGCGTCGCGACGCGATTTTTCGGATTCCACCTTTACCGCATCGATATTGTCTATATCGCGCAGCAGCTTTTCGGCATTCTCCTGAGATATAAGGCGTCGCATCACCACCGCATCATTTCCGACAGGCGTATATATCACAAGATTGGAAGGATCGTAAAGCGGTTTGAGAACATAATACTCTCTGTCATCATTCACATCAAACGGCGAATGGCAAAAGCCGTCCACCCTGCATACTCCGTTTGTTCCGTACATGATCAATTCCCCGATCTCAAACATAACTTGTCTCCCTTCCGAAAAATATATTTTAAAATATTGTTACATATTTATTATACAATATTTTTTTCGATTTGTCAAACAAAAAAATCGAACGACAAAAAATATTTATTCGGCAGACGCATGCCGGAGGATGTCAAAAATATACAAGCCGACGTTTTGCATAACGATACACCGCACGGGATAATACTCCATTATGAAATCTTTTCTTTCGGGGTATTCCTGATGTATTATAACAAGGTGGAGATATGCGGCGTAAACACCGCAAAGCTCAAAACTCTGACAGACGCCGAAAAAACACAATTGCTCGAACGCGCAAAGTCGGGAGACATGCACGCAAGAGAAGAACTGATATACGGCAATCTGCGCCTGGTGCTTAGCGTCATACAACGCTTTTCTGGCAGGCGCGAAAGCATGGATGACCTTTTTCAAGTCGGCTGCATAGGGCTGATCAAGGCGGTGGACAACTTTAAACTCGACCTGGGCTTAAAATTTTCGACCTATGCCGTCCCGATGATCATCGGCGAGATACGCCGCTATCTGCGCGATAACAATACCATTCGCGTCAGTCGTTCGATGCGCGATCTTGCGTACAGGGCGCTTACCGCACGCGAGGAGCTTATCCGCGAAAAGCAATGCGAGCCCTCCCCGCAAGAGCTTGCCGAAAGGCTGGGCGAGAAAAAAGAGGATGTCGTTCGCGCCATGGAGGCGATAATCGAACCGCTCTCGCTTTACGAACCGATATACAGCGAAAACGGAGATTCGCTCTATGTCATGGATCAACTCTCCGACACCAACGAACAGGACGAATCATGGCTTGAAAATATCGCGCTCGCAGAGGCGATGAAACACCTGAGCGAACGCGAACGGTCGATAATCGATATGAGGTTTTACAAAAACAAGACTCAGATGGAGATCGCCGCGGAGATAGGTATATCTCAAGCGCAGGTCTCGCGTCTCGAAAAAGGAGCGCTTGAGCGCATGCGCAAACAATTATAGGCAATACCGCACAATTCTTTTTGCTCAATTGCGCAGTCAGAAAATTCGTCAGA
>CAZPYK010000038.1:0-14277 GCA_964590755.1 uncultured Ruminococcus sp. | reverse complement strand
GAGATATTCATGCGCGTGCTTTCCACTCACCGCGCCGTGCGCAACGAGCGCACATATCTTGCCGAATACAAAAAATATGTCGAGCAGACCGTGGTTTACGACAACACAAACAACCTGCTCATCTGCATAATGCGCGACGTGACCGACGAGGAAAAGGAAAGAAAGAAAAAGGAAGATATCAGCAACCAAACGATCGAGATCGCCGACCGCGTGGTCGACAAGCAGATGCGCATCGTTCAAGAGATCGCCTCTCTGCTGGGCGAGACCGCCGCGGAGACCAAGATCGCGCTGACAAAGCTTAAGGAGTCGATCTCAAATGAATGATCTGTGCGCCGATATCGGCTATAAAAGCATAAATCACTACGGCGAGCAGCTTTGCGGCGACCATGTGGACATAGTAGAGGAAAACGAGAACTCCACCGTCATAGTACTTGCCGACGGACTCGGCAGCGGCGTTAAAGCGAGTATCCTCTCCACCCTCACATCAAAGATAATCTCCACCATGATGGCGGAGGGCCTGTCGGTTGAGGATTGCGTCGAGACGATCGCCGCCACGCTGCCCATCTGCTCGGTGCGCGGAGTGGCATACTCCACCTTCACCATCATACATCTTGAAAACAACTCGGACGCCGAGATAATACAGTACGACAACCCATCCGTGATACTGCTTCGCGGCGGCAAAAATTACGATTATCCCAAGACCGAGCTGCAGATAGGCGGCAAAAGGATATACCGCTCATCGATCAAGCTTGCCCGCGGGGACGTTTTTGTCGCCATGAGCGACGGCTGTCCGCACGCGGGGCTGGGGCTTGCATACAACTTCGGCTGGAAGCGCGAGGAGATAATAGCCTTTCTTGAGACCATAGTTGACGTCGGATACACCGCCAAGACCCTCTCCACCATTCTGGTGGATGAATGCAACCGCCTTTACGGCGGCAAGCCGGGCGACGACGCCACCGCCGCGGTCATAAGGATACGTCCGCGCGTGCCGATGAACCTGCTCTTCGGTCCCCCCTCAAACCGCGACGACGCGGGAAGAATGATGTCGCTCTTCTTCTCAAAGGAGGGCAAGCACATTGTGTGCGGAGGCACCACCTCCTCCATCGCCGCAAAGTATCTGGGCAAGCCGTTGCGCCCGAGCCTGAATTTCGAAGCCTCCGACGTGCCGCCGACCGCCGAGCTTGAAGGCGTTGATCTTGTCACCGAGGGAGTCATCACCATCAATAAGGTGCTTGAATATGCCCGCGACTACCTCAACGACAACGAGCATTACGAGACCTGGAGCCTGCGCCGCGACGGCGCCTCTCAGATCTGCCGTCTTCTCTTCGAGGAGGCGACCGACATCAATTTCTACGTCGGCAGAGCGATAAACCCCGCTCACCAAAACCCCGACCTTCCCATAAACTTCAACATAAAGATGAATTTGGTGGAGGAGCTTTCAAAGTGCCTGCGCCAAATGGGCAAGCGGATAAAGGTCAGCTATTTTTGATTCCCCGAAAGGCAAATATAAATGAGAAAATTCGATACAAAAGTCCAGCATCTTAAATATAAGGTGCTTCGTGAAGTCGCCCGCGAGGCTTGGAATGACACCCTTCTTGAATCGGTGCTTGACATTCCGGTAAAGATCGTTCCGGGCAACACCCCCACCATGCGCTGCTGTGTTTACAAGGAGCGCGCGATCCTCGGCGAGAGAGTCAAGCTCGCCATGGGCGGCGACAAGGAAAACCCCAACGTCATAGAAGTCATAAAGATCGCCTGTGACGAATGTCCTCTGGGCGGCTATGAGGTGACCAACGCCTGCCGCGGCTGTCTCGCTCACAGATGCGAGGACGTCTGCAAGCGTCAGGCTATCTCCTTTGACCACCAGCATGTGGCACACATCGACAAGTCCCTCTGCGTGGGCTGCGGCGCATGCGCCAAGGTCTGCCCCTACACCGCTATCATCAGCCGCAAGCGCCCCTGCGAGAACGCCTGCAAGATCAAGGCAATATCCATGGGCGAGGATAAGGCGGCGCAGATCGACAACGGCAAATGCATCTCCTGCGGAGCCTGCGTATATCAGTGCCCCTTCGGAGCGATAGTGGACAAGTCCTTTATACTGAACGTCATCGATCTTATCAAAAAGAGCGAGGGCAACAAAAAATACAAGGTCTACGCCGTGGTCGCACCGTCGATCTCAAGCCAGTTCACCTACGCAAAGCTCGGACAGGTCATAAGCGGCATCAAGGCGCTCGGCTTCCACACCGTCATCGAGGCGGCGCTCGGAGCCGACATGGTCGCGGAATCCGAATCCCGCGAGCTGGTCGAAAAGGGCTTCCTTACCAGCTCATGCTGCCCCGCCTTCGTCAGCTATATCGAAAAGAGCTTCCCCGAGCTGTTGCCCTTCGTTTCGCACAATCCCTCCCCCATGACGGCTATCTCCAAGTACATAAAGGAGCACGAGGAGGGCGCCAAGGTGGTGTTCATCGGCCCGTGCACCGCAAAGAAGGCAGAGGTCCAGCGCGAGAGCGTAAAGCCCTATGTCGACGCGGCAATGACCTTTGAGGAGCTTCAGGCGCTGTTTGACAGCCGCGACCTTGACATTACCACGATGGACGAGGACGTGCTTGACAACGCCTCCTACTTTGGACGCATCTTCGCCCGCAGCGGCGGACTTTCCGACGCGGTCGCCGAGGCGCTCAAGGAGCAAGGACTTGATGACTTCCTCTTGAAGCCCTGTGCCTGCGACGGCATAGAGGAATGCAAGATAGCACTGCTCAAGAAGAAAAAGAACCTGCTTGACGCCAACTTTATCGAGGGCATGGCATGCGTGGGCGGCTGCATAGGCGGCGCCGGATGTCTGACTCACGGAGAGAAGAACAAATCCGAGGTCGACAAGTACGGTCGCGAGGCTCTTGAAAAATCCATCGCCGACGCCACATCGGTGTTAAAGCACAGCTAAAGGCGCATCTATAGAATAAAAGCATGATCGGGCTGTCTCACGCAATGTGAGACAGCCCGCAAGTTGTAGACCAAACAAACAGTCTCGCCAAATTGCCGAAAGTTTTCGACCGCCTTTTTCAAAAGGCGGCGCAGTGGAGGGCGCGAAGCCCTCCTCGCGCTCCGCAGAGCGCGAAACTACCATTGGCGTTTCTCTTTTGTTAACTTTTCTCTTTGCGCCTGTGGTGTCAAAGAGAAAAGTGGCTGAGGACTTTATGCAATTTTAAGGCAATACCGCACTTGACAATTGCCGACATATGCTGTACAATTATAATGAGAAACGATGCCGTCGCGAAACGGCTTGCGATACGGAGATAAGAGCTTGAGAACCATAACAAAAAAACATATATTTAAGACCATCGGCAAGGTCGGCATATTTTTGGCGGTGACCGCCCTTCTGCTGCTTGTCGGAATAACGGCAATGCTGTTCATTATCGCGCACGGTCCCTCCGCGGATGCGTCAAACCGCCTTGCGGCAACGCTGTCCGAAAACGCGCCGACGCTTGCGCACATCTTTTTCAGCGACGCCGAACTTGACACGGCGTGCTATTATGCCGCCCCGCGCGACGCGGATGCCGGAATCGACGGCACCGAAACCGAATATTCGGCTCCGACCCTCACGCACATCGAATCGGACGGGTGGAACGGAATACTCATCGAGGGGATCTCCCCCGACTCGCTGTCGCTTGTCGCGGGCGAGATCACAAGCGAGAGCGACGGATATATCGGGCTCTGCGCGAACGCGCCCTTGATATCGCTGACGGGCGAGCGCTTTGATTATACCGGCGACGGCGCGGGATATAATGTCATGGGTATCGATGCCGACGGCATATTGCATGCGGGCAGATATACCGCCGCGGCGGTATTTAATTCCGATTGGCGCTTTGCCATATCCTGCGAGCGCGTGCTGATAAGCGGCGGCATTCCCTGCCGCGATCTCGGCGGAGGATATTCCGCTCGTGCGGCCATAGGACAAAAAAAGGACGGCAGCATAATGCTGCTTCTCATGCAACCCAAAGGGATCTATCCGCGCGGAGCAACATATGACGAGCTCGCATCGGTAATGTACGAGTACGGCGCGGTGACCGCGGCGGCACTCTCACCTGCCGGAGATTCGGCATTTGAAGGAGACACTCTGCTCTCCTCACGCGGCACGCCGAGCTTTACCCTGACCTTTGGCGGCATGACCGTCGGCAACGCGGCGGAGACCTCGGAGGGAGGAACATCGAATGAATAATGTAGATATGCAAGAGCTGGCGCGCTCTCATGCGCGCCGCCGACATCCGCGTCGACATGTGTTTTTGAAATTCATCATTGTCTACGCCGTCATCATGACGGTGATAATGGCGGTCCTGCTCTGCATCGGCTGGAAGTATGCCTCACTGCGTGACGATTCGCTGCCCGAAAGGACGATCGAGGCGCTGATATCCGACAGCACCGACGCCGATTGGCGTCAATTTCTGATCACCGAACTGCCCAAGACCTATCCCGCCTATGAAGACGGCGAGCGTCTGGCGCGCGAGGTGCTTGCCGACCGCTTTTCGGTGGGCGAGGTCACTTACATAAAATATACCGCCAAAGACAGTACCGACGCACCGACATTCTTGCTGATAAGCGACGGCGAGCCGATGGCAGAGGTCACCCTTAAGAATGATTCCGAGCGACTTTTCGGGCTGGGAGAGTGGAGCATAGACAGTGTTGAGTTTCGCCTTTCATATTTTGAAGCGGCGGGGGTGGAATTCAGAACGCTGACCGTATCGGCGTTTGAGGGCTCCGCTCTTACCGTCAACGGCACCGCCATCGATCGCGACGCCGCCGAGGTCGGCGGCAGATATCCCGCCCTATCGCTTTGCGAGGATAATCGCGCCGCCGACCTGCCATGCGACATTTACACGCTGAGCGGGATATATTTTGAGCCTACCGTCACCGCCACGCTTAACGGCGCTCCACTTGAAACGCAAATTTCGACAGATGACGAAAACAGCTTTTATTTTGCACCTGCCGACGGAATGACGCACACCGTATCGGCTACCGTTCCGCTCGGTGTCACCGTGCGCTTTAACGGCGTTGCGGCGTCAAGCGCCTTTGCCGTGCGCTCGTATACCGACGGAATGCTCGGCGAAAAAGATAAAGGCGGCGACGGCACGCCTCAATTGCTTGAGGTATGGACGGCGAGCGGGCTCTTCTTTGACACCGAGGTCACCGCGGAATATGACGGAACGGCGCTCACACTTCTCTCCTCCGACAACGGGCAATACATCTTCAACACCCCCGACGAATGCCGCTACACGCTGACGGTCCTGCTTCCGAGAGGAGCGGAGGTCACAGTCAACGGTGTGGTATTGGGCGCGTCGGAGAAGGCGGAAAGCGGCGCGATGCTTGATGACCTTGCCGACGGCGGCACGCTGCCGGGTCTTTACGACACGGCGGGCTTTGCGCTTTACTCGGTGCTTCCGATATACGACAAATACACCGTCAGCGGATTTTTGGCTCACCCGACGGTAAGCGCGACGCTTGACGGCATGCCGCTCACGGCGGTGGGCGACCGCACGAGCGGATATTCCATCGTCGTCGAATTCGACTACCCCGATGACGCACCCGAAGGCTCGACCTTTGCGGAAAAGGAGGAGGCGCTCGCCGCCGCACGCGGCTTTGCCAAGCAATATCTGGCATACTCTCTGCGCGGCTGCGGCATGGGATCCGATTTCGAGCGCTTCGACGACGATTATGCCGCGATGCTTGCCACTCTCACTCGCGGAACTCCCGCATTTTTGCGCCTCATGGCAAGCTATTCCGCAATATACCGTGCAGATGCTTATAAGTCGGTCGAACTTTCCGCGCTTTCGGCAAGCGGTATGACGGCATATTCCGACACCTGCGTCGGAGTCACGCTGGAATACACCGCGGCGCTCTCAAACGAGGGAACCGAGCCCCTGTCTTGCTCGGGCAAGCTTCAAGTCTTGCTTATAAAGCTTGACGGTGTGTGGAAGGTGTTAAGCTTTATCGATACAGCCGTTATTTAAAAAACTTAAAATCTCATTTCGGCTCACCGCTCCCACGCGACGGTGGCACAGTTCTCCGTCGCGAAAGAGCGCCAATGTGGGAACCGATTCGATATCAAAGCGATGCGCAAGCTCTGCCGCCTCGTCGATATTTACCTTTGCCACCGAAAGCTCTCCGCTCTCGGCTCCGAGCTGTTCGATGACCGGCGCAAGTGTTCGGCAGGAGCCGCACCACGGTGCGTAAAAATCGACCAGCACCGGCGTCGACGAGCCGATGACCTCGTCAAAATTGCTCTCGTTGAGTGATATTACAGACATTTTTGTTTTTCTCCGTTTCAAATAATAGGCAATACCGTACAATTCTTTTTGCTCAATTGCGCAGTCAGAAAATTCGTCAGATGAAACAAATTTTCGCGCGCGTAGTTCATCCTACGCGAAGGAAATTTGTAAAATATGACGGATTTTATGCAAGCAAGTGAGTGAACACGCGCCAAGGCGCAGGCGTCAGCCGCGAATTGTGCGGTGTTGCCTTAAATAAGACCGACACACCCTCCGATCTCGGCGGTGTGTCGGTCTTATTATTTCCGTATTTAGTCGAAAGAAACATGCAAGCTGTCAAAAAAGCAACGCCCGGCATCCGCTTTTTCTTTTGACACCACAGGCGCAAAAGAAAAAGCTTGGCAAAAAGAAAACGCCATGGACTTTTCGCCGTCTGCGGACGGCGACGAGGGCTCCGCGCCCTCGACGGCGCCGCCTTTTGAAAAAAGGCGGGCGAAAACTTTTGACGCTTCTTGCGATACGATAAGACCGACACGCCTTCCCGCTCGGGGTGATGTGTCGGTCTTATTATTTCCGTTTTAAAAAGAATTATTTCAGCGAATCGACATAAGCGCATGCCGCAAGTGCGGCTGTCGCGCCGTCGGCTGTCGCCGTGGATATCTGCCTTACGCTCTTGAGCCGACAATCCCCCGCAACGAACACCCCCGCGGTTCCGACCTCGGTCGTTTCGTCGGATATGATATATCCGCGCGCATCGGTGGACGCGACCTCGGAAAACGGCTCGTTCTCCGGCTTCAGCCCTATGGCAATAAACGCACCGTCGACCTCAAGCTCACGCTCGACGCTCACGCCGTTCTCGGTCGTGACCGTGCGCAAACCGCACAGCCTGCCGTTTTCCGAAATATATTCCTTCACCGTCGTGTTGCAGATGATATGCACATTATCCCGCGCCGCCAGCGCCTTTGCCCCGGTCGCGTCTCCCGTGAGCGTCGGCAGATCTTGCAGGACATACACGCTGCTTGCCGTGTCGGCGAGCAGCGCCGCCTCGACGATGGCGGAATTTCCGCCTCCCACGACCGCCACGCGGCGGTCCTTGAAAAAGGCTCCGTCACAGACCGCACAGAAGGATACGCCGTGTCCGATAAGTTCTTCTTCACCCGGAAGCCCCAGCCGCCTGTGCGCCGCGCCCGCCGCGATTATCACGGCACGCGCTTCCTTAACACCGTTGTCGGTATCGACACACAGCGTGCGCCCGTCGGCGGCGCGATATACCCGCGTCACAGTGGCAAGATCTATCTCCGCCGACATCGCCATCGCCTGCTCGACCATCCTGTCGGCAAGCTCAAGCCCCGATATCTCGGCAAGTCCCGGGTAGTTCTCTATCTTCGGCGAAAAGGTCATCTGCCCGCCGAAAGAGGACTTTTCAAGTATCAATACACTTTTGTCGGCACGCCCGGCATATATGGCGGCGGTGAGCCCCGCGGGGCCCGCGCCGATGATTATTATATCGTACATTGAGAATATTTTCCGTTTCTTCTTTTACTCCCGCGCCGCAATGAAGCTCTTGACTCCGGGCAGATCGGTATATACCGTCGCCTCGGAACCGTCGCCGACCAAAAGCGTGGGCGCCTGGCTTATTCCGTGCTCTGCGGCAAAGCCGGGAGCATCCTCATGATACAGCTTTTCAAATTCGATGCCCGCCTTTGTGAGCAGATCGGCGGCTATGCGGCACTTGGGGCAGGTCTTGGTGGCGAAAAGAATGATCTTTTTTTCGCCTGCTTCGACATTTTCGACCTTTTTCTCACCTTCGCAAGCGCATGAAGCCTCGGCTCCTATACCGTGCGGCACACCGGATTCAAAATTCTTCATCGATTCCTCGATATTGTATTCAAGCCGCTCGGAATATTCCTGCGCCTTGCCGTTGTTCCAGTTCTGCACCGGGCGGTAATAGCCGGTGATGCGGCTGTAGACCTCTGCCTTTTTGCCGCACTTGGGACACTCAAAGTGCTCGCCCGCGATATAGCCGTGCTCGGCGCAGACCGAGTAGGTCGGGGAAATGGTGTAATACGGCAGACGATAATTTTCCGCTATCTTGCGCACGAGCTTTGCCGCCGCGCGCCAATCGGGAAGCTTTTCACCGAGGAAGGTGTGAAAGACGGTTCCCGAGGTGTAAAGCGTCTGCAATTCGTCCTGGATATCCAGCGCGGTAAACACATCGTCGGTGTAGCCCACCGGCAGATGGCTTGAGTTGGTGTAGTAAGGAGTATTGTTCCCCTCGGAGGCGGTGATTATGTCGGGGTACATCTCCTTATCATGCTTTGCAAGACGGTAGGAGGTGGATTCCGCCGGAGTTGCCTCAAGATTATAAAGGTCGCCGTATTTTTCCTGATAATCGGAGAGACGCTCGCGCATGTGGTTGAGCACATCTTTTGTAAAGCTCTGCGCACGCTCGTCTGTCATGTCGCAGCGCAGCCAGCGCGCGTTGAGGCACGCCTCGTTCATGCCGACAAGTCCTATGGTCGAAAAGTGGTTGTCAAAGGTGCCGAGATATCTCTTGGTGTAGGGATAGAGCCCCTCGTCAAGCAGACGCGAGATAACGGTGCGCTTGACCTTCAACGAACGCGCCGCGATATCCATCATGCGGTCAAGCCGACGATAAAAATCCTCCTCGTTTTCGGCAAGGTAGCCTATGCGAGGCATATTTATGGTAACGACACCGACCGAGCCGGTGCTCTCTCCCGAGCCGAAGAAGCCGCCCGACTTTTTGCGCAGCTCGCGCAGGTCAAGTCTAAGTCTGCAGCACATCGAACGCACGTCCGAGGGCTCCATGTCGCTGTTGATATAGTTTGAAAAATACGGCGTGCCGTATTTTGCGGTCATCTCAAACAAAAGCTTGTTGTTTTCGGTCTCCGACCAGTCAAAATCGCGTGTGATGGAATAGGTCGGTATCGGATATTGGAAGCCGCGACCCTCGGCGTCTCCCTCTATCATCACCTCGATGAACGCGCGGTTCACCATGTCCATCTCGCGCTTGCAATCACCGTAGGTGAATGGCATCTCCTTGCCGCCCACGATCGCGGGACGATCGGCAAGATCGGCGGGAACCGTCCAGTCGAGCGTTATATTGGAGAAGGGCGCCTGCGTGCCCCAGCGCGAGGGAGTGTTGACACCGTAAATAAAGGATTCGACGCACTTTTTGACCTGGTCATAGCTGAGGTCATCGACCTTTACAAAGGGCGCAAGATATGTATCAAAGGATGAGAACGCCTGCGCGCCCGCCCATTCGTTCTGCATTATGCCGAGAAAGTTGACCATCTGGTTGCACAGAGATGCCAGATGCTTTGCGGGAGCCGAGGTTATCTTGCCCGGAATGCCGCCCAAACCGTCCTCTATCAGCTGACGAAGCGACCAGCCGGCGCAATAGCCGGTAAGCATTGAAAGATCATGCAGATGCAGATCGGCTTTTTTGTGCGCCTGTGCTATCTCGTTGTCATAGATCTCGGAGAGCCAATAGTTTGCCGTTATCGCGCCCGAGTTTGAGAGTATAAGTCCGCCGACCGAATATGTGACGGTGGAATTCTCCTTTACGCGCCAGTCGGTCGCCTTGACGTAGGAATCCACCAGCTTTTTATAGTCAAGCATGGTCGACTGCATGTTGCGCAGCTTTTCTCTTTGACGGCGATAAAGGATATATGCCTTTGCCACATCCTCATAGCCCGCGCGCGCCAGCACCGCCTCGACGCTGTCCTGAATGTCCTCGACCGATATCTTGTCGCCCTTTACCTTCGGCTCAAAATCGGCGGTCACCTTAAGCGCTATAAAATCTATGATATTTTCGTTATATTGACGCTCGCATGCATCGAAAGCAAGTGTTATCGCCTTTGTGATCTTGGAAAGATCGAAATCCACCGTTTTGCCGTCTCTTTTTATTACCTTATACATTTTCTTTTATCCGTTCTTTGTTTTTTAAGGCGCGCCGAGCTCGGCGCGCCTTAAAAGTATAACACAAGATATTGTGTTTGTCAACCGTGTTTTTGTCTATATATGGTGTAAAAAATCATTTTCGGCAGTCTGAATAAAAAAGCCGTCGTCGCTTTGTTTAATTTGAGCGCGGATAAAAATGAATGTTAGACCGACGACAAACATCCCAAACTCAAATGCCTCTCAAACGCACCGAACCGACATATTCGGAGGCTATCGCGGCATAGCGACGCAGGTCTTCCGAGCTCGGCGCATGTAAACCGCCGCCTATCAGCGCGCCCGAATCGACGAACATCTGCAGATAATATTGATCGGCTCCTTCTATCAGCTCGCGTATTCCGTAAAAGGAAGCATCATCGTGCAGCTCGGCGACCACCGTCGTGCGAAATTCGTATTCGATATTGCCGCCGATGAGCAGTGCCGCGCTCCGACGTATCGAAGAGACATCAAAGCCGGCGACCCCCACCGTGCGAGCGTATTCGCGCGGCGAATTTTTTATGTCCATCGCCACATAGTCGACAAGCCCCGCCTCAATAACATGCGCGAGCCGCTCGGGGTGAGTACCGTTCGTGTCAAGCTTTATCGAATATCCCAGCTCGCGCACACGCGCCAGAAAATCCTCGACATCCGGCTGAAGCAACGGCTCCCCGCCTGTCAACGCCACACCCTCAAGCACACCGCGACGGCGGCGGAGCGTCAAAAATATCTCCTCTTCCGAAATGGGAGAGGCATTCGGTGTCAGCACGAGTCCGGAATTGTGGCAAAACGGGCACCTCAGATCGCAACCTCCGGTAAATATCGTGCACGCCACATGCTCGGGATAATCAAGCAGTGTCAGCTTGTTAAAGCCTTCAATATTCATATGCAAAGTTTCCTTTCAGCGTAATACGCTTTTATCACGAATATCTCGCGTCGAACAAGCGTGCCTTGTAAAATCCGCGGGAGGAAAAAATACTTTCCGAGAGCATCCTGCCGCTCGCATCGAAAACGGTGAATCGGTCTGTGTCGTGCGCGGCATAAACATTGCTTGCCACCGTTCTCACTATCCTGCCGTCATCAAGCACACCGACGCACTTCACCGACTTGGCACTTACATCGCCCGGAGCCTCGGTGAATTTTCCGCTTCTCTTGTCAAAGAAATATATACCGTTTCCGCCGACGATGAGGCTGTCGTTCGTAATATCACCGTAGACCGCGGCGATATCATGACCACCGCCGCCCGGAAGCGTCGCACCGTAGACATCGACCTCGCGCAGGTATGCGTCCCGACCGCTGCCAACGACCTCGTATGCCTTTATCACCTTACTGCCGAGTGCCCACAAAAGCTCTCGCTCGTCGTCCCAGAGGACTCCGTGTGCGCCCTCAAGCTCAAGAGACTGCGCCGCTTTCTTGATATTTCCCTTCTCGTCCGCGGCGTAAAACCTTATCGACGCATACTTTTCGTTTCCGTTACCGGAGCAAGCCACCGCGACCGCGCCGCAGGGCAGATATTCTATCGAATGCGGACCGTAGCCCGAAAGCGTGACCTCAAATATGCATTCCCCGCCGGGATATTCACCCACGGCGGCATAGCCGGACGACGATGTGAACAAAATGAGATATTTTTCAAGCACCGTGCTGTATCTGAGACGACATTCGTCTATTCTGTTTGACATTTTGGCTCCGTTGTAGCCGAGCGTCTCCGTCGGCGTAAAGCTCCAAAGCGCGGGGGCGTCGTTGCCGCCTTCGATATCCACCACGACCACCGAGGAATTTTGCTGATCGGCAAGCGCCACGCGCGTGCCTCCGACAATGCCCGCCGCATCGGCGGGATATTGCGCCGTCGGGAGCGCCTCGCCCACAGCCGCACGCGGTGTGATATCCACCTCTCCCGAGGCGTTCTCAAGATATTCGGCTATAAATGCCCGCGCCGATGCCACAACGTTTCCGCCGATGAGAAGCGAGACATCCCCCATACCGTAATATATGTCGTCTCTCACCGATTCCGAAGGCTCGCAGGAGCCGGAGGCATCGTCGCCGATATAGATCATCCAAAGTCCGGATGAATTTTCGGATGTCTTTAAGATATACCCGCATTTTTCCGCCACCGCATCGATGATGAGCCGCGCGGCGTATTGCGCATCGCGATCCGCGGCGTCGCCGAGCACTATCGTATATTCGCTTATGTCGTGCCCGTTGATGATGAGCGAGGTGACGTCATAATTGCCGCGCGAAAGGCAGCAAAGATCTCCCGCAAGCTCGACCGTGCCATTCGCGGAAAGAACAAGGCAGCTGTCGATAAAGCGACTTACCGCCTCGGCTGTTGCCGCGTCGCTTCCGCCGACCACAGCCACGCGGCCGCTGTCGGGATACACCTTGATACAATAATCCTCCGCCGACAGCCCGCGCGCCGCATCGGCGCTCTCGGGGCGGTTGGTGTTGCCTATAAGTATCTCGAATGCCGCGTCCGGAATATCCGACACATCCCGCACCCAATCCTCGGACACCGGAATGCCGACGCCGCAGAGCGAGGATATATGCTCCTTGAGCAGGGTCACCGCGTCCTTCACGAGCTCGCCGTAATCGTCTGTCGGACGTATCACGGTATATTTCGTTTCGCCGTTCTCAACGAGCACGATGGGCTCCGCCTCGGCGCTTGTGTCCTCACCGCCTGCGGTCAACTCTCCCCCGCCGGACTCAAAGCACGCCGAAAGCCACGCGGGCATAGCCAAAAGCAGTGCCGCCGCGCAGATCATCGCGAATATTTTGTTCTTGCAGGTCTTCATGCCTTACATCCTCCGTGTTATGTCGTCATATGATATTGTACTCTATACGCGCAAAAAAGTCAAGCATAAGCTCCGCTCAAGTCACCTGTCTTTTTCGGTATTTATAACAAAATATAAATCAAAGCACTTGACCTCGTGAATAAATTATGATATACTGTAAATAACAAAATAACATGCAAGAAAGGATACCACCATGTCACATAAGCATTTGATACGCACGGCGGCACTTCTGCTCTGCCTTGTCATGTCCGCGGTCTCTCTCGGCTGCGCCACGACCGGACCGGAGACGCAGGATACCACCGCAACGACCGTCGCACCGGAAGCCGTGACCACAACACCGGAAACGAGCTTTGACCCCTTCGCGCACCTTGGTGACACCGATGAATATCGCGACACCGAGTTTTGCATTTTGAACGGCTGTACCGCATCCTGGTTCACCCGCAATTCGATACTGTCAGACGATATCGACGGCGACCCCATCAGCACCGCCATCGCTCGCCGTAACGCCCGTGTGCAGGAAAAATACGGCGTGACCCTGACAGAGATATCCGATTCGAATTACAAGACCACCGTCGAGCGCGCCATCACCACCGGAGACCTCAATTTCGAAGCCGCCATGATAACGCTGATGCATGTTTATCCGTTTGCTCAGCGGCATCTGTTCTATGATTTCAACGAGCTGGATAACATCGACCTTTCGCAGCCTTGGTGGGATCAAAACGCCGTCAGCGACCTATCGGTCGGCGGCAAGCTCTACTTCTGCACAGGCTCCTTCGACATCACGCGCTATGACAGCATCCGCACACTTGTGTTCAACAAGGATCTGCTCAACACGCTGGGGCTTGAAAGCCCTTACACTCTCGTCGACAACGGCACCTGGACGGTGGATAAGTTCATCGAGCTTGCGAGCGCCGCCAAGGTCGACTACGGCGAGGACAACATCTATACCGACGAGGACACCTACGGTCTTGCCACCTATGACAGCATAGTGACCGACCTTATCGTCTCGGGTTGCGGCATAAAATATCTCACCAAAAACTCGGACGACGAGATAATATACGACATCGACCAGGATCGCATAGCCTCGGTCATCGAAAAGGCTTGCTATATCCTTCACGAGCCGGGACTTACCTTTGACGCATACAACAGCTCAAAGAAAGCCTATTGCCGCGGTCTTGGCACACGCGTGCTCGAGCAGCTGCTCATGGAAGGCAGAGCGCTCTTCTACAGCGAATGCATGGCAAACACCCGCTATTTCCGCGAATCCTCAA
>CAZPYK010000037.1:0-14526 GCA_964590755.1 uncultured Ruminococcus sp. | reverse complement strand
ATGTGCGCTCGTTGCGCACGGCGCGGTGAGTGGAAAGCACGCGCATGAATATCTCCGGGTCAAGAATGCGCACGACCTGGTCGCCCAGCACGTCGGAGGCGGAGCGGATATTCATTATGCGCCGTGCGGCGTCGTTTATCTGCTGCACCTCAAGGCTCTCGTTGAGCACGAAAAGACCGTTTGGCGTGTTGCTTACGATGCTGTCGGAAAAGCTTTCCGCTTTGTCCTTGAGATAAGGCAAGCACATGGATATGTCCGCCTTGCCGCGGAATATGGCGATAGCCTTTTCACGGCATGTCTCGTAGCCGCAGGAGCCGCAGTTGAGCTCGTCCTCGGGACGGGTCTTGCCCATTTTGCGCAGTATGGCGATTATCTGCTCCTCGGTGGGCATTTCGGCGGTGCTTGGCATGGGCGGAAAATGATGTCTCAGCTCGGCGGGCTCCGGTTGATCGACCTGGAACTGCTGGCGTCCCGCGTAATTTGCGACCGCCATATAGCCCTTGACCGGGGTGCGGTGATATTTTTCCATGACCGGACCGTCAACACAGCTGCCGGCGCATGCAGACATTTCGATAAAGCAGCGGTGGATCTTTCCGCTTTCAATGTCTTGAAGTGCGGCGATGCAGTTTTCGATACCGTCTATGGCGAGATATGTATAGCCCGTCATATTGCGGTTCATCGTTTTAAGTATTCCGCCGGCGGTGGGGAAGAAGCGGGCGCGGCTGTGCGCGTTCGAATCCATGCGCTGCTCGGGGACCACTCCCGCGCTGTTGAACCAGCCGGTCAGCTCCTCGAAGGTCAGCACGGCGTCAACGATCCCGCCGCTCTTGTCCGCTTCATCCTTTTTGGAAACGCAGGGGCCGATAAATACGGTCTTGGCGCCGAGGTGCTTTTTCTTTATGTCGGTGCAGTGGGCGACCATGGGCGAGACGACATCGGCAAGATAGGGCAATTCGGCGGGAAAGTGCTTTTGAATGAGCAGATTTACCGAGTGACAGCAGGAGGAGATGACTATGTCGCGCGTCTTTTCCGCAAGCATGCGCTCGTATTCGTTTTTGACTATCGTTGCGCCGACAGCCGTTTCCTCCGCGTCGGCAAAGCCGAGCTTTTTGAGCGCCTCGCGCATCGATTCGATGCCGACGCCGTCATAATTGGCAATGAATGAGGGCGCAAGGCTTACATACACCGGGGAGCCCGACTGTATCATTACCTTGACCTTTTCCATGTCGCTGACGATCTCTTTTGCGTTTTGCGGACATACCACAAAGCATTGACCGCAAAGGATGCATTCCTCGGGAATTATATGCGCCTGATTGCCCGAAAAGCGTATAGACTTGACCGGGCAGTGATGAATGCATTTATAGCAGTTCTTGCAATTGGATTTTTTCAGTGTTATGCTTACTGCCATTAGGCTTCCCCCCTGTCGGCGCGGACTGCCGGCATGATCTTTTCATTCCAAAATTCGCGAAAGGTTTCGCGCGTGACTCCGGTGATTACTTCGTCGTTGACCGTCACGGTCACTCCCACTCGGTTGCACTGTCCGGTGCAAAAGCTGCCGGTCAGCGATATGTCGTCTTCAAGATGCTCGGCGGCAACGCTGTCCTGCATCAGTTGAACTATATCGGAGGAGCCTTTGAGATAGCAGGAGCTTCCGACACAGATCTGAACTATTACCATACTGATCTCCATTCCGCCGCCCTTGCGGCGGCACGATTTTTATGCGTAAACGTAAATACAGAAGCTTTTTCGGAATTTCCGAGACGTCGGCTCAGCCGAGCTTGGGAAGTACTGCTTCGTTGAAGAATTCGTTTACGTTCTCGGGGGTCACGGAGTGGAATTCGTCGTCTACCGTGACGCACACGCCAAGCTGGCACTTGCCCATGCAAAAGGTGCCGCCCAGCTCGATCTTGTCGCCGAGATTGTTCTGCTTGATGAGATACTGAAGCTGCTCCACCACCTGACGGGAGCCCTTTATGTGGCAGGATGAGCCGATACATACCGTAATTTTCATTTTTAAGACCATTCCTTAATTTATTTTTTCTCGGATCCTTGCGCCGCCGCGCGGCGCAAGGATCACAGTGGTATAGCGTTTATGCGTTTATGCGATCATTCGTAGTCAACAACGTTGACCCAAGAGTTGAGGAACTCGCGTTCCTTTTCGTTGCCCTTTACCGTTTGAGAGGCGGCGACGATGGGCATCCATTTTTGAACATACTGCTTTTCGGTGCCGCTGAGCTCGCAGAAGAGCTCAAGATAGCGGTCGGCTCCGCTTATGTCACCCTTCAGCCAGAAGAGCAGGTAGGTGCGCGCGGCATCGGCGGAGGCGTTGCCTATGGTGGCGTGCGACCAGTCGATGATGTGTGCGCTTCCGTCCTCGGCAACTATCACGTTGGAGGGGTTAAAATCGCCGTGGCAGAGCTTTGTGTGTTTGGGCATGGCGTCAAGACGCGTGTGAAGATCGTATCTTGTGGTCGCGTCAAAGTCGGTCATGCTGATCTTGCGGTTCATCTTGTCGCGCAGCTTGGGCAGCTCGGGGCAGTGCTGCTTGTGCACCAAAAGCTGAAGCTCAACAAAACGATGAAGAAGCTCATCCTTTTTGTCGGGGTCTTCCGCCATGAGAGCGGCAAGCGTTTTTCCCTTGATATAGTCGGAGACTATTGCCCATTTTCCGCCGATGACGGTGACCTCGTGGATCTTGGGAATGTTGAGCCCGGTCGCCTCCACGCGAGCTTGATTGAGCGCTTCGTTGAGCACGTCGGCTTTGGAATAGCTCTCGTCAAAGACCTTTACGCAAAGGTCGCCGTCACGATAGACGGTCTTGTTGTTTCTGACCGCGATTATTTTTTCAAGCTTCATGACTTTACTCCTTTATATCTTCTTTTTTGCACCGTATGCGCCGAATGCCGCTTTTGCCGCATCCTCGCTGATGCCGAGCTCGTCGCGGCTCACGGGCATGTCCGCCTCGGTGAAGTGGCGGTCGCCGTAATAGGCGTTGAGGTACATCTGCTTTATCTCGCTCATGAGCGGATAGCGCGGGTTGGCTCCGGTGCATTGATCGTCGAATGCCTGCTCGGTCATCTCGTCAAGGCGAGCGAGGAAGTCGGTCTCGTCGATGCCGTAATCCTTTATCGTCTTCTTTATGCCGACGCGCTCTTTGAGTGCATTGACGGCGTCGATGAGAGCCTCAAGCTTCTCCTCGTTGGTGTTGCCGCCGAGTCCCAGGGCATCCGCGATCTCCGCGTATCTTGCAAGGGTATGCGGGTGATCGTACTGCGAGAAGGTGCCCATCTTTGCGGGAGCCTCCGAGGCGTTGAAGCGAAGCACTTCTTCGAGCATGAGGGCGTTTGCGACTCCGTGAGGCAGGTGATGGAAGGCACCCAGCTTGTGTGCCATCGAGTGGCAGACTCCGAGGAAGGCGTTGGCAAAGGACATGCCCGCCATGGTCGCGGCGTTTGCCATCTTCTCGCGCGCTTCGACATCGGTCGCTCCGTTGTCGTAGGCGCGGGGGAGATATTTGAATATGACCTTGAGTGCCTGAAGCGCCAGACCGTCGGTGTAATCGGTCGCCATGACCGAGGCATATGCCTCAAGTGCGTGGGACACCGCGTCGATACCGGATGCGGCGGTCAATCCGCGGGGAGCGGACATATGGAAGTCGGTGTCGATGATAGCCATATCGGGCAGAAGCTCATAGTCGGCAAGCGGATACTTGACACCGGTGTCCTGGTCGGTGATGACCGCGAAGGGGGTGACCTCCGAGCCGGTTCCGGCGGAGGTGGGGATCGCAACGAAATATGCCTTCTCGCCCATCTTGGGGAAGGTGTATACGCGCTTGCGGATATCGATGAAGCGCATCGCCATGTCCGCAAAGTCGACCTCGGGATGCTCGTACATCACCCACATGATCTTGGCGGCGTCCATTGCCGAGCCGCCGCCCAGCGCGATGATGACATCCGGCTCAAAGGCGGTCATCTGCTTGGCGCCCTCCTTGGCGCAGGCAAGCGTAGGATCGGGAGCGACATCGAAGAAAGCGGTGTGCGTGATGTCCATGGCATCCAGCTTATCGGTGATGGGCTTGGTGTAGCCGTTGCGATAGAGGAAGGAGTCGGTGACGACAAAGGCTCTCTTTTTGCTCATGACGGTGCCCAGCTCGTCAAGCGCGACGGGCAGGCAGCCCTTTTTGATATATACCTTTTCGGGTGCACGGAACCAAAGCATGTTTTCCCTTCTTTCTGCAACTGTCTTGATATTGATGAGGTGCTTGACTCCGACGTTCTCGGAAACGCTGTTGCCGCCCCATGAGCCGCAGCCCAGGGTGAGAGAGGGAGCCAGCTTGAAGTTGTAAAGATCTCCGATGCCGCCCTGAGAGGATGGCGTGTTGACGAGTATGCGGCAGGTCTTCATGCGAGCGGCAAACTCATCGAGCTTGGCACTTTCGGTGATAGGATCGAGATAGATGGACGAGGTGTGGCCGTAGCCGCCGTCGGCGACAAGGCGTTCCGCCTTTGTGAAGGCGTCCTCAATGTCCTTGGCGCGGTACATTGCAAGCACGGGGGAGAGTTTTTCGTGTGCGAATTCCTCGGAGAGCTCTACAGATTCGACCTCGCCGATGAGTATCTTTGTGCCCGCGGAAACCTTGACGCCGGCAAGCGAGGCGATGGTCGCCGCCTTCTGACCGACTATCTTGGCGTTCAGCGCGCCGTTGATGAGTATCGTCTTTCTGACCTTTTCGGTCTCAAACGGATCAAGGAAATAGCAGCCGCGGGAGGCGAACTCCTCGCGCACCGCGTCGTAGACCTTATCCAGCACTATGACCGACTGCTCGGAGGCGCAGATCATGCCGTTGTCAAAGGTCTTTGAGTGGATTATCGAGTTGACCGCAAGCACGAGATCGGCGCTGTCGTCGATGATGGCGGGGGTGTTTCCCGCGCCGACACCCAGAGCGGGCTTGCCGGAGGAATATGCCGCCTTGACCATTCCGGGACCGCCTGTGGCAAGGATGATGTCGGCCTCCTTCATGAGCATGTTGGTCATGTCGAGCGAGGGGGTGTCGATCCAGTTGATGATATCCTCGGGAGCTCCCGCGCGGACCGCCGCGTCAAGCACGATCTTTGCCGCCGCCGCCGTCGACTTCTTTGCGCGGGGGTGGGGGGATATGATTATCGCGTTGCGCGTTTTGAGCGCGATAAGGCATTTGAAGATAGCCGTCGAGGTGGGGTTGGTGGTGGGGATGACCGCTCCGATGAGTCCTATCGGCTCGGCGATCTTTTTGATGCCGTAGGCGCGATCCTCTTCGATAACGCCGCAGGTCTTTGTGTTCCTGTAAGCGTTATAGATGTATTCCGCGGCGTAATTGTTTTTGATGACCTTGTCCTCGACCACGCCCATGCCGGTCTCCTCCACCGCCATTTTGGCGAGAGAGACGCGAGCGGTGTTTGCGGCTATCGCCGCCGCCTTAAAGATCGAGTCTACCTGTTCCTGCGTGTAAAGGGCGAATTTTCTTTCGGCGGCTCGGGTGCGTGCTATCGCCGCCTCCAGAGCCTCTGTTCCGTCGATTATTTGCCTTTCTCTGGTGTCCATTTTGACCTCCTTGAGTGGTGTTCTCATTGTTTTGTTATTATTATAACATATAATTATGTTTTTGTAAATAGCCAAATTGCGTATGCGGTGCCAACAAACGGACTCTTCGACGTTTTTTTGCGCACATTCTTCATTTTTCGGCATAGATTGATAACAGAGCGGTGCGGCGCGGAAAAAAATTCCGAGGTGATTTTGCGCTTTCGGTGTTTAGACCCTACCCGGACGCGGCAAGAATAATAGAGCGGACCGAGAGCGATGATACATAACGCGTCACCTCGGAAGGATACCGACGACAAAAAGGCGAAAGCGGAAGATGAACGATCACATGTACGATAACGGAAACGTAAACGGTAACGGTAACGGTAACGGGTACGCGGGCGGGATACGTCGCGGAGATATTTTTTATGCCGAGCTCTCTCCTGTGGTGGGCTCGGAGCAAGGCGGACTGCGCCCCGTGCTGATAATTCAAAACGACGTGGGCAACAGATACAGCCCCACCGTGATAGCGGCGGCGATAACCTCGCGCATGGGCAAAACGCGTCTGCCGACGCATATAGATATATATGCCGAGCGTGCGGGGCTGGCGCGGGATTCGGTCGTGCTGCTCGAGCAGATCAGAACGCTGGATAAGCGCAGGCTGAAGGAGCGCATGGGGCATCTTGACGAGAGCATAATGAGCCGCGTGAATGCCGCCATAGCGGTGTCCTTCGGGCTCGGGGCGGCATCGGTCGCCGAGCAGCCCTACATTGCGGAGGGCAAGAGCGACCCGGGCGGAGCGCAAGGATAAAAACGGGGGCTGTCTCGCTAATGTGAGACAGCCCCCCGAAGGTGCAGACCGGCGGATGACCGAAAGTTTTCGCCCGCCTTTTTCAAAAGGCGGCGCCGGTCGAGGGCGCGCAGCCCTCGTCGCGCTCCGCAGAGCGCGAAACTCTATTGGCGTTTCTCTTTTGTCAAGGCACCACCGCACAATTTTTTTATTCAATTGCGACGTCAGAAAATTCGTCAGATGCAGCAAATTGCCGCGCGCGTAGTTGATGCTACGCGAAGGGAATTTGCGAAATATGACGGATTTTATGCAAGCAAGTGGATGAAAAGGCGTAGCCGTAATTGTGCGGTGGCACCTTGCCACTTTTCTCTTTGCGCCTGTGGTGTCAAAGAGAAAAGTGGCTGAGGATTAACATTTTGCACGCCGGGGATCAACAGCCCCGCTGCAGATATCATTTGTTTATCTCTTCAAGAGTAGAAAAGGATACGGTCACGGTGCCGTTTTCGGCGATATAATGCCGTGAGTAATTGTTTATCAGATATTGGTTGTATTCCTGCGCGCGATATTCCTCATAGCTTGCCAGAGTGGTGTCCCACATGACGATCGAGGGGGAGACAAGTGTGTATACGTCGACTCTGCCGTGCGTTCTGCCGTGATGCGTCGGCTGCAGAATGTCGCTCTTAAGCGTGTCGCCGTATCTCTTCGCCAGCACCGCCATATACTTTGACGTCAGGTCGGCGGTAAAGAAGGCGCTGTGCTCGCCGCAGCTAACGCGAAACGCCATTGACGCCGCGTTGTTATAGAGCAGTGCGTCGGTGTTCGGAAAAACATCCTCATGCGTGTGCAGTATATCTATCGTCACGCCGTCGATGTTGAGGATATCTCCCGTGTGCGGTTTTATTATTTCAGTCGACTGCCATTTGTTTTTCGACTTCAGCGCGGTGCGCAGGACCTTCAGCGCCGAGGAGTTCGTGTCAAGCATTGCCTTTGAGTCGGAAAGCGCCAAAAGCTCGTCGTCGATAAAGTTGAATATCACGCGCTCAAGCACTATCTCATCGTAAAATGCCGCCGCGACCTCGGATATGGCTCCTATGTGGTCTGAATGCGGATGCGTCAGTATCCACGCCGCCACGCGAGGGAGCCCGTCAAGAGTATTCTGCTCCTTAAGGATGCTCAATATATTCTTGCCGTTGCCGTAGCCGCTCCAACCGCCGTCTATCACTATAAAGCTGCCGCGCGGAGTTCTGATCACATACGACATTCCTATCGTGTCGCCGGTGCTGACCATGGTAAAGAGCGGCTCAACGTCGCCGTTCGCGCTCTCGGACGAGCCGTAGATGTCGGAGTAGACCTCGTACGGGTCATAGGGGAGGATGGTCAGCCGTGCCTCGGAGGATGACGAAAAATATGCCGCGATCAGCGCGGTGCCCGCGTGAGAGAAGGTGTGAAAAGCGTTGCCGTTGTACTCGCGGGCGTTTACCTCGATGTATCCCAGCGAGGCAAGCGTTTGCAGGTATGCGCGGTATTCCTTTTCAAGCGCCGAGGTCACATGTATGGCATAAACGCCGTCGCCGCAGTTGTAGCTCTGCTTTTTGGTTCCGCCCGAGAAGGAGGGGATATCCTCTGCGCTGACGGGAGTCGTCGCTATCGTCTCTGCCGGGGCGGCTGTTGTTTCTTCGATAATTGTTGTGTTCATTTCGCTTTGCGGTGCGGCTGTTGTGCCGGAATCTGTGGTGGTGTCGCCCTCATTGTTGCCGCCTTGAGAGCAGGCGCTCATGCCGAGCATGAGCGCCGCAAGGATGAGAGCCGTAAAGCTCTGTTTTCTCATTTTGAATATTCCTCAATGAAGTCCGCAATGTCCTTTTCGACGACATCCTTGACCGATCTTACATATGCGGCGATCGAGTTGTCGTTTGCCGCCATCATGCTGTTGATGGTGCCGGAGTAGCTGACGGAGGACTGTACCGGAATATTGTATGCGATGTTCGAATAGATGAGATCGAGCGTTTGCCAGGAGAGCGCGTCGCGGCTGGTCCTGCCGTAGAGTCTGACCTCAAAGTACGCGGTGCGCACGGTGTCGGTGGAGAGATAGGACATCGCCTCAATGACAAAGCCGGATCTCTCGGCATCCGATACGTGCACGGGAATGCATATCGCATAGGGGTTGGGTGCGTTGCAGATATAAGAGGTCTGGTCGGTGTCTCTCTTGGGGAGGGGCAAAAATCCGAAATCCGAGCTCATGCTCTGACGCATGGTGTTGGAGTTGACGATGGTCGTAAGCAGGAAGAGCGCGTGTCCGCCGACGAACATATCTGTCGCCTGGGTGTTCTTTGAGCACCCGGTGTAGAAGAAGTTATCCGAGAACATGATATTGAGTATCTTGTTGTAGGTGTCGACAAAGCTCTCGGTGGTGAAGTAGGCGTAGGGCTGCGAGGTCTCGCTGCTGATCTTGATATAGCTTGCGTCTGCTCCGGTTATCAGTGCGCTGAGCGCGGTGGAGGGCACGCCGACGAAGGGATATATGTCATCCTCGGTCTGCACACTGTCACCGTTGTCGGCGTAGACGTCCTTGGCGTAGTTGTACATCTCCTCAAGCGTCCATTTGCCGTCAATGGCGGTCTGATACAGCGCGTTGGTGCTCAGATCATGTTTTTGCATAAGGCTTTGGTTGAAGTATATGCATCTTACCGCATCGAACTGGGTGGTATCCATGTCGCTGTAGGTGTAGTAAAGATGCTTTCCGTAGCGCAGCTGAGTGTTGGCGCTCTGGTCATACCAGGATTTTTCAAGCGAGATATTGTCTATCTCCTCAAGGTCGCAAAGATAGCCCGCGACGGCAAGCTTTGTAACGTTGGAGTTGTTGATCATCGCCATGTCAAAGGTGGCGGTGCCGCTTGTTACATCCTTTTCAAAGGTGGAATATTGATTCTTTGTGGCGCAGGGAAGCTCGCATACCTCAACGCCGTAGCGATCGCTTACCATCGAATTGCGGCGATAGATCGCCGCGTCGAGCTGGTCGGCGGAGGTGTCGCTGTCGCCGAGCACCGAGCAGGTGGTAAAGAGCGTGGTCGCGTCGGAAAAGCCGTTGAGTATGACAAATTTGCCGGCGTATTCGGTCGACTCGGACGGAAGCTCAAAGACCAAAGACGGGTCGCTCGTTACGGTCGGTTCGTCACTCACCGCAGCCGAGGGCGCGGTGGTTGTTTCGTTCGTCGGATCGTTGGAAGTTTTTTCCGAGCATGCCGCAAGCGAGATGAGCATGAGGCACGCAAGGATCAATGCAAGATATTTTTTCATGGTTTTCCTGTTTTTATCGTTTTATTGGTTTTCGGTGCGTTCCTTGCGAACGATGCGGCAGGATACGACCGCAGTGGCACCGACGAGAGCGACAAGCATAACGATAAGAGCGATATTCGTCTCATCTCCGGTCTCGGGAGCCTGGGGCTGCTCGGTGGTCTCGGGAGCGGGGGCTTCGGTGGTCTCGGCAGCGGGAGCCTCGGTGGTGGCGGGAGCCTCGGTGGTCTCGGGCTCGGTCACAACGGGAGCGGCAGAGAGATATGTGCCGACAGCGCCCGCGGGGGCAAAGTAGGTCGCGGGAACGTCGTCGATGTTGGGGGAGCGATAGAAGTCTATGCGCATGTAGAGCTTGTTGCAGCCGAGCACCGAGTTGGTGACGTCGACAGAGCGAAGCAGCTCGGGGTCACGGTTGGCGGGGTCGGCAACGTTGATGCCGTCGCCGGCGGTGGAGTCGTTGACTATCTTGGCGACAAGATCCCAGTTACCCTCGGTGTAGCCGGCAGACCAGTCGGTCTCGCCGACGGTGGAAACGTAGATGTGTACGCCGTCGGGTGCGCCGTCGGCTATCGAATAACCGCGGAAGTTAAGGGTGAGAGTTTCAAAGGTCTCGCCCTCGGCGGCTTCGAATACAAAGACCGAGGATGCGCCCTCGATGTTCTTCGAGGCGATCCAGCCCTTGTAGCCCATCGTCTTGGAGTTGCCGGCTGTCTTCATCTGATTGCTGTAGACGAGAGACGCCTCGTAGGTTGTGGTATCAAGAAAATCGAATACCTTTTCATAGCCTGCAGCTTCCGTTGCAGATGCCGTCAGCGACAGCGCAGCCACTAAAACAAGTGTGAGTGTAAGTGCGATGATAGATGTGATGCTTCTTTTCATTGTGGTTTCTCCTTGTTATTTTTGTTTTTGTTTTTATATCAACGGCATTGCCGCTGTATACTTATATTTCGACGGTGAGTCCGTCGTAGGCGGGGCGCATGCAAAGCTCGGCAGCCTCGGCGCAAAGCTCGTCGTGTGTGCGCTTTACAAGATGTCCCATGTGGCTGAGATATACCCCGGTTTTGTCGTTCAGCTTGCCCATCGCGCGCAGACGCTCGCGCGTTTCGTTGCAGCCGAGAATATCCATGTGCGCCATGGTTATCAGCTCGCCGCGCCCCAGCGTACAGTCAAGCGAGACGAAATCGAATACGTGAGGGTAGCTCTCAAGCCACTCCCATACCTCGGGGTAGAGCGGACCGGTGTCGTGCGCCCAGAATATATGCTTGTCAAGCGCTGTGTTGTCTATGACATAGATGACCGACTGCACTCCGCCGGCGTGATGAGCGCGCAGCGGGGTAAAGCGGTATTCGTCTATCATAAAGGGCTCGCCCGCGGTGACCTTGTGATATTCGACTCTGAAATCCGAGGTGCGTATCTTCTTGCCCGAGGCGTAGGCTGCCTCATGAGCGTCTATCGTCGCGCACATTGCGGCGGCGGATGCCTCGGTGGCGTAGACGCAGAGCGGAGTGGGGAAGCCCTCGGCTCTGCTGAAGAGCTCGTGATGCAAAAAATGATCGAAATGCGAGTGGGTGACGACTATATGGCGTATTCGACGCATATCGAGGCCGCCGCAGGCGGTGTGCATGAAGGCGTCGACGGGAAAATCTATCGATATTTTGTCGTCAAGCACCGCTTGCGAGCGAGAGCGGATGTCCTTGCCGCCGACCTCGCGGGCGTGGCGGCATATGCGGCAATCGCAGAAGATCTCGGGAATGCCGCCGCCGGCTCCCGTGCCGTAATATTTAAGCTTCAAGGTCTTTTCTTCCTTTCAAATGATATCGGCTTCGGCTTTTGCCGGAGCTTCAAAAAAGCCGTTTTTTGCGTTATGCGGAACGTTCCGCATTCGGCGTAAAAAAATTTCTTGCGGAGCATCCCGCGCTTTTGACAAATGCGGAACGTTCCGATTTTGCTTCGAACAATATCACATGCCGAATTTTTTCTTCGACATGTGATATCATTCTCACAATTTAATTATAATGATTTTGAGCGAAAAGTCAACGGTAATATCATACAAGTATCATATTGTTTTTTTGTGCAATGTGACGTTTCAGCTCGGATCGGCACCTTTGTCGGCGACCGATTCGCGCTCCACAAGGTAGGGTTTTATCAAGATATTGAGCGGAGCGTCGGGGCCCTTTCCGTTCAGTCTGTCGAGCATGGCATCGGCTCCCATGGCGCCCATCTCCTCCTTGCGGATGTTTATCGCGGTGATCTCGGGCGCCGAATAGCCGTAGACCACCGAGTCATCGTGACCTATCACCGAGATATCCTCCGGCACATGCAGGCGACGGCGATAGAGGCAGCGCATGGCTCCCATGGTCGCGGAGATATTGGCGCAGACCAGCGCGTCGGGGGAGACCGCGCGGTCGAACAGCTCTTCGGCGGCGCGCATGCCCGCCGAGCCGGTGTTCTTTTTGGTGTGAACGATAAGCTCCTCGCACACCGACATGCCCGCCTCGGTCAGTGCGCGGCGGTAGCCGCGTGTGCGGTCGACGCTTGAGCTGTATCTCTCCGCGCAGTTTATAAGTCCTATTCTTCGGTGACCTTGCGCTATCAGTTTTTTGGTGGCTGTGTAAAAGGCATCCTCTATATCCGCGCAAAAGGAATCGCAGCCGGGCAGAGAGGAGCCGAGCACGACCACGGGAATGTTTCTGTCTCCGATGAGGCGGTGAAGGTCTGTGTCGGGGCGTATCGAGCCGATGAGAAACATGCCGTCGATGCGGCTGTCCCGCACCATTTGCGGAAGCTCGGGCGAATCCGGGTCGTGTATCTCGGTTATAAGACCGTAGCCGGTGTCGGCAAGTCGCTCGGTGATGCCGGATATGACGGTCTGCGAAAAGAGACCGGTGATCTTATCAAAGGTATAGCGTTGGCGTTCGGTGTGCTTTGAAAGTATCAGCGCACCGAGAATGTTGGTTCTGCGTCGAACGAAATTGCGCGCGTTGAAGCTGGGAACATAGTGCAATTCGTCTATCGCCCGCATAACGCGCTCGCGCGTTTCGGGCTTTATTCCGTTTTTGTCGCAGAGCACGGCGGAGACGGTGGTCTTCGACACGCCGGCATGTCTTGCGACATCTATTATCGTTACAGACATTTTTTTCGGCATTACGCCTGCGGCTTTGAGGGATTGAAATCGACGTATACCGGGCAGTGATCCGAGGCGCTGGTGACCAGCCTGTCGCGCACGATGTAATGCTCAACAAAATCTATATCGTTTATGCCGAATATGTGGTCGATGCTGAGTCCCGTCTTGATGGCGGTGCCGTAGGCGAAATATGTATTGTAACCGGTGACGGTACCCAGTCTTGCGGAGAATTCGGCGTCGCAATATCCGGCGGAGATGAGCGTTTTGTATGCCGCCGATGAGGAATTGAAGTTGCAGTCGCCGTTTATCATGATCGGGATATTTCCGAACTGCGACATTATGCTGTCGGCGACCTCCATCAGCTGAACGACGTTTCCGTTGCGCCATGCTATCGCTTGAGCGGATAACTGAGCCGAGGTGTAGCTTTCAAAGCCGTGATAGGTGTTGAAGCATATTGCGCCGTGGAAGTTTATGTCGGCGAAAAGTGCTCCGTCAGCGTCCTCAAACACCGCCCATTCGATGCATTTCGTGTTTGTTTCGGTATAGCGGTCGCGCAGCCATTCGGCGCCGCACGCCTTCAGGGTCAGCACCTCGGAGTTATAGATTATCGGCGTGTAAACATAGGTCGAGGTGCTCGTGTGGTACTGCTGTGCGACCTTATACGCGTCGGGCAGGTTCTTTATGACCTTGGTGTATACCGCCTTGTTGGCTTCCTGCAGTGCGAGAACGTCCGGATAATACTTGAGTATTACCTCAACGGCATCCGCCGCCTCGCCGACATCACAGCCGAGGTTCCAGGTCATCAAGCGATATTTTGCTTCGCCGTTGAGCTCCGCTTGACGGATAGAGACGGTCTCCCTTATGTCGATATTCGATGGAACGATAAGCGCATCCGAGTTCGCGGCGGGCTTCATATACATCTCAATGAATGCCTCCACCGCCTTGACGGTGGCAAATTCGGTCTCGCCGACTATGACCAGCTTGTTCCCGACCGCCTTTATTGCGTATTCGTCCTTGCTCAAGGTTTCGTAGACGGTCTTGCTTTCGCGGCGGTTGGTCTCGCCGATAAGTATCTCGTATTTGTCGTTGTCAACGATGTCGTCCTTAAAAAGACCCACATCCCAGTCCTCGGAGATGTTGGGCTGCCATTCGCCGCCGAAATATTCCTTTATCGCCTCGCGCAGCTTTTTCACCGCGCCGGCGGCTGTGTCGTTTGCCCAGGAGCTGCGGATTATATCATATGCCGAGTCTTTGCAGTAAAGAATCATTTCCGCGGGCTCGGGCTCGGCGGTGGTCTCGTCGGGACCGCTCTCATTTTCGCTTCCGCTGTCGCAGGAGATGAGCAGCAAAATAAGGGAGAGCAAAAGAGCGAATATTCTTAACATGTGTGAGTGCTTCATTATAACCGTAACCGTTCCTTTCGTGTGTGGATCGAATGCCGAATTGCGATTCAAGGTGAGAAATAAGACCTCGAAAATTTGCATTAGATTCCATTCCGAACCTGTTATCCATAGATCTGTCACCGGTCTTAGGACTTCAAACGCCGTTGCGGTTGAAGTCAAGGTGAGGAAATCCGACCTCGAAAATTTGCATTAGATCCCATTCCGAACCTATTATATCATAAGTATCAAAGATATGTCAACAAAAACACGAATTTATGCGCCGAGAGCCGCCACGTGGCGGCTCTCGGCGCGAATTCTGATTCAAGCTCGGATCACTGCTGTCTATTTCTGAAGCAGTCGCTGCAGTATACGGGGCGATC
>CAZPYK010000036.1:0-14630 GCA_964590755.1 uncultured Ruminococcus sp. | reverse complement strand
CCACCCTTTATGCATCTTTTCTGCATATGGGTGGACTTTTTCAGTGGCCTTTATTTCAAGGGATTTTCGCTTTTACCCATATATTCATCGCACAAAAAAACAAGCGCAAAATGAAATCTTAAAACCCCTTGATACCCGATGTTTATATATTCGTCGATTTTCACAAATGTGGAAGTTGCACAATTTGAACAGAATATGAACGCAAAAATGCAGTCAAGCAAAGCCGCCTGACTGCATTGTTTTTTATTGCTTTTTGTAGGTGAACTCGTGCCGCATAGCGTTCTTGAAAACGATAGCTGATACATTTCCGTTGTAGACCTCGATGCGTTCTACGATGCTCTGGATGAAATCTCTCGGAATGGTTGGATCGATGCTTCGAATGTATTTTTCATAGTCTACGGTTTTCTTGTCGATCAGTTTTTCCACCATAACAAAGTAACTCGCTTTTTTCAAGAACGCTTCATCGGTGATCGGGCCGCTTTCATCGTCAACATTGAGTTGAGCCAATCGTTCGTCGATTCTTTGCAGATCATCGATGAGTTTTTGCCTCTCTACGATGTATTCGGTTTCCGGTATGCCGCTGTCTTGAAAAAGAAATATTTGGCGAAGACGGTTCATAGCAGTCTCGTTTTTTCTCTTTCTTTCAAGAAGCATTTCGCGCTCGCTCACCTTGACATCGTCCGCTGTCATCACGAACGCAGGCTTGCATGTTGATGCAGACGACATTGATTGGGAGAGCATTGGCACCGATGAGTAATGTAGCCAATGTTGTCGAAACGGACGAAATTATACAAGCGTTTATCGATGCGAGACGTGCATCGGGAATGACGCAAAAGGCATTGTCCGAGCTTACGGGAATTGCACAAGGCGATATCAGTAAGCTGGAAAATGGAAATGCCAACCCGTCCTTGCGGACGCTTCAAAGATTGGCGGACGGAATGGGTATGCGCTTGAAGCTTGAGTTTGTGCCTGCCGACCGTTAAAGCAAACCACCGATCGATTGGTGATGTATCGATCGGTGGTTTGTTTTATATAATCATCATGAAAGCATATGTAAAAAACAGATGATGATGTATCAATCGTTTTTTGATACTTATCCATGCCGGCAAGGGTGGTCGAAAAAGCCTTGCAAGTCGACAGTGAGGCTGCCGTTTTCATCTTCTCGGAAGCCTATGGCTCCGATGAGCACTTTGTCATTCACGGGGGCATCAAAGAAGGCTCGTTCGGCGCCGCAAAGGTCCATAAAATTCAATGCGGCGCGCCCCATTACAAACATTGGTTGAAAATCTTCATTATCGGGCAAGGCGTTCAGCGTCAGCATATGCCCGCCGTCGGGCAAAAGCTTAAACTGACACATGCCGATAAAGCGTCCGTCGGCATCCGCGCGATATGCCAGAGCATCCTCTATGTATTCTGCACCCACCAAAGCGGCAAGGGACGCCTGCTCGGTCTTGGTCTCTATGGGTAAAACTTCAAGCATAACAAATCTCCATTTTCTTTTGTAGATAAAGGCTCAGTTGACCGCGCGTTTGAGGTCGATGACCTCCTGCGGCTCGAGATAACGCCACATGCCGCATTTGAGCCCGTGGAGGTTAAGACTGCCTATAGCTGTCCTTTTCAATCGTGCCACATCCAAATGTGCTATATCGCACATTTTTCTTATTTGTCTGTTGCGACCTTCATAAAGTGTCATTTCGAGCGTGGCTCCGTCGGGATGCAATTCAAGCACCGAGACCTTGACAGGGCGGATCTTTTTTCCGTCTATGGTGAGTGGCGAGGAGAGCAACGCAAGCGTTTGTTCGGTGATATCGCCGCGCACTCGAACGTGATATATCTTAGCGATATGATTGCGTGGGTGAGTCATCATATTGGCAAAATCGCCGTCGTCTGTGAGCAACAACAGTCCCTCCGATGCCATATCGAGCCTACCGACCGGATAAACTCTGCTTCCGGCCTCGGTCACGAGCTCCGTGACCATACGTCTGCCTTTTTCGTCCGACAGTGTGCAAACGTATCCGCGCGGCTTATAAAGTGCGATATATTTTCGTTCGCGACCGGGGTTCGCCGGCTTTATTTTTTTGCCCTTCCATGCTACCGTGTCGGTCGCGGGATCCAGCTTATCGCCCGGCTTTGCCGGGTGACCGTTTAAGGTCACGTGTCCCGCGGCGATCTCCGCCTCGGCGGCGCGACGGGAGAGAACTCCGCAGTCGGAAAAATATTTTTGTATTCTTATTTTTTCCATGAAGAAGCTTCCTTAAGTTTTATAATATCCCGTGCCGCATGGCACCGTGCGGATAATCTATGTCTTTTTTATCCCCAAAAGCGAAAGCAGCCATGCTATCGGGTCAAATTTCTTTTGTTGAACTGCTGCCGCCGCATTGAACTCGGCGCAGATATCGGCAGAGGCTATAACGATGCCGTCGCAGGTCCAGTTGAGAGAGCCGAGCACATCGCCTTGCTTGATCGGAGCAGCAGCTACGCCGAGCACTGCCCGTGACATGGTTATCTCTCCGTGAGAGCGGGGAAGTGTTACGCGTATTGCGCTTTTGTTTGCCGCCAGAACGCTGTTCTGCTCGCCGCCGCTGACGGATATTGCAAATTCATACTCCGCCACGTCACAGATACGGATGCTTTCGTATTCCGAAAAGCCATAGTCCAGCAGCGCCTCGTGATCTGCCCAATCGTTTGGATCCGAAAGCGTGACCGCAATGAGGCAAAGTCCGTCGCGTTCTGCCGCCGAAACGAGACAGCGCCCGCTCTTTTTGGTGTAACCGGTCTTACCGCCGATCGCTCCGGGATATGTGCGCAAAAGTTTGTTGTGATTGATGAGCAGACGCGCATCTGCCTCGTCATTGAACGGAACGGATACACGATATGTTCCGGTTATGCGGCGAAAATCGGGCAGCGAGAATGCTGCGGCGGTCGTCACGGCAAGATCGTATGCGGTGGTGTAATGCATATCATCGTCAAGACCGTGCGGATTCACAAAATGAGTGTCACAAAGCCCCAATGATTCGGCGCGACGGTTCATCATATCCGCAAAAGCTTCTGTCGATCCCGCAACGGCAATGGCTATGGCGGTCGCGGCATCGTTCGCGGATTCAAGAAGGAGCGCAAAAAGCAGATCCTCAAGCGTTTGCCGCTCACCCTCGCAAAGATATATCGACGAGCCCTCGACGCCTACGGCTTCAGCCGGCACGGTGACCACCGTGTCAAGCGAAAGCGCTTCTATTGCTATCATGGCGGTCATGATCTTTGTGGTGCTTGCCATCGGAAGACGCCGATGAGCATTCTTTTCCCACAGTACTCCCGCGCCGCCGTCTCCCGCGTTATAAAGTATCGCACTTTGGGCGGAAACGGAGATGTTTGCCGTGGTCGTTTTGCTGTTTTCGTTTAACGCAAAGCATTTGACCGAAAATGAGGTAATAACAAGCATCGTGCAAAGTGCGCCGCAGATAAGCCTTCGAAACGGCATAAATAAACGGCAGGCGGCGGGTTCGTGCATTTGAAAGCCTCCGAAAATAATATCTTAAGATATTATATTGTTCGGAAATCCGTGTTATGCCGCGCGAGATTGCGAGACAGAGAAATAATTATTCTTTTTCGTCCTCGCCGCGATCCTTGGAAAAGACCGATTTGATCTTGGCTATTATCTCGGGTGAGCGCTCGATAACATCGGCGACCTGCTCGATAGCTCCGTTTGATGCCTCCATGCCGACATTGATCATTTCGACGGCGCCGTCGGCACCGACCACCAAAAAGCCGACGGGGGATATGGAAAGTCCGGTGCCTCCGCCGCCTCCGAAATTTTGAAGTCTTGCGCGAGTGGCTTCCTCGTTTTTGCCGTTAAAGTCCATGCCGCCCGAGGCAAAGCCCATGGCGATCTTTGATATGGGGATGATAACGGTGCCCGAGGGGGTGTTTATCGGGTTGCCGATAACGGTGTTGGCGTCGATCATTGAACGGATGTTTTCAAGCGAGGATTGAATTATTTCCTGAAGTTTGTTTTCTGTTGAAGCCATGACGGTTTCCTTTCTTGGAGTTTATATAATTTTATTTTTTAAACTGCTCTTTGATAAATGCCGCGGCGGTGCGTATCAAAATATCAAACACCTGCCACACCTTAACGGAAAAGCCTATCTCGATATCCGCAGTTATCTTTTCGGAAAGATAATCCGCGTGTATGTTCACATCCGATCTCGCAGGAAATCGCAGTGTGTGTGTGCTGTCAAGCAGTGCTGCAATGTATGCGGCGGATTGGGATATAACGCCGTAGGTTAAGGCGATCTTTGCCGCGTCCTCACCGCCTACGGAAATGTGCAGACGCGCCACTCTGACGCGAAGATGCTTGGCAAATCTGCCTACCGCGGTCTTGACCAGCGTCAATATCAGCGGAAGCATTTCAAGTATCGAGGTCTTTTTTTGCTTGCCTTGCTTTTTTCGTTCCTTTTCGGCGGCTTTTTTTTCTTCCTTCTTTTTTTGCTTTTCTTTTTGTCGCGCGGCGCGCTTTTGCGCTTCCTTTTCAGCCTTTGCCTCTCGGCGCGCGAGCTTTTTGGGTGAAAAATTACGCGGCTTTACTTTTTTGGCTTTGCGGGGAATTATGTTGAATTTGAGCCCGAGCACACTGACTGCCAGCCCGAATTCCTCGGCATACTTTATTATCACCTCGGCACGAAGCATTGCCACGGCAGTAAAGAAAACAGCTATTCCGCCGAGAATGTACAAAACCGTCAAATTATCACCTCCCCGATGATCAGGTGCCGCTCGGAGCGCTGCGGCGATTATTCGTCGTTTTCCGCAGAGTCGGACTCCGCTTCGGACTCATTATCGTTCTCGCCCTGCTTTGAGAGAGCGTCCACGGCCGCAAGCACCGAGTCCGCTTCGGGAAGCTCGGCGATCGAAGAAAGGCCGAAGACACGTAAAAATTTATCGGTAGTGCCGTAAAGCATCGGCCGTCCCGGGGCTTCAAGTCGCCCGACTGGAGCCAAAAGCTCTTTGTCAAGCAGTGAGCCGACCGCGTAAGCCGAGTCCACACCTCTGACGGTGTCGATGAATGCGCGGGTCACCGGCTGATTATACGCCGCTATCGCAAGTACCTCAAGCGATGAGGCGGAAAGA
The DNA here is from genome assembly GCA_964590755.1 of uncultured Ruminococcus sp. Lineage (GTDB taxonomy): Bacteria > Bacillota > Clostridia > Oscillospirales > CAG-272 > CAG-390. The sequence goes on along the minus strand of CAZPYK010000036.1, from coordinate 9,512 downwards.
TTGCCGCCACGTTTTATACCGAGTGCCTCGCGAATGTAGGGCAGATATTTTTCATTCGTGCACAGCTGACATGTGTCGTCAAAGGTGAGAAACAGTATTCCGCGCGTCGGATCGGAGTTCCACCTTTCGGACAGATGAGATATGAGCTGCTTTGTGTCGCGCACGCCGAGTCCCAGTGTCTCGGCGAGCTTTGAGTATTCCATCGGGTGACCCGCGGCGAACAGGATAGCCTCGATCGCACCCTCAAGTTCTTTTATTCCGTTAAGCTGTTCGTTTTCCACGTTGATAGATCGACCTTCCAAAATTAAATGTTGTCATTATCGGGGGATATCTGACGTTATTTGTTGAGCTCTGCGAGTTCGGAGTCAAGCTCGCCGGGGTCGACCGCCGCGCTCATGACAAAGCGTGTGCCAACACCGTGCAAAGTTTCAAAATCCTCGGCGTTTTCCACTATGATCAGCCTGCGCATCTTCACAAGCTCGAGCACTCCGATAAAGATAGCCACAAGGTCCGGGCGTGACACGGCGTCGTCAAGCAAAGTCCCGAGATCGCAGGTGTCGGATGTGTCGGAAAAATGTTTCATTATTCCGATTATTTTAAGTTCCACCGGTATTATCGGCTTTGCTATCGGGCGCACCAGCTCCCCGCGTGCTTTCTTGTGGGTGTTTGCGTATGAAAGTACCCTGCGCATCGCATCGTAAAGTCTTGACGGGTCTTGGTCGGCGACATAGGTCTTGTCGACCGAGATCTCGTCGGTGTCTTTGGACATGCGTCCGCCGTAGATCTTATAGCGCTCTCCGAGCACCGCGGCGGTCTTCTTTGCCGCTTCAAGTCTTGCTATCGCCTCGGCGAGTCGCGCACGGGGGTCCTCTTCCTCGGGAACCTCGCGCGGCAGCAACAGCTTGCTTTTTATCAGCATGAGCTCACCGGCCATATTCAAAAATTCAACAGCAAGCTCCATATTAAGCTCGCGTGCACGCGAGATATATTCGACATATTGATCGCAGATGACGGCAATCGGAATATCCTCTATCTGCATTTTGTTTTTGTGTATCAGATTCAGAAGAAGATCCAACGGACCCTCAAACTTTTCAAGCTTATAGGTTATTGCTTCCACGGTCGCACTCCGATATTTAGATATTTAAAAGATGAGTCCTATCAATAAGTTCCAAATCCCGTACATTCCGTCAAGGATCAGATCCGACAGCCACGAGAGCGGTGTGGAGAGCACGCCGAGATAAAGCAGTACAAAGATCGCAATCGTTATATATCTTTCGTATTTCATGATACCGAAATACCATTTGGAAGGCAAAAAGACATAAAAGAGCCTTGAACCGTCAAGCGGAGGCACCGGCAGCAGGTTGAAGACCGCAAGAGAAACATTCAGCGAGGCGCCCATCTCAAGGAATATAAACCATGTTGCGATAAGGTAGCTTATCCTGTCCGGCAGATCCGCGGGCAGGAGCAGATAACAAAGTATGTTTGTTACGGCGTATACCGACACAAATATAAAACCGAGCAGCAGATTCGACACAGGTCCCGCGGCGGCTGTGAGAGCCATATCTCGGCGCGGTTTTTTGAAATATCTTGTGTTGACAGGCACCGGAGTTGCCCAACCGAAGCCGAAAAGCAACATGCAAAGAAAGCCCGGGAGATTCAGATGCTTGAGTGGATTTAGTGTCAATCTGCCCAAATTGCGTGCGGTGGGGTCGCCGAGCTTATATGCCATCCATCCGTGCGCGGTTTCGTGCAAGGACAGAGAGAGTAATATTATCGGCAGTGAGAGCATGATGCTCAAAAGATAGGAGCCTATGTCATTTGTGCCGTTGGTTATCAGATATTTGAACATGAGCTTTCCTTTCTTATTATCTATGATATCCTATTATATCGAATCCGTACGGTTTGATTCGCATCAGATCTGCGCGGCCGAGAGTATAGTGCGCCACAGCTCGTCCTTACCCTCGCCGTTTTGAGAGGAAAAGGGAATTACCGTCGTTCCCGGCGGTATCTCGTGGCATGAGAAAATATGCTCAAGCGCTTCGGCGCGAGCCTTTTTCGAAGAGAACTTATCCGATTTTGTTGCCGCCACGGCAAAGGGAATGCCGGATGTATTGAGCCATCTGAGCATAGTGATATCGTCAGCGGTCGGTCCTATGCGCATATCTATCAGTTGGAGCACCAGCATGATGCGATCGGCGGAAGGGTTTTTTGTGAAATATCCGTCGGTCAGCTCCGACCAGCGAGCTTTGTCCTCATATGCGCGCTTTGCATAGCCATAGCCCGGCAGATCGACAAGAAAGAGCTTGTTATCCACATCGTAAAAATTTACGGTTATGGTTTTTCCGGGTGAGGAACTGACGCGTGCCAGCGCACGTCTGCCAAGCAGTGTGTTTATAAGCGAGCTTTTTCCCACATTCGAGCGTCCCGCGAGTGCGATCTGCGGTGTCGCCGAGCGCGGAAACTGCCCGACGTTGCCCGCGGTGAGCTTCAGTGTGGTGTTGTTAAGATTTAGCGCCATCGGCGGTCACTCCTTGTATGTGATGCTGTATGGGAAGCATTACCATTGCCGCCGCGGTGTCGGCGGCAGCTTTTTCATCTTTCGGTGCCAGCGCGGTGTTGAGCACATCTCTTACATTCGTGACGGGAATGAAATTCAGCGCCGCGCGCGCCTCGGGATCAATGTCATCGAGGTCTCCGCGGTTGCCGTCGGGAATGAGCACGGTGTGGACACCCGCAGCATACGCCGCCATGGTCTTTTCGCGCAGTCCGCCTATCGGAAGGACTCTGCCGGTCAGGGTCACCTCGCCGGTCATTGCCACGTCGTGTACGACGGGAGTGCGCGAAAGCGCACTGATGAGTGCCGTTACCATGGTTACGCCCGCGGAAGGTCCGTCCTTCGGCACGGCACCCTCGGGCACATGTATGTGGATATCCTTTGTCTTATAAAAATCGGAAGAAATGCCGTAATCGTTCGCCACTTGACGCACATAGCTGAGCGCCGTTTCCGCCGATTCCTTCATTACATCCCCGAGCTTTCCGGTGAGTTCAAGCTTGCCCGAGCCGTCAAGCACCGCCGCTTCGATCTTCAGAAGATCTCCACCGTCCTCGGTGTATGCCAGCCCGTTTACAACGCCGACAAGATCTGTTTTGTCGATCGTTTCGGGAATAAGCTTGCGCGCGCCGAGATATGAAGCGACATCGGCGCGATCAACCGTAACGCTTTTCAGCTTACCCTCACTGTCCACCATCTTTTTTGCCGTTTTGCGGCAAAGCTCGGCGATCGTGCGCTCAAGATTCCGCACTCCCGCCTCGCGGGTATAACAGTCTGTTATCTCATATATTGCTTCGTCGGAGAGCTTCAACGAACGCTTTGTCAAGCCGTGACGTTTAAGTTGCTTGGGAATAAGATGATTTTTTGCTATCGCAAGCTTTTCGCGGCGTGTATATCCCGAGAGCTCTATGATCTCCATTCGATCGATAAGCGGGCGCGGGACGGTCTCCAGCGTGTTTGCGGTCGCTATAAAGAGGCAATCGGAAAGGTCAAAAGGGAATTCGACAAAATGATCGCGGAAGGATTTGTTTTGCTCGGGATCGAGCACTTCAAGCAGCGCCGAGGCGGGATCTCCGTGCGCGTCGGAGGTCAGCTTGTCTATCTCGTCAAGCAAAATGAGCGGATTGCTCACCTTTGCTTTGATCAGGGCATCGATAATGCGCCCCGGCATGGCCGCGACATACGTTTTGCGGTGACCGCGTATATCCGCTTCGTCGCGCACGCCTCCAAGCGAAACACGAACATATTTGCGATGCATCGCTCGGGCTATCGATGCGGCGATAGATGTTTTTCCGGTTCCCGGAGGGCCGACCAGACAGATGATCTGACTTTTGAGCTCCGGATTCAACTGTTTGACAGCCAAAAACTCAAGTATCCTGGTCTTTATCTTTTCAAGTCCCTCGTGATCTGCGTCCAAAACCTTTTTTGCGGCACTCACATTCGCGCGGTCGCGCGTACGTGCGTTCCAAGGAAGTTCAAGACAAACGTCGAGATAGCTGCGCAGCACCGTAGCCTCGGATGAGCCGAAGGGTGTGCGTGAGAGTCGGTCGTTCTCCTTCAAGAGCTTTTTGCGGACCTCATCAGGCAGTTTTGCCTTGTTGATACGATCGGTGTAATCGTCGCCGTCATCACCGTCGCCCAATTCATCCTCAATGACCTTTATCTGCTCACGAAGATAATAATCTCGTTGATTTTGCGATATGTTTTCCCTGACCTTGCGATGAATGTTTTGCTCGCATTCGAGCAGCTCGCATTCGCGGGCGAGTATCTGAGCAAGCTTATAGAGGCGCTTCATCGGATCGAATTCTTCGAGAACATCCTGTCTGTCCTGCACTTTCGCAAGCACCGTGGATGCCACGAGATCTGTGAGCAATGCCGCCGAGCGTAAATTGTGCACGGCAAGCTTTATATCGGGACCGACGTTCGGCAAAAAATCGGTCATCTTATCAAATCCTGCAATGACTTCGCGCTTCAATGCTTCGCAACGGATGCCTCCGCCGTCGGCAAAGTCGATATTGCGCGCCATGACGTCCGCTTCTATCAGCTTTTCGCTTTTGCGATATTCACTTACCGTGGCGCGTGAGATACCTTCAAATACAACTCTCAGCTCGTCGTCCGTTTCCGAGGATTGACGAAGCTTTGCGACGGTGCCCACTCGGTAAAGATTTTCGGCATTGCTGTCGTCGTCGCAAGGCTCTTTGAAGGTGACTAACAGACAGAGCTTATCGGGGGAAGAGGAGGCGGCGCTTATCGCAGCTTGCGAGATGTCGTCGTTTATTTCAAAGCCGATCGGAATTCCGGGAAATGCAACCGCTTCGCGCAGCGGCAGGACCGGCAGGGTGAGCGTTTCCGCTTTTTCTATGTATGCTGGCATATTATTAATCTCCATTCCGCCGCTATAGCGGCGGCACAAATAATTTTGGCGTGAAACAAATGATCTTTCGATTTTGGAATAATTGAATCTTTATATTTCACGCTTATATCTTTTCGTAATGACGAGAGCTGTCGGATCAATCCTTGATCTCAATAAACCCGTCAAGCGTCAATGCTTCTATCGGTACTCCCGCATACTCTCCGTGAAAATTCCAAGCCGTATATACCGCGGCGCTTCCGCAGCCGCCGACAAGAGGCATGCTTATTATTTGCTCGCCTATGACGGTCTCTATTCTTTCCTTGCCGTCGTAATTGATCGCGGGAGCGTCAAAGGTATACTTGCCGCCGAGTATTTCAAGCGGGCAATTTTGCCTTTCGGACACGAATATCGAATAGCTGCGGACCTTGATCGTCAGTTTTACCTCGGCGTGCTCGGAGGTGCGGCTGATAGTCTCCCAGTCTATAACAAGTGAGAGCAGGGGAGAGGCGGAGACGCTTTCTATCCTGCCCGAGCGAGTTTCGTATGATGCATTTGTTGTTTCTGCGCCTGCGGCGAATGTTTCTTGAGGCCGAATGCCGGTGTTGTTTGAAGGGATGCCGTTCGATGCGTTGGTCGCGTCGGATGTGTCATCGCCGCCACACTCCGATGATGACGCCGGCTTCGAGTCGGATGTCGGAGTATTGGAAAACTGTTCGTCGCCATCGCCGTAGGTGTTCCTGCCACCGATCGAAAGACCGATAACAATAAGTATTATCAGAACGACCGAGGTCAGCGCGATAAGCGCAAACATCAATTTCTTTGAATCTATCTTCATGATCTGTAAAAAGAGTACCTTCCTTAAATTAAATTCGGTCCGATTTGACAGCGGAGCGATCGCGCGTTATTCATTGCTTAAAGCTGGCTGCGGCGGCGACGGCAAGGGCATCGCAGCGTTCGTTGTATTCGTGTCCCGCGTGACCGCGTATCCAGCAGAGCTTGACTTTGTGCACAGAGCAAAGCGTTAAAAGCTTTTCCCACAGTTCGGGATTGAGAGCCGGAGAGCCGTCGCTTTTTTTCCATCCGCGTCGACGCCATCCCTCTGCCCATTTTTTATCAAGCCCGTCGCAGAGATATTTCGAGTCGGTGGTCAGCGTGACCTCGCACGGCTCGCGCAGTGCCTCCAGCGCACGTATCGCCGCGGTGAGCTCCATTCTGTTATTGGTGGTGTGTGCCTCGCCGCCGGAAAGCTCGCGTTCTCGTTCCCCGTAGACCAGCACAGCTCCCCAACCGCCGGGTCCCGGGTTGCCGGAGCATGCTCCGTCGGTGTATATTTCAACGTGTTTCATGTCTCTCCGTATTCTTCGGTCAAAAATATTCATTGTATATTATACAATATTTTCGATGAAAAATCAACATTAATATTATGTACACAATTTAAATTGCATCGCAGAAAGGAATTAATTGCGACATGTTGTGCTCGTTTTTTGATTTTTTACTTGTTTTTGTAGTTTTGTCAATGATGTGAAACCAAAAAGTCAAGAAAAAGCAACGAGTTTACAAAATCATCGAAGTAACTTTTTGACTCCGCTAAACAATTCTTCCTAAGCGTATTATCGTAATATTTTGATAAAAAAATAAAAAAAGAATATACTTTGCGTAAGGATTATGTTATAATAGATTTAGAATGAGATTCACTGCGATTCTCATGCTCGCTTGTCTCATCTTGACTTCGCACGCCGACGCGTTTGAAGCTCAAAAATTGGCAAGAGATTTAAGGCATCACCGTACAATTCGCGCCTGACGCCTGCGCCTTGGCGCGTGTTCACTCACTTGCTTGCACAAAATCCGTCACATTTAACAAATTCCCTTCGCGTAGGATGAACTACGCGCGTTGAGGCGGGAAATTTGTTTTATTATCTGACGAATTTTCCGACTGCGCAATTGAGCAAAAAGAATTGTGCGATGACGCCTTGAGTTTAGTGAATTTCAAACGGAAATCATATATTTTGGGAGAACATGTATGGAACGATTAATCTACCAAGGAAAAATACCCTTTTCGAGTGCCGAGGATATATCACACTCTCGCCTCGGCATCGGCTTTGAAAAGTTGGACAGAGATGTGTTTGACCCCAACAAGGCTTATGACAAAGTTGCCGCCATCGGAGTCAAAAAGATACGCCTGCAATCCGGTTGGATGAAGACAGAACGGGAGGAGGGCAAATATGAATTTGCTTGGCTTGATGAGATCGTAGACAAGCTGCGTGCTCTCGGTATGGAGCCTTGGCTCTGCCTTAGCTACGGCAATCCGCTCTACACCCCGCTTGCGTGGGAGGTATTTGGTGCGGTGGGCTGCCCGCCCGTTGGCAGTGAACGAGAAATGAACGCTTGGCTCCGCTATGTGGCGGCCACTGTCGCTCACTTCAAGGGGCGCGTTTCCCTTTACGAAATTTGGAACGAGCCCGACCTCCCTTATTCTTGGAAGCATGAGGCGGGCGAGACACCGGATCTTCTGCGAAATGCCGGCGAATACGGCGAATTTGCAAGCAAAACAGCGATCATCATCAAAAAGACTGACACAAACGCCGAAGTGGCAGCCTTCGGTCTTGGACGTGCAAGCGAATTGCAATATCCCAACGCCGCCCTCGCCACCGGGCTTTACCGATATATCGACTATGTCACATTCCATATCTACTCCCCCCACGATGCGCGACGGGAGGAGATCATTCGCGCCTTGGCGGCGTTGGTGCATAGTTACAACCCGAATATTCGTCTGATTCAAGGCGAATCCGGGGCACAGACTCGCAGCGATGGTCACGGCGCAATGAAGGGCTTTGCTTGGACAAATGAAAAGCAGGTAAAAATGCTGCTGCGCACTCTTATCTGCGACCTTTACTGCGGCGTGGAATTTACTTCCTACTTTTCAACCATGGATATGATCGAGGCGTTGCACGGGCTTGTGGCAGACAAGGCTTCCTACCTCGATTACGGTTATTTCGGCGTACTCAGTGCAGAATTTGATGCAGACGGTCACGCCACCGGCGACTATTCCGAAAAGCCATCCTATTATGCCCTTCAAGCCCTCGCCGCGCTCCTAAAGGGCAATGTTGCCGCCACTGCTCTTCCGTGGGGGCGAAAATATCTCCCGTCCCGCCGTGTAAACGGCACCGACTGCACCGACGACACCCTTAGGGTCTACCCTTTCCGCTTAGACGACGGTACAAACATACTCTTTTACTGGAACTCCACCCCTATTCTCACCACCACCTATGATGGCACCTTGTCTCTTAGCGTATTTGGACAAAAAAACGACAATATTAGGCTTATCGATCTACGTGACGGCAGCATTTACAAATTGCCCGAGGGAATGATCGAAGAGCTCGGTTGCGGTGGCGTCCTTTTTCGCAACCTCCCACTCACGGATTTTCCTCTCGCCATCTTATTTCAATGAGGCTGGCTAATAGTATTCAAGCCTGAAAATGAAAAAATCGAAAAAAGACGAATTACAATATCAGCTACATCCCATAAAAAAACAGCACGAAGAGACTATCTCATGGAATTTAGTGATTCTCGGTTAAGCATATAACATCTTTTGCCAAATATGGCTTTGCCAATTATGCGAGAGCAAATGTGTATAGATAAATCTCTTTCTTGATACTTCCTGTGTTATCTGTATTGATAGAATTTTTGGTCGTTTTTGCCCGCACAACGGACTTGGGGAACGAATTTGAAGTAAATTTGCCGTTTTACACCTATCGTTTCGGGTGTATCGTATTTGCTTGTGTGCTTTGACTGTTTCCTTGCGGATTCCACCTTATCAAAGTGGCTTCGGATATCTTGTGACTCCTGCAAACACGGGAAATGTATTTTACTTGTCGATTGAGTTGCACGGAATGTGTTTTTGTTGTTTTTTGAATTTTTATTCGTTTTTGGGTTGATTTAATGAAAAAAATGTTGTATAATACTGTATCCGCTGTCCGGGTCGCGGATAAAAATCAAAAAGGTGGTGACACAATGGAAAACGAAAAGGACGTCGCTTCCGAGGTGGCAACAGCCGCGCAGAGCGCACCTGCCTGTGATGAGCATCATTCCGCAGAGGTGAGTGCCGGCACGACTGAGGAGAGTCCGCTTGCCTACCGCAAACGCAAGAGACGTCTCGGCGATCGCAGGGACGGTCGCAAGCTGCGTACAATTCAGCCTGTCTTGCGTCTTATGCCTTACATAATGCCGAAGCGCAGCGATGCGCTCAACACCTTTTACGATCGTTTGGAGGTCAGCCGCGTCGACGAGATCTGTCGACGTAAGGTCAGAGAGGGAAAGGTCCACTTTTCCGCACTCCATGTGTTGCTGGCGGCATATCTGCGTACCATATCGCAGCGCCCAGGCATCAACCGTTTCGTAAGCGGTCAGAAGATATTTGCCCGTAACGAGATCGTTGTAGTCATGACGGTCAAAAAAGAGATGTCGTTGAATGCTCCCGAAACGCTCATCAAGGTCAAGTTCGAACCGTCGGATACTCTTGATGAAGTGTACGAAAAATTCAACACTACCGCTCAAGCCGCTATCGCGTCGATGGATAACCCCACCGATTTCGATAAGCTGAGCAAGGTA
>CAZPYK010000035.1:0-14831 GCA_964590755.1 uncultured Ruminococcus sp. | reverse complement strand
TCTGACGAATTTTCCGGCTGCGCAATTGAGCAAAAAGAATTGCGCGGTATTGCCTATAATTAATCTGAATCGGATCGGAATCGATGAAAAATCCACAATCATCCGCCTCGCACGGCGCAAAATATATATATGTAATATTTACAAGGACCAACGGCGCGGTTCCCGCGCTGATCCGCACCTTCAGCGGGTCCTACTACAACCATGCATCGATATCCTTCGATGCGGGACTGCACGGAATGTACTCCTTTGCAAGGCTTCACCTGCACTCGCCGCTTGTCGGCGGCCCGGTGCGGGAATATCTTTGCCGCTACACGCTGCGGACCGACAAGCCGGTGGACGCCGCGATATTTGCGCTGAAAGTGTCACCCGACGGATACTCTCGTGCGCTCAAACGGACGCACGATATCTTCAAGGATGACGAATATGTTTACAATCTGTTTTCGGTAGTGTCGCATCCCGTTACCGGAGGTTTTTCCACATATAAGGCATACTCCTGCTCGGAATTTGTCTCTGTGATTTTAAAGCTCTCGGGCATTCGATTGCGGCTCGTCCCCAGCCAAAGCACACCGGATAAGCTTTTTGAGCTTTTGCGGACAGAGCGCGGCGACGAGCTGGTATATCTCGGTGACATTCGCGGCTGTGTAGGTCCGCCGCGCGGCAAGCCCTGTCACCGCGACGGCTTCTTTTCGCACGACGAACATACCTTGTCATTTGCGACGTTTTCGTTTTTCGGCGAGCTTGCAAAAAGACAGCTCGGCAGTGTTCCGCATTGCCCGAAATGATTATAATCGATATCGCTCGAAATGTCAAGCACTTACAAAAGCGTCGAGCAACGCGACAGCGGCACATTTCGAGTGATTTTTACAAATAACGCTTGACAACACCGCGCACCTAGGCTATAATTTAATGAGTCACACACAAGACGATAAATCCCGACTGTTTCGGCAAAGGATTGCACATCTCTTCTCGCTTATTTTTCTCGTTTCTCTCGGCGCAAGCAAGCTTCAAGATCAAATGCCTCGTCAATATTTAAGGGCGAGACAAGTCTCGCCCTTTATCAGTGTGCCAAGCCTCACCATCGTGGTGTGAAGCTCGGATATCGATCAAACACCACCTGAGGTCGGCAGCCGGCACTGCCGGCGCGGGTAAAAGGACTTGTAACCTTAGGCTTGCGCGTCTGTTCCCGCGTAATCGTCACTTCCCTATAGCGCAAGCAAGCTTCAAGATCAAATGCCTCGTCAATATTTAAGGGCGAGACAAGTCTCGCCCTTAAATATTGGTGCGGGTAAAAGGACTTGAACCTTCATGAAGAAACCCTCACTAGAACCTGAATCTAGCGCGTCTACCAATTCCGCCATACCCGCGTGTCATCCGACTTTGTTATTATAACACGTTTTTTTGATTTTGTCAATAACTATCGACTATAAAAATGCCTCACATTTCAATTTTTTTCGCAAAAAGCGGTGTTTTTAATATACGTTATCACCTCAAGGAGCTTAAGCCGTGAATTTCAGCAGTCTTGAATTTATATTTTTGTTTTTCCCTTTGTTTTTCGGAATATATTACCTCATTCCGCCTCACATGCGCAACGGCTTGATATTTGTGGGCAGCATGATCTTCTACGCCGTGGGGACATACAGCACCCCCGCGTTTTTGATCATAATGGTAACAGTCACGCTGATAACATATCTTCTCGGCATACTGATCGATCTGTTTCCGAGACACGGCAGAGCGTGGATCGCCATCGGTGTCATCGCCAACATAGGCTCACTGTTCGTCTTTAAATACGCCGAACCGCTGTTCGGCGGACTTGGTGATCTGCTTTCCTTCATTCTGCCTGTCGAGGTAAGCTTTAACGTCTCCTCGCTGCTTTTGCCCGTGGGGCTGAGCTTTTCCGCATTCCGCTCGGTCTCATACCTTACGGATGTATACCGTGCCGAATGCCCCGCAGAGCGCTCACCCGTGAATTTTGCGGTCTTCATGCTGATGTTCCCCTGCCTTATAGCCGGTCCGATAACATCGTATTCCGAAATGCGTACCTCTCTCACCGAGCGCCGATATTCGCTTGACGGCTTTATAGGCGGCATCCGCGTTTTCATCGCGGGCTTGGGGCTCAAGGTTATAATATCGGATAACCTTTCCGCCATGTGGTCGCGTGTGGACGGCATCGGATACGACAGCATCACGACTCCGTTGGCTTGGCTTGCGATCGTTGCCTATTCGATCTATATTTATTTTAACTTCTACGGCTATTCGCTCATGGCTATAGGCGTTGGCAGAATGCTCGGCTTCGAACTGCCCGAAAACTTCCGCGAACCTTACATGTCGACCGGCATGGCTGAATTTTGGCGGCGTTGGCATATCACGCTGGGCGGCTGGTTCAAAAAATACGTCTATATTCCGCTTGGCGGCAATCGCTTCGGTACGGCACGCACACTGCTGAATCTGCTTGCCGTATGGCTGTTTACCGGAATGTGGCACGGCGCGACACCGAATTATCCGATATGGGGACTTTTTGTGTTCATGCTGATAGCGGCAGAAAAATTTCTGTACGGAAAATCCTTGAGCCGTCATCCCGTTTGCGGTCATATCTATATGGCGGTGGTTATACCGATAGGCTGGGCGATCTTTGCAATCAACGATCTGTCAAGGCTCGGCTTGTTTTTCCAAAGACTTTTCCCGTTTCTGCCGCACGAGGAGATCTTTGCCGTGCAAAATGACTGGATCTCGTATTTGGCACAATATTGGATCTATATACTTGCGGGACTCATATTCTGCACGCCGCTTCCGCGCCGCGTGGCGGCGAAGCTGAACAAAACACTTATCGGAGACATCCTGCTTATAGCAGCTTTCGCACTTTCGATATTCTTCCTTTGCAGCGGCGTATCCGATCCGTTTATGTACGGCAACTTTTAAAAGAGGACTCACACACGATGAAAATAAAAAATATAAGGCCGATAATATCCGCACTGCTGTTTGCGGCAATGCTTTTGGCGGCGTATCCGTTTGCGATCAAGGCAATGGGTGAAGCGCACGGGCTTTGGCAGGAAACAGACCCAGAGCCCGAGCAAACGCAAAAGCCTTCCGATATCACCTCTCCCGAAGCAACACCGCCGACCGATACAAGCTCCGAGCCCGAGATCACATCGGAGCCCCCCGCGGACATTACGACCGATTCTCTCGAAACTCGCACTCCCGAGGATAGCACGCTCTCTCCCGAGAGTGCCACGATCTCTCCCGAGGTCACCGACTCCCCGGAAACCACGACAGTGCCCACTCCCGAAACCACCTATTACGAGCCGGTATACAACGGTTTTTCGGAGGTGGACAAGAGCTATTTTGCCGATGCACTGTTTATCGGCGACTCCCGCACCGTGGGACTGCGCGATTACAGCGCCGGCAATCTTGACGAAGCTCTCTTCTTCTGCAACAGCGGAATGACCGCGAACAAGGCGCGCCAAAACGAAACCGAGGTCTGCTCCGGCATAGATCGCTCGGGGGTAAAAACAAGCTACGGCACATATACACTCGAAAGATTGCTTACCGAAAAACGCTTTGGAAAGATCTACATCATGATCGGCATCAATGAGATGGGCAGCACGGTGAAAAACATCACATACGGAATTAAGCTGCTGAGTGACATGGTGAGACAGTATCAGCCCGACGCGTTGATCTTCTATTGCGCCAATCTGCATGTCACCAAGGAGTATTCGGACAACCGTGTAAACAAATACATTTCAAACGAAAAGATAAACGAGATAAACTCCGCCATCGCCGAGCTTGCCGATTGGCAGACCGGCTTCTATATCAATGTCAACGAATACTTTGACGACGCCGATCATGCACTGACCGCGTCATACAGCGGAGACGGGGTGCATGTTTACGGAAAATATTATCGTCTTTGGTCGGAATGGCTCCGCACCAAAGGAATTGTGGACAACCGCGCTTGACAAAATCCCGTCTGCGTGCTATAATTAGCCTGTCACTTCGTCGGACGGCCGCGCGATATCATGCCGAAAGGTCATATCGTGAGGAAAGTCCGGGCTTCACAGGGCAGGATAGCTGATAACGTCAGCCGCAGGCGACTGCCGGGAAAGTGCAACAGAAACAGACCGCCCGCCAACCGCGGGTAAGGATGGAAAGGCGAGGTAAGAGCTCACCCGTTTCTATGGTAACATAGATCCGCTGTAAACCCTATCCGAAGCAACACCGTATGGGGATCGTTTGCCCGACACATATCCCCGGGTGGCACGCGAGCTGTCTCGCGGAGCGTCGCGGTGACGCGGCGCAAAGACAGATGGTCGTCCACGACAGAACCCGGCTTACAGACGGAGTGATCTTGAGGTGTCTCACCGACGTGAGACACCCTTTTTTTACGATTTCGGCTTGCTCCCCGTAATGCAAGCGGCAATAAATCCGCAAATGAGCGCCGCGGAGGTTCCTCCCGCCGCCGCGCCGAGAGGACCGGTGAGAATACCGAGAAAGCCGCGTTCATCCACCGCGCGACGCACCCCTTTGGCTATCAAAAAGCCAAAGCCTGCAAGCGGTGTCGTCGCCCCCGCTCCCGCAAAGTCGACAAGCGGACCGTAAAGACCTACCGCTCCCAAAAAAACGCCCGCTACAACATACGCGACCAAGATCCTCGCGGGAGTCAAACGAGTTCTGTCAAGAAGTATCTGGGCGATAACGCAAAATACGCCGCCCACGACAAATGCCCGTAAAATATCATTTAAAAATTCCATTTTCACCCTACCGACTTGTTTTCGGACCTCGCGGCGAGACAAAATGCAAAAGGTGCGCCACCGCGGGAATCGCCTCCCCTTGCTTTGTGCTTGACGGACTCATCATGGCTCCGGTGCCGATAAACAATATTTCTCCGAGCTCACCGCGAGCAAGACGCGGCAAAAGCTCGGATGCAAGCACGACAGCCGAACAACCGCACCCCGAGCCTCCCGAATGCACATCCTGGCGCTCACGCGCATATATCATCATGCCGCAGTCGGTGATCCGGGCACCGCTCGTGTCAACTCCGTCCGCTCTCAAAAGCTCGCAAAGGATCGAATTCCCCTCGGCTCCCAGGTCGCCCGTGACTATCATATCAAAGTCGGAGGGCAGCTTCTTGTTTTCATCAAGATACCGCTCGATCGTGTCAAGCGCGGCGGGAGCCATCGCCGCACCCATATTCGCGACATCCTTGATTCCCTTTTCGACGACCACTCCCGGCATAACATCCGCTATCCTCACCGCCGAGCCTTCCGTGATATTATCCCCTTCTCTGCCCACAATGAACGCCGCGGCTCCGGTGACCGTCCATTGAGCAGTCGGAGGACGTTGCCCGCCGTACTCAAGAGGTGTGCGATACTGTCGCTCCGCCGACGCATTGTGAGAGGAGGTCACCGCCGCGGTGTACCTGTAATATCCGCCTCCGACGGTGAGCGCCGACAGCAAAAGCCCCTCTGCCGCCGTTGAGCAAGCACCGTAAAGCCCGAAATACGGTACATCGAACTCCAAAAGACCGTAAGCCGAGCCGACGCATTGATTTAAAAGATCCCCCGCAAATATCGCATCGAGCCCCGCCTCGTCAAGCCCGGCTCGCCGCATGGCCTCGGCGCACACGATGCGTTGCATCTCGCTTTCGGACCTTTCCCATGTGCTCTGCCCGAAGCGATCGGATATGTCGAAAAAATCGAACTTATCCCCCAGTGGACCCTCATGCTCCTTTTTGCCGACAGCGCTTGCCGCGGTAATTATTCCCACTCCCGCAGTCTTAAGTGTGCCGCCCTTTTTTCTGCTCATTGAAGCCTTCCTTTCTTTCGCCGATCCTTTTTATAAATATTTTTTGCGTCTGTCTATTGATTTATACCGATCATAATGATAAAATATAGAATAATATCTGTATCGAGGACATATCGATGAATAATATTGTCATTTCCAACGGCGTCCTGCGCGCCGAAATATCTCCTTGCGGCGGCGAACTGCGCTCGCTCGGAAGACTTGACGGAGATCGATTTATCGAATACCTGTGGCAAGGAGATGCAAAATACTGGAGCGGGCGTGCACCGTTGCTCTTTCCCATAGTCGGACGCTTTCGCGGCGGAGCTTATCTGCACGGCGGACATCGCTATGAAATGGGCTGTCACGGCTTTGCGGCTCGCCTCACGCACAAAGTAAAAAAGCTTTCCGACACCGAGGTCGAGACATCATTTTGCGACACACCGGAGACGCGCGCGCAATATCCGTTCGGCTTTTTCTTCACTCAGCGACTAATGCTTGACGCCGATACGCTTCACATCACGCTTGAGGTCGAAGCGCATGATGAGCTTTGGTGCGCCATGGGCGGTCACCCGGGCTTCGTTCTGCCAAGCTCCGAGGGGGATACCGCGGAATTCGACAGTCTCTACGTCCGTGTGCACGGCATCTCCGAACCGCTGCGAATGCTTTTTTCGAACGCGGGATTGGTTCTTCCCGAACGCGTTCCTTTCGCACTTGACGAAAACGGCTGCTTTGCCATCTTGCATCGGCTTTTCGACAATGAAGCTGTCGTACTCTGCGACGTAAAGAGCGCCACTCTCGCCTCGCACACTTCGCCGCACAGCGTGACCGTGTCCGGCGACGACATAACCCGATTCGGTTTTTGGCAGCCCGCAGGCAGCGATGCACCGTTTGTCTGCCTTGAACCGTGGCAGGGCGAACCTGCCCGCGACGGAGACCCCGAGGTGCTTGATGAGCTCTCACACCGCACCGAGATGCGCCGACTCGCGCCGGGACAAAAGGCAACGCATTCTTTCGACATCACACTGAAGTAAGACCGCAAACAAAAAAAGAAAAAGGATATACAATACAATGAAAAACAAAACGACAAATTCAGCACTGTTTGACTTTATATCAGCCTCACCGACCGCCTTTCACGCGACAAAAACCACCGCCGAAATGCTTCGCGCCGCCGGCTACACCGAGCTCTGCGAGAGCCGCGTTTGGAAGCTTGAACCCGGCCGCGGCTATTTTGTGACGCGCAACGCATCATCTCTGATAGCCTTCAGATATTTCGGCGCCGACTACGACGGATACATGATCACAGCGGCGCACGGAGACAGTCCGGCGTTCAAGATAAAGGAAAATCCCATGCTTGACGGGCAGTATTATCTGCGCCTTTCCACCGAAAAATACGGCGGAATGCTCTGCTCCACCTGGATGGATCGCCCTCTTTCGGTCGCGGGACGCGTAACATTGCGCACGGACAACGGCATTGCGGTCAAAAATGTCGATCTCGGCGAACCTGCGGCGATCATTCCGAGCGTTGCCATACACATGAATCGCAACGCCAACGACAACGCATCCTTTAATGCCGCCACCGATATGCTTCCGCTTTATTCTCTCGGAAAGGATGACGCCCCCGATCTGCGTGCGCGTCTGGCAACCGCTCTGGGCGCTTCCGAGGACGACATCATCACCACCGACCTGATAGTCTACAACCCCGCCGCGGGAATCGAATGGAACGGCCTGATCTCCGCCCCGCGGCTTGACGACCTTCAATGCGTCTATGCCTCGCTTGCGGCGTTTATCGGATCCGGCCAAAGCACCGCACCGACGCGCTCCATGCCCGTTTTCTGCCTTTTCGACAACGAGGAGGTAGGAAGTCAAACCAAACAGGGCGCGGCATCCACCTTCCTTTCGGATCTGTTCGACCGCATCTGCGCTGCCGCCGGAATCGAGATCGCCGAGCATCGTCGCCGTATCGCCAACAGCTTTATGGTATCCTGCGACAACGCCCACGCCGTGCACCCCAATCATCCCGAATATGCCGACCGCAATCATTCGGTATATATGAACCGCGGCATCGTTATAAAATACAACGCAAGCCAACGATATACATCAGACGCGCTGTCATCGGCGCTTTTCCGCTTGATCTGCGAAAAAGCGGGCGTGCCGGTACAAAGCTATACCAATCGCGCCGATATGCCGGGCGGTTCGACGCTCGGGAATATCGCCAATACGCAGGTATCGCTGAACACCGTGGATATCGGTCTTGCCCAGCTCGCCATGCATTCATCCTTTGAGACCGCTGGCGCTCTTGACACCGAATATATGATCGAAGCACTCACCGAATTCTTCAAGACCTCTATCAGCCTCGAAGATGACGGAAGCTGCTATCGTTTGGAATAATAATTATGGGGGCTGTCTCACTGACGTGAGACAGCCCGTTAAAAACCTCCTCTGCCGCCCCGCAAGCGCCACCAAAGCTTACGTGCCAGCTCTGCGGGAAAGACCAGCGCCGAGCACGCCATCGCCCACACAAGCTCGCCCGGCAACAGCGGAACCGTTCTCAGCACCGTGCCGCCGAGATAGACAAAGCCTATCTGTATTATCAACACCGCGCTCATAATAACTATAAATGTCGGATTTCTTTTGATGCCCGCAAGCAGGCGCAATCTGTCGGTCCGCGCATTAAAACAATTAAACACCCCGGCAAATATGAAAAAAGCAAAAAACGCCGTCAGAAGGCATATGTCTCCCTCCGACTCACGAAAATGTCGGGTGAAAAACGGAAGCTTTAAAAAGCAGAGGGACAGAAGCACCGTAAAGCCGCCGAGAAAGAGTATCTGATTGACCATATATCGATTAAGTATCGGCTCGTCGCGCCGCTTGGGCTTTTCACGCATGCACGAGGGCAACGCGGGCTCCCCCGCAAACGCCAAACCGCCAAGCGTATCCATTATTATATTGATCCACAGCATCTGCACCACGGTGACCGGAGCATCTATGCCCAGAAACGGACCGATCATCGACACCCCCACCGCACTGAAGTTCATGGTAAGCTGAAGTGTGATGAATTTTCTTATGCTTTTGAAGATATTTCTGCCGTAGAGCACCGCATTGGATATTGAGCTCAGCCTGTCATCAAGTATCACGATGTCCCCCGCATCCCTTGCGACCTGCGTTCCGCTGCCCATTGCAAAGCCTATATCGGCACGGCGAAGTGCCGGCGCGTCGTTTATACCGTCTCCGGTCATTCCGACCACCAACCCAGACTCCTGTGCCACACGCACCAGCCTGCTCTTATCTGCCGGCAGCGCACGCGCTATAACGCCTATGCGAGGCAAAAGCTCGCAAAGCCTGCCGTCGGTCAGCCTTGCAAGCTCGGCGGATTCAAGCACCATGTCCACTCCCGCACCCAATATTCCGCAGCTATGCCCTATCGCCCACGCCGTTTCCGCGCTGTCTCCCGTGATCATCACGACATGTATCCCCGCGCCGCGCAGCTCCTTCACCGCGTCGGCGGCGTCCCGCCGCGGACTGTCCTCAAGAGAGACCGCCGCAATAAGACACAGCTCTTCGGGTATGGGAATATTCCCGAACGCACCCGACATTTCCGCTGCACCGACATGTCCCCACGCAAGCAAAAGGACTCTGCCGCCGCGACGGCGGATCTCGGAAAGCCGCATCCCGAAGGCGCGTGCATCAAATCGCGTTTGCGCACCGTCGGTCGACATGCATGCCGTTATTCGCGGAAGCAGCAGTTCGGGAGCCCCCTTGATATACACCCTGCCTTCCGCTTCGATAGTACATGCGGAATATTTTTTTGCGCTGTCAAAGAGCTGCTTTTTTATTACCCGCGGAAGAGGCTCGCCGACCTCCTCAATCTCCAACACAGATCGCATGAATGCACGATCGGCGGAATTGCCGCCAATCGGACAGCGCCGACCGGAGCCGTCCGCGCCTATATCCGAGGCGGTATTCAAAAGCGCCGACTCGCGATACAGCCGCCACAGCGACGGACTTTTTTGGCACAATGCTCTTGCGCCTTCACAGCTTTTACCGTCACCGAGCAGTATCTCGCCCACAGCCATCCGACCATGTGTAAGCGTTCCCGTTTTATCGGTGAAAAGAATATTCATGCTGCCCGCCGCTTCGATCCCCACAGGCTTTCTCACCAGCACGCCCGAACGCACCATGCGCTTAATGTTGGCGGACAGCACGACCGCTATCATCATCGGCAGTCCCTCGGGAACCGCCACCACCACAACGGTAAGCCCGAGCGTCAGCGCTCCCACAAGCTTTGAAAAGAGATAGCGCGTGTCGCACAGCTTCATAAGTATAACGCTCCAAATGCACCCGCTGTCAAGCACAAAGGCGTTTATAAGATATGCCGCCGCGACCACAGCCGCCGCCGCATAGCCCAATCGGCTTATCTGCGACGCAAGCCGCGAAAGTCTGACCTTGAGCGGGCTGTCCCGCGTTTCGACCTGCACCTCTTCGGATATCCCGCCGAGATATGTCGCATCTCCGACAGACGTAACCTCCATCTCGGCGGCTCCCGAAAGAACAAGACACCCCCGCAGCACGGAATGCTCGGATGCCGGATCCGGGATCTCGCCGACCACTCCCGATCGAGACGTACAGGGCAGCTTTTCAACCTCGCGACTCTCGCCCGTCATTGCCGATTGATCGACAAATACTCTGCCGAAAATTATCACACCGTCGGCGGGAACGGCATCGCCGGCTCCGATAAGCACTATATCTCCGACGACTACCTCCCCTACGGGAAGCTCCTTTATAACACCGTCGCGCCGAACACGACAGGTTGCACCGTCTGCCTCCCCGCTGAGCCGCGCATACGCCGTCTCGCCGCTGTATTCCGAAAATGTGGATATGAGGGTCGCAAGCAATATCGATGCCGCAATGCCGGCGGTCTCGACCCAATCGGAATTTTGGAAGGTAAATATGATATTTGCCGCCAATGCGCAAAGCAGGACCTTGATCACGGGGTCTCCGAGATTCGAAACGAAGCGCGAAAGAAATCCCCGCCGTTTTTTTCGGGTCATGAGATTTGCGCCGTGCTCGGCGCGCGACCGCTCCGCTTCCGATGAGGTGAGCCCGCGCCGCATTCCCTCCTCGCGAGTTGATCGCTTTTTTATCGTTGTGTCTGTCATATCCGAACATGCTCCTTTGAGCGGATGTGTTTTCACATAATATATATTCGCATTCATATCGGATAATTACACCGCACAGCGGAACACACAAAAGTGATCTTGGCTGCATTCCGGGCGCAAAAAAGGAGCGCAAAAACAAAAAAAGCAATATTCGTCCTGTTTTTTTCATTATTTGACTTGATTGAAAGCCTATTTTGTCTTATAATTAAAGTACAAAAAAATCATTGATCGGAGACACGAAAATGGAACTCATAAAGGATTCCGAACTTGATAAATTCAAGGAAGTACAAGAGGTGACCTCAAGCGTTCGCGCCGAACGCAAGCTGAGGATAGGCTTTATCGGCACGGGCGGAATTGCCCGCTCGCATATCAAAGCATACAAGCTGTTTGACGACGTTGAGGTGGTCGCGGGAGCGGACCTTATTCCCGGCAAGGCGGAAAAATTCTTTGCCGCCAACGAGATTGAGGGTGCTCACACCTACACCGATTACCGCGAGATGATAGAAAAAGAGTCGCTTGACGCGGTGTCGATATGCACCTATAACCGTCAGCACGCCGAGCCCGCAATTTATTGCATGCGGCACGGGCTTGATGTTCTGCTTGAAAAGCCCTTTACCGTGACGCTTGACGAAGCCGCAGAGGTCTGCCGCGTCGAAAAGGAGACCGGCAGAATACTCTCGATAGGCTTTCAGCCGCGCTTTGACCCCAACATGCAGATGATAAAAAAGATATTCGAGTCGGGCGAGCTGGGTAGGATATATTACATCCAGACCGGCGGCGGCCGCCGACACGGCATTCCCTGCCGCGACGGAAAGGATACCTTTATCCGCAACGACACAGCCGGAATCGGAGCGCTGGGCGACATCGGCTGTTATTCGCTGGACATGATGCTGAACGCGCTGGGATACCCGAAGCCGCTGACCGTCTCGGGGTACACCTCGGCATATTTCGGAAAGGACCCCGCATACTACGGCTCTCGCCCCGAGCTTGCCGAAAAATTCGGCGTTGACGATTTCGCCGCCGCGTTCATTCGACTTGAGGGAGACATAATAATCGACTTTCGCATCTCGTGGGCAATGCACATGAACACCTCGGGAGACACTATAGTGCTCGGCACCAAGGGCGGACTGCGCATTCCCTCCACCGAATGCTGGAACGGCTCGGTCGGCGGCCCCATGACGCTGTATCACGAGGTCGACGGCGCGCAGGTCGAGACCACTATCCCCGTGCTTGAGCTCAAGGGGCTCGGCAGAGTCGAGCGCAAGGTGCGCTCCTTCCTTGACGCGGTGATAACGCGCTCTCCCGCGCCCGTGCCCACATCGCAGATACTTATCAACGAAGCGATAATCGACGGCATTGCGCGCTCCGCCGCCGAGGGACGTGAAATATCGATCGATATACCGACCATCTGAAAAAATAAAAAATGCCGCCGCAGTGGCGGCGGAACGGAGATTATTATGAAAACCTTGGGCAACATCCTGTGGTTCTTGTTCGGCGGACTTGCAGGGGGACTGGCATGGATATTTGCGGGCTGTCTTTGCTGTCTGACGATCATCGGCATTCCGCTCGGAAAGCAATGCTTTAAATTCGCCTCCCTCGCCTTTTTCCCATTTGGTAAGGAGGTCGTCTACGGCGGCGGAAGCGTGTCACTGCTTGCAAATGTTATCTGGATACTGCTGCTCGGCTGGGAAATGGCTCTCGGCTACATATTCACCGGTCTTATCTGGTGCATAACGATAATAGGCATCCCGGTTGGCAAGCAGTGCTTTAAGCTTGCAAAGCTGTCGCTTATGCCCTTCGGCGCATCGGTGAGATGATTCTAATTAAAACAAGGAATGGTATGAAAAATGAGAAAAAATTTCGGTCCTCAAAGCTGGCTCTACCCCATGCCCGTGCTGATCATCGGCACATATGACGAAAACGGCACCCCCAACGCCATGAACGCCGCGTGGGGCGGCATTTATGACACGAATGAGATAATGATCTGCCTCTCGCACGATCATAAGACCACCGAAAACATAAAGCACAGCGGCGCATTCACCGTCAGCTTTGCCACCGTCGACACCGCCGCCGCCTGCGATTACGTCGGAATCGTCTCTGCCAACGACTACCCCGACAAATTCGCACGCGCGGGCTTCCACGCGACCGCCGCCGAGCGGGTAAACGCTCCGCTCATCGACGAGCTTCCCCTGTCTCTCGAATGCGAGCTTATCAAATTCAACGAGGACGGCATCTGCGTCGGCAGGATAGTCAACGTATCCGCCGACGAGCGCATCTTGGACGCCGACGGACATATCGACGCCGACCTGCTGGCTCCGATCAGCTATGACGGAGCGACACACGCCTACCGCGTGCTCGGCAAAAAGGTCGGAAAAGCCTTCTCCGACGGTAAAAAGCTTAAATAAACCTATGGCGGTGCACCCTGCGGGGGGCACCGCCATAAGTTGTAGACCAAACAAACGGTCTCGCCAAATTGCCGAAAGTTTTCGCCCGCCTTTTTCAAAAGGCGGCGCCGTGGAGGGCGCGGAGCCCTCCTCGCCGTCCGCAGACGGCGAAAGCCCAACGGCGTTTCTCTTTTGTAAAGGCACCACCGCACAATTTTTTTATTCAATTGCGACGTCAGAAAATTCGTCAGATGCAGCAAATTGCCGCGCGCGTAGTTATGCTACGCGAAGGTAATTTGCGAAATATGACGGATTTTATGCAAGCAAGTGGGTGAAAAAGGCGTAGCCGTAATTGTGCGGTGGTGCCTTGCCCTTTTCTCTTTGCGCCTGTGGTGTCAAAGAGAAAAGTGGCTGAGGACTTTATGCATTTTTACTCTTTTGTCTGCAGTCTATGGCGGTGCACCCCTGTGGGGGCACCGCCATATTTTTTTGAGCCGTATATCAGCCGGTATAGATCAGATCGGTATAAATTCCCGCGTCATCGAACGAGTAGAAGATATGCGGCTTGTATGACTCCTTATATTCCTCGGCAATGGGAATATCCTTGCGCTCCATGCGCTCCTCCACGTCCGGGCGAGACATATCATCGTTGCAGTATATATACCTGCCCTCGCTGTCCGAGATATAAAATATCATGCCGTATTTATCGTTTTCGGCGGCAAACGTATCCAGCTCGCGCTTGGTGCACTTCACGAGATAGCTCATCGTTCCGTTGATATAGTTAAGCCGCATGGACGCCTGCGAAATAAGACAGAGATGATACTGCCAATCATAGCTGTACGGACGACAGCAAAGCTCTATGCCGAAGCCCTCAAGATATTTTGCCGAGCCGGGGATATAGTCTTCACCGTAAAGGGTTGAATAATAATCGGCTTGCGCCCTCGGCTTTCCCTCGGGGTCGGTCTGCCAGCCCTCGCGCTGCATCAGCTCGGAGACAAGCGTACCTTCATAAACATGATCGTAAAATGAGCCGCCCTTCCATTCGGTCGTCTTATCCGCCGCCGAGGTCACGCCGACAATAAAATACATCTCCTCGTCGGGGTCGATATTGTCAAGCACCAGCTGCGAAAGACTCGTATACTTTATATCTCCCGCCGGTGGTATATCGGGATACCCGCCATATATATTGTCGGCAATTTTTATCGTTTTTGCGGAAGCACCGCTATCGTCGGTCGAGCTTTCGCCGCCGGAGCTGTCCGTTCCGCCGGAACCGGTCGCATCCGCACATCCGGACAAAACAATAAGCAGGACCATCAACAGAGACAATAATGCTTTGAATTTCATGTTTGTTTTCCTCCGAATTTGTCATTTTGGCATTCTCGCCGATTTCATTATATCAAAAAAAAAAAAGATGTCAAGTCTTTTTTTATCGAATATGCCCATTTTACGTATTTTTCTCACACGGTAAGTTGCCAAAGTAAAATCCGTTTTCAAAAGCAGTGAAATTGAAATTGCA
>CAZPYK010000034.1:0-14868 GCA_964590755.1 uncultured Ruminococcus sp. | reverse complement strand
AGTAAAGTTTGAATGTTTTCTAAAACGTTTTCATATTATTATAGCACATTTTGGAATCAATATCTACCGTTAACAAAATAAAGTAGTAAATTTTTTTTGAATATCGTTATTTATTTGTCACTTGCGGTATTTGGGGTTTGAGTGCCTCGCCGTGGGGTAAAAAATCCTCTTCGACTATTGACAAAAGTTGGCGTGCGCGATATAATTATATATGTAAGCCGACAAGGCCGACGGAACAGAATAATGCTTGAAAACTCGGCGGGAGACATCTCGGCGAGCCGTTTCTGCGTTAACGTTAAGAAAATAAGTAATGAGATAAAAAGTTCGGAGATGACATTATGGCGGATATATTTGAACTGTTCAAAAGGATAGCCGAGGAAAAAAACGATAATAAGGAAGTCGCCGGGCGCGAGCCGATATCCCTCATCATTGCGGGACTGGGCAATCCCGGCAGGAATTATGAGATAACGCGGCACAATGCGGGCTTCCTTTGCATGGATGTGCTGAGCGAAAGATACGGTGCGCA
Organism: uncultured Ruminococcus sp.; assembly: GCA_964590755.1. Lineage (GTDB taxonomy): Bacteria > Bacillota > Clostridia > Oscillospirales > CAG-272 > CAG-390. The sequence goes on along the minus strand of CAZPYK010000034.1, from coordinate 14,342 downwards.
TGTTGAGAAGGCGAAATTTCACGCGCTTTGCGATGAGGCTGTGATAGGTGGTCACCGTGTGCTTCTTATTAAGCCGATGACGATGATGAATGCATCCGGTGAGGCGATACGCGAGGCGGCGGCATTTTACAAACTGAAGCCGGATCGTGTGCTCGTGCTTGTGGACGACACGAATCTCGCGGTCGGACAGCTGCGCATTCGCACCAAGGGAAGCGCGGGCGGTCACAACGGGCTGAAAAGCATAATATATCAGCTCGGCTCGGAGGATTTTCCCCGCTTGCGCATAGGTGTCGGCGCCAAGCCGCACCCGGATATGGATATAGCCGACTGGGTGCTCTCACGCTTCAATGCGGAGGACAGAGCGGCGCTGTTGCCCGCGTTTGAGGTTGCCGCCGACGGCTGTGAGCTTTGGGCGGCGGGAGATATCGACGGTGCCATGCGCTGCTGCAACACTCATAAATAATAGTTGCGGCAGAGTGCAAGGTTACGAACAACGAACAACGATCAAGCTTTAAACGCACATGAGGACAGATATGGAGATAACAAAGCAACGCAGCATATTTACCGGAGCGGTCCGCTCCGACCCGGAATATAAGCAGCTCATTGAGGCTGTCGGAGTACAGCGGCGCGCAGATCCGAAGCCGGTGCTGGTCACCGGGCTTTGCGAGGGGGCGTGTGACGCACTTTGTGCGGCGCTTGCGGAGGATATGCCCGGCGGCAGACCGGTGCTGATCGTATGCCCCGAGGAAAAGGAATGCCTTCGAATGGCGTCGATATGCGCGTCGCTCGGGCTTCGCTCGGCATTCTTCCCGGCAAGGGATCTTAATTTTTACAACATGACCGCCTCGCGCGAGTTTGAGCATGACAGACTTGGCGTGCTGTTCGGCATCAGGGGCGGATTTCTCGATATAATCACGACAACGCCGGATGCCGCGCTCGGGTATACCGTCCCGCCGTCCGAGCTCGGAGAGCGGATGCTGCACATATCGATAGACGGCGGCGAGACGGGCGGGATCTCCGAACTTGTGGGTGAGCTTACCGCCGCGGGATATGTTCGCGCGGATGCCGCGTCCTCCGAGGCGCTGGGTGCCACCGGCCTGGTCGAGGGTCCGGGGCAGTTTGCCGTGCGTGGCGGTATAGTTGACGTTTGTGCGCCTTCGATGCGGATAGAGCGAGCCGACGGAAGCCGAGATGGCGGCTCGTTTGCGCTGAGGATCGAATTTTTCGGCGACGAGGTCGACAGGCTCGGACTTTTCGATACCTCCACACAGCGCGTTACCGAGCAGATAAGGTCTGCAACTCTCGCTCCCGCACGCGAGCTGCTGGCGGACGGTGAGCGGCTGACCGCTATCAAGGCGGCGGTGTGCGCTCTGCGAAAGAAAACAAAGGACGTGCATGTCGCCGAGGAGCTTGACGAGGAGATAGGGGCTCTGAACGCTGCGCTGACATCGGGAGGCGAGGTGCGCTTCCTTGATAAGTATATTTCTCTGGTATATTCCGAAAAAGCATGCCTTTTGAATTATTTTTCCTCAATGTCGCTTTGTCTGATACGCGGCAACGCCGCGGTCGCGGAGAGGCTGAAGGCGGCGGAATGGCACGCCGCGAAGGAGGCCGAGGACATGATAGCCTCCGGGGTCATTGCGGGCAAATATGCGGAATATTCCGCTCCTGCGGCGACGCTGCAACGCTTTATTTCGACGCATACCACCGTGTTGCTCGATTCGCTGATGCAGGGAATGTCGGGCGCCTCGCTTGGAGGACTTTACGGCTTTCGCACAAAGCATTCGCTCAGCTGTGCGGGTAACGATATTTTGCTTCGCGAGGAGCTGGAGGGCTATCGCAGCGGCGGCTACCGCGTGGTGCTCATGACGGGAAGCGAAGCTTCGGCGGCGAATTATGCGGGACTTTTAAACGAATGGGGCTACCGTGCAAGAAACGCGGGTGACGGCTTTTCGCTTGATCCGGATACGGTCGAACGCGGTGAGATAGCAGTGATATCCTCCGCCGCCCTTTCTCCGTTTGAAATGACGGTTCCGCGTATCGCGGTGATAACGGTGCTCGCCGAATCGCGCGCGGGAGCTTCCAAGGCATCGATGCGTACCGGCAAAAGGAAAAAACGCGACTCTGCGACAGAGCAGATAATGTCCTATGCCGATCTTTCGGTGGGAGATTATGTGGTGCATGAAGCGCACGGTATCGGCAGATATCTGGGAATCACCACGATGGATGTCGGCGGTGTCACGCGCGACTATATCACGATACAGTATGCGGGCTCGGATAAGCTCTTTATGCCGGTGGATAAGCTGGATAAGGTCTCAAAATATATAGGCGCACGTTCTGACGACGAAACGCTGAGGCTTTCGAAATTCGGCGGCGCGGAATGGAGCAAGACCAAAGCCAAGACCAAGGCGGCGCTGAAAAATATCGCCAAGGAGCTTATAAAGCTGTATGCCGAGCGCATGCGTCGCCCGGGCTTTGCTTTCCCCAAGGATGACGACTTCCAGCGAGATTTTGAAGCCGCCTTCGAATACGAGGAGACCTCGGCTCAGCTCGATGCCGCCGAGGATATAAAAGAGGATATGGAAAAGGCGCGTCCGATGGATAGGCTGCTTTGCGGTGATGTCGGCTACGGCAAGACCGAGGTGGCGCTCAGGTCGGCGTATAAGGCGGTCACGGCGGGTAAGCAGGTGGCGCTTTTGGTCCCCACTACGATACTTGCCCTCCAACATTATCAAACGATAACCAGCCGCATGCGCGCATTTGCGGTCAACGTCGAGATGCTCTCCCGCTTCCGCACCGATAAGCAGCAAAAAAAGATAATTGCCGATGTCGAGCGCGGAGATGTGGATATTATAATCGGAACTCACAGATTGCTTTCAAGCGACATTAAATTTAAGGATCTCGGGCTTTTGATAGTCGACGAGGAGCAGCGCTTCGGTGTGGCGCAAAAGGAGAAGATCAAGCAAGCATCGGGAAATGTGGATGTGCTGTCGCTCAGCGCAACGCCTATACCGCGCACGCTGAATATGGCGATGACCGGTATACGTGATATATCGGTGCTTGATGAGGCACCGGTGGATCGCTTGCCGGTGCAGACATATGTGCTGGAGCATGACGATATAATAATCAATGATGCGATAAAGCGCGAGCTTCGTCGCGGCGGGCAGGTCTTTTACCTCCACAATACCGTTGAGACGATAGATGCCGTGGCGGCAAGGGTGATTCGCGATATTCCGGATGCCACCGTTGTCACGGCGCACGGAAAGATGGAAAAGGAACGGCTTGAGGCGATCTGGGCGGATATGACCGCGGGCAAGATAGATGTGCTCGTGTGCACGACTATAATCGAGACCGGAGTCGATGTGCCCAACGCCAACACGCTGATCGTTGACAGTGCGCACAGAATGGGGCTTTCTCAGCTTCATCAGCTGCGCGGACGCGTCGGACGCTCCTCACGTCGTGCTTATGCTTATTTCACCTATCCGCGCGGGCGCGCGCTGACCGAGATAGCCGAAAAAAGGCTTGAAGCGGTGCGAGAATATGCCGAGTTCGGCGCGGGCTTTAAGATAGCCTTGCGCGATCTTGAAATACGCGGTGCGGGAAGCATTCTCGGAGCCGAGCAACACGGTCATCTTGACGATGTCGGTTATGACATGTATGTCAAGCTCTTAAACGAGGCGGTGCTTGAGGAAAAGGGCGAAAAGCCGCAAGAAAAGGTGGATTGCACCGTCACGATATCCGAGGATGCATACCTGCCGGCTTCCTATGTTCCGTCGGGTGCACAGCGCATGGCGCTTTACAAGCGCATAGCGCACATCACCTCTCAACAGGATGCCGACGAATTGTATGACGAGCTTATCGATCGTTACGGCGAGCCTCCCGCCGCGACGGGTGCGCTGCTTGACATTGCGCTTTTGCGACACCGTGCGGAGCAATGCGGTGTCAGTGCGGTAACGCAAAACGGCAACGAGGTTCGCATGTCCCTGACAAGTTTTGATCCCGTGATCTGGCAGGAGCTTTCTCATATCATGCCGTCTCGTCTGCGTGCAACTCTCGGAAATACCGTCTATATCACTCTCAGATTGCACGGCGGAGAGGACGTGATAGGCATTATTAACAGATTGTTTGAAAAATATATCGAGATTCGGGAAAAAGCAGAGTAGACAAAGCGCGTTTTTTGTAGTATAATTATATAAAGAGTCCGAGATGGCTCCGACTCCAACGGAATGACGCGCAACGGCGCACGAACACGGCGGAGAGCCTTTGTTCGCTGTATAAAAATATTATGCCGCCTTGGGCGGCGGAACGGATATTGTAATGAAAAAAACGTTAAGAATATTGGCGGCGGCGGTGATGCTTGCAATGCTTACGGCGGTGTTTGCGTCCTGTGCCTCGGGTGGAGTAACGGTGATGACGCTCGGCAAGACCGAGATAACCGGCAACATGATAGAGTTTTGGATGTCACGCTACAAGGCCCAATTTGAATATTCTTACGGTTCGGCGATAAAGAGCGCATACGGACTCTCCTCTACGGACAGCGTATGGAGCGTGAGGGTCGCCGACGACTCGGCGCAGACCTATGATGAATTGTTCAGTTCTTATATTTACGATAATGCAAAAACGTATCTTTGCGCGCTGTATCTTTTCGATCAATACGGGCTCAAGCTGCCGTCTGCCACAACGGACAGCATTGACGAGCTGATAAACGACTACATCACCAATCTTGCCGACGGCAGCAAGTCCGAATTCAATGCCATTCTTGCCGCATACGGCATCAATGTCAAAATGTTGCGTGAGCTTTATCTGATAGATGAAAAGGTAAGCTATCTTCAGGAATATCTTTTCGGCACGAACGGCATCGAGGCCATAACCTCCGAGCAGGTCGAGGAATATTATCAAAAGAATTTCGTTCGCATGAAGCAGATATGCATCTTCATCAATCAAAAGCCGAAGATGAACGATGACGGAACCTATGTGACCGGCAGTGACGGAAATGTCGCATATGCGGAGATGAGCTCGGAGGATAACGTCGCAGCGCGTCAAAAGCATGCCGAAGCGCTTGAAAAGATCAACGGCGGCTCGGATTTTGAGACGATACTTGATGAATATGATGAGAATTTTGCCGATGATATCTACACAAACGGCATTTATATGAGCGCCGAGTCGGCTTTCGGCAATGACGACGATCTGCAAAAGATATATGAAACGCTCTGCGACATGGAGGTCGGCGAGGTCAGAGAGGTCGAGCTCACCAACAGCTTGCATATAATCAAAAAATATCCGCTCGACGCCGGTGCGTATTCAAAGAGCGAAAATTCGGATTTCTTCCTTTATTACGATTCGGGTACGCAAAGCTATGTCACGCTTTCGCAATATGTAAAGACACCGATATTCCTTGATTATATTGCCGAAAGGCTTGAACAGTATTCGGCTGATATCAAGATAGACAAGGATACGCTTGAAGAATACAAGATCAGCAAGGTAAAGGCAAATTATAATTTCTGAGCTTCGAATTAATTCAATCAAACGGTAAAAAAACAAGCAATTTAATATTTCCCGGGGTGCTTTTTGCTGAGATGACGTGAGAACGTCGAACCCATTGAACCTGATACGGATAATACCGGCGCAGGGAAGGAATCGTTGCTTTGCCGACGCAAACGCGAACGCGGTGTTCGCAGTGATGTGCGGCGGGCGGACGATGTCGGATAAAGACAAAAGATCACTCCGGAGACAGGCGGACGCGCCTGTCTGCGGAGTTTTTTACATATACATTATCAATTGAGACAAAAAGGAATGAACAGGATGAATTCAAGAGCAGATCAAAGAGGAAAAACAAAAAAACGGCTCCTTACGATAGTTGAAGGAGCCATGATGGTCGCGTTGGCATTCGGGCTGGATATGATACCGATACCCGATTTCCCTCAGGGCGGATCATTAAGCCTTTGCGCCATACCCATTATTTATTATGCGCTGCGCCGCGGCGGCATTGCGGGCATGAGCGCGGGTGTGGTGTTTGCGTGTCTGAAGATGATGATAAAATTTTACATGCCGCCGGCGGGAACGCTCGCGGCTGCGGTGATATGCGTGCTTGCCGATTATATATTTGCCTTCGGGCTTTTGGGAGCCGCGGGCTTTGTTTACAAGGCATTTGCCGAAAAAAAGGGCATGCATAGGCTCGTCGGCGCGGCGGTGTCTGCGGTTGCGGCAAATCTTTTGCGCTTCGTCTGTCATTATATCTCCGGCGTGACGATATGGGAATCATACGCCGGCGAGGAGGGGGCGTGGTTGTATTCGCTTGTGTACAACGGCGGCTATATGCTGCCGAACGCGATAATATCCGCGGTACTGACGGTTATGCTTTGCATGGCGCTTGACCCCAAAACGCTGAGACCCGGGCTGTCTCACTAACGTAAGACGCGCCCCTCGGGTTGCAGACAAAACAAACGGTCTGGGCAAATTGCCGAAAGTTTTCGCCCGGGTGTCAGCCCGGTCGAAAATGACGGTCGGGATACCGTCATTTTCGAAAAATCGAACGTTTTTGACGCTTCATGTTGCAAAATTTCATGTTATTTGGCGTCAAAACGACGAATTTCATTCGTCGAGTTCGATTTTAGGGGCTTGGCTCGCGTCAGCGAGACAGCCCCAGCGGTCGAGGGCGCGCAGCCCTCGTCGCGCTCCGCAGAGCGCGAAAAACCTATGGCGTTTCTCTTTTGTTAACTTTTCTCTTTGCGCCTGTGGTGTCAAAGAGAAAAGTGGCTGAGGACTTTGTGTATTTTTATATTTTGTATATCTATTGTCTACATCCCCCGTGGCGAAAACCTTCGGTGCTCTGACGAGACCACTCCTCAGCGCTCGGCGAATAAAAGTTCCAGCAGCTTAAAGCGTATGCGATATTTCGGCGCGTCGGTCTCGGTTATCGTGCGGTATTGCTCGGGCGTAAATCCCGCGGCGATATATTCGTTTTCGGCGGGCGGCGCGGCTGTGGCATCCGGAGCTATGCTTCTTTTTGCCGCGGAGAGGCAGAGAGAGGGGAAGAGCACACACCACCAGTTGCGACCCTCTCCGCTGCCGAGCACTATGCGCAAAGAAGTGTATCTCCCCGCGGGCAGACGAACGCCGTCATATTCGCGAGTGGGGTAGTATTCCGTGCCCAGCGTCATCGCCGCCGTATAGTCTGCGCCGAGACGCTCAAGCTCGGCGTTTGCTGTGGCAAGCAGAAGCTCGCGGCGTTCGTTTGCCGCCTTGACCGCCTCGTCAATATCGGAGCATTTCCCGAGGATATCGGGAATGACATCAAGCAACGCATCGCGCACCGACAACTTTATGCTTTGGTCCCGCTCGTTGTCCGAATCTGCGATCACGTGGAGGCGCAGGACCTTGCGGTAGATGTCGGTCTCGCCGTGTATCGGCAGGCAGGAAAGCACAAGTGCTGTGATCATTGCAAAAGCGAGAGTTGAGGCAATGAGCGCGGCGGCGCGACAAATGCCGGGATGCTTTGAGTGAGGATATAATAATTTCATGTGCGACCTCGTGTTTTTTGGAATATGTAAAAAGGTCGCGCCGCCGTATCGGTATAGTGTTTACCGATACGGCGGCATTTTATTCATGTTTTAAGGCAATACCGCACAATTCTTTTTGCTCAATTGCGCAGTCGGAAAATTCGTCAGATGAAACAAATTTCCCGCCTCAACGCGCGTAGTTCATCCTACGCGAAGGGAATTTGTGAAATATGACGGATTTTGAGCAAGCAAGTGAGTAAAAAGGCGGCGGCCGTGAATTGTGCGGTGTTGCCTTAAATTCGATATTTTAATTTTATTCGTTCCATTCGTTCGCCGTAGTCTCGGGCAAGCAGAGCGAGAAAGATGATATTTGATATGGCATAGAGCAGTGTGTGCGGCAGGGCGGTGACTGTTGCCGAGAGATACAGCGCGGCGGAAAATTCGCCGTTGTACCACAGCACCGTCCAAACATCCATGATCATCGAGAATATCACACCCGCGAGCGCACCGTAGCTTATAAGAAGCGCACGACTGCGCTTCAGCGGTCGCGAGAGCAGTCCGGCGATAAGTCCTATCATTCCCCATGCCAGCATTTGAAAGGGCGTCCACGGTCCCTGACCGAAATAAATATTTGATATCAATGCCGAGAGTGCCCCAACAAGATATCCGGTCTCGCCTCCGAGATAAACGGCGCTGAGTACGGTGAGTGCGGCGACCGGCTTGAAAAGCGGAATGAATCTTCCCGCCACAGACAGTGCGATAGTGATCGCCGCAAGCACCATTCTGCGCGAGCCTATCTTTTTTTGCTCAAAGCTTGAAAAAAAGAACAAAAGAGACATCAGTGATACCGCGAGCGAGACAAAGGCGTGATGCTTTGAGTCGACAAACAGTGCGCCGCACAGCACCGTTGCGGGAATCACCAAGAACGGAAGCAGTATCCGCAGACGCATCCACAGCCGCGGCGGACGGCTCGGGGGCGCGTTTTTGATCATTGACATGAGCGCTCCTTCATTCTCGCCTCATTCGCGCGAAGTCCGTTCAAGCGGCAGATGTCCGCCGCCTCGTCGATCCCGACTATTCGGTCGAAGCTGCCGCGGCAGATGCGATTTGCGGCAGTGGTGTAATGAAAATTGTTGTTGAAAAATTCGCGCGGGGTGTCGGAACAGACCACTTCTCCCCTAAAGAGCAGGGCACAGCGGTCGGCGCATTCCGCGGCAAAGTCGGCGTCGTGCGTCACAAGTATCATCGTCCTTCCCTCGTCGCGCAAACGGAGAAGCAGAGCTTTGAACGCCGCCCGCGTCGCGGCGTCAAGCCCCTTGGTCGGCTCGTCGAGAAGCAGTATGCGCGGATCACGCGCCAACAGCTTTGACAGTGCCAAAAGCTCCTGCTGTCCGCCCGAAAGATCGTACGGATGCATATCGAGCAGCTCAAGGGTGGTGTCAAACGGCAGCGCAGATAGTTCGGCGTTAGCCTCGCTCAGCTCCTCGCGCACCGAATTGCACCGAAAGACGGTGCGCACATCCTGCGGCAGCATGCCGATATTGTTTTGATAGAGCTCGCGGCTTGAATATGCCGTGAGCTTTTTTTCGAATATCCGAACACTTCCGCAATACGGGTGCAAAAGACCCGCGGCAACAGAGAGAGCGGTCGACTTTCCGGAGCCGTTTCCGCCGAGCAGACAAAATATCTCTCCCTGTTTGACTTGCAATGAGAGCCCGCGCAATACATCCTCTCCCGAGCGTTCATATTTAAAGCGAACGTCGCGAAATTCGACGGCATATTTTTGTTTGAAGTGGGACAGCTTGTCTTTTTTGCCATTGGGCTCGGCAGCCTCGGAAAGCGAGCGGATGCTATTGTTGAAATACTTTTTCACCATGGCTCTGCCCTCGCCTATGGTGAGCGGAGGCGCGATAGCTTCGGGTAGGATGTCGGAGAGGGAAGCATAAAGCCTTGCGGCTCCCGGCAGGGCGCCGCAAGCCGATGTGAATCTTGCCCGATCGCGCGTGACGGCCTTCACCGCGTCGGCGGTGCGGTCAAACAGGAGCATGCTCCCTTTTTTCAGAAAAGCAAAATGCTTTGAGTGCGGAAGTGCCTCGTCGAGGCGGTGCTCGGCAATTATTACGGTAAGCGACAGCTCGCGATTGAGGCGTGCCACGGCAGAGATAAGCTCCGCGGCGGCGATTGGGTCAAGGCGAGCCGTGGGCTCGTCAAGCAAAAGGATATCCGGCTGCATCACCATGACCGACGCAAGTGCCAAAAGCTGCTTCTGACCTCCCGAAAGCTCGGCGGTGCTTTTTTCAAACCATGCTTCTATGCCGAAAAAGCTTGCGGTTTCCGCAACGCGGCGGCGTATGGTATCGGAGGGGAGCCCGAGACTTTCAAGCCCGAAGGCGAGCTCGTGCCACACTCGGTCGGTGACTATCTGCTCCTCCGGGTATTGAGAGACATATCCTATCCTTGCCGCGCATTCGCAGTCGGAAAGCTCGGATATCGGGCGGCCGTCGAGCATTATCTCGCCCGAAAACTCACCGCGGGGGGATATCTCGCGCTTGAGCAGGCGCAAGAGGGTGGATTTTCCGCTTCCGGTCTCCCCGCAGACAAGAAGCATGTCTCCGTCGTCGACCGTGAAGCTTATATTGCAAAGCGCTTTTTCATGAGAGGTTGAATATTTAAAGCTCAGATCCTTGACAGACAGCATCTTTCGTTTGATTCCTTTATTACATTCATCATTGGGGCAAGCAGAGAGAGCGCGGCGTAGCAAATATATGCCACAAGAGATGCCGCCGAGCTCGGGGCAAGCGCGAGCGTCGGATAAAATTCCACGCTCAATGCTCCGAGGGCGGCGGGAATTATCGTTCCCGCGGCAAGGGCGGCGATCAAGACGGTAAAAGCGGCGTCCGAACATCGGAATTTATATATTGCGAAATGCGTGCGTCGCCCGATACCGAAGCCGCGAGCGTCCATGCTGTCCGCGGTGACGATGCCGTTTTCAAGCGACCATGAGACAAGAGCTGAGAAGGTCCCGGCGCCGCTTTTTATCGAATCGACGATATTGTCGTCATATTCAAGCCCCATGGCGCGGCGTGCATCGCGTATCTCCCGGGCGCGTCGACGGAGCAGGGGAATATATCTAAGCGACATGGAGAGCAACAGTGCAAGGCGCGGCGAAAGTCTGCCCAAAAGATACAGACAGCGGTCGGCGGTCATGATGCTTGAAAAAACAGCAAACCAAAGAAAGGACGCACAAAGCATAAGTCCCGTGTCAGCTCCGTAAAGCAATGCCTCAAGCGTTATCCTGTTATCGTTCAGCAAAAAAAGCACCGTGTTCCCCTTGTGCGAGACAAGCGGATTTATTATCGCCGAAAGTATGAACAGCATGGCGCCGAAGGCGAGTGTTCCGCCCGGGCGGCGGAAGCGCGATCGCGACGTGAGAAAATAAAGCAGAACGCCGCACAGCGCCTCACATAGCAATATGGGGTTTCGCGTGAACATCAATATGCCGAGCAGAGCACCGAAATATGCAAAAGCGGCTAGGGGATTTAAATGCTCAAGGTCGCGCATGTGCGTTCTCCTTTCTTCGTAAATGCTTTTTATCGGGGGAGCTTTATTCTATATCCTCTCCGAGGGCGCAGGTGTATATCCATTCAACGGTGTCACCGTCGCTCAAGATATACGAGCCGCAGCCCACCGAGGGCGCTTGTCCGTTTACGCGATACATCCAGCCCGAAAGCTCGCCGAAATCATATTCGTAAAGCCCGTCGATGGCGCGGATATATTCCATTCCGCCCGAGCCCGAGTGGTCAACGCTTATCGTGAGCTCCGCCGCGGCGCGGATGAGCAGATCGTATACGCTGTCGCCATCGTATAGGTCAATAGAGGTGGCGTCGAGAATGACACCGTTCTCTCGCTCGGCTCCTGCCGCCACGGCGTTGTCACAGCGTAAGGACAGGGTGACAGTGCCGATGCTGTTGCCCGAGGTATCCGTTCTTCCGTAATAATCGCCGGGCAGGCATATATTCAGGGAAAGAACAAGGATGACGACAAGACCCGATACCGCCAAAGCAAACAAAGCGTTTTTGAGGTTCAGCTTTTTTGATATCGCCAATATTACAAGAAATGCGACCAACGCTGCCGCGGTCCCAAGGCATATATAAAGCTTATAGCCGTGCTTTGCCTCGGGCGCGGGAGCTTCGGCCGTGTCGGGGGTGTCGGGAGTGTTGAAAGCATCCGAATCGGGCGCGGCGGATGTTATGATGTGGAAGAAGGTGTCGGATGAGACGGGGAATGTTTCGGAAAAGGAGATCTCCGCGTCGGTATCCGAGTTGAAAATATAAAAGGGACCGAGTCCGCTTTCGAGTCGCCAAAGCGAGATGAGAGAATACAGCGCTTGCACGGTCGACGAGACGTTTTCTCCTTTGCCGTGCTCGTGGCAAAATCCGCCGTCGGCAAGACGAAAGCCGAGTATTGCGTCGACGGTCGTGTTGCCGTTCTTGATAAATCGTTCGTCGGTGCGCGGGTCGATGCCCAGGGATGTCAGCGCGGTCAGCACCTGCGCGGTGGTTTCGGGATTTTCGACTCCGTAGCTCAAATATGCACCGCTGTCAAGCTGGCACAGACTTAAGCGCTCAAGTGCGCTGTTGACAGCGGAGCTCACCTCGGCGTTGTCGACATGCGGCGCAAGCGCTTGCACTGCCATGGCGGTCACATCGGCATCGAATCTTTCGCCGATCAGTGCCCAGCCGCCGTCTGCGAGCCTTGATGAAAGCAGCTCGTCGATAAGCTCAGCGGTGGTATATTCGGAAGATATCGCGCCGTTGTTTAAAAGGTGCAGACCGAAGATCAGGCTCATTATGCCCTGCTTGCCTATGGTATCGTCGGCAACCGAAGACACAGCGGAGCTATCCCCGCGACCGCAGGCGATAAGTGTCAGCGCGCATCTCTGGCGTTCGACCGCGCCGACCGGAACGCCGGCGTTCATCTTTGCTTCAAGCGCGTCGGCGTAGGTCGAAAGCTCGGGCGCGCCCTTGTATCCGCAAAGCGACAGTATATACCATTCCGAGGATGAGCCCGCGCCGTCGGCAAGCGTGCCGCTTACCCAAGCCTCCGGGCTTCCGTCGGTGGCATAAAGATGAGAGATGGTATCATCGATAATGCTTTCGGTCGATGCTGCGGTCGCGGGCAGTGCGGCGATCGAGGCGAGAAGCAGCAGCGACAAGACTGCGCCGCAAAAGCGGCGCAGCGGAGTTTTATTCTTCACGGCACTTCTTGTATCCGAACAGCAGTGCCGCTCCGATAACGGCGACCGCAACGGTTGCAAAGATCACGTATCCCGCGGTGTCTCCCGTGGGGACGGGCTCGGTTGACGAGTTGACATATACCGTGCATACGGGCGGTATGGCAACGAAATCGGATATGTGCGCGCTGAGCGTGTGCGCGCCCGCTTCGAGCGCGTCATCGAGGATCACCGAGACCTTTCCGTTTTCGTCGGTCTTGAATTCGGTATCCTTGCCGTCGATGGTCAAAACAGCGTTGGCTACAGGTCTTTTTACCAGCTCCCAGCTCTCGTTATAACCGAGAGCGGTCAAGGTGAGCGACAGGGCGTCGCCCGTGTTGATGTCTTCGCGGGAGAGGTCGAAGAAGCAATAGGAATCGGAGTATGCAGTAAGGTCGGTGTAGACGAACGCATATACATGGTCGCCGTCCTTGACGGCATCGCCGATAGTCATGGCGGCGGTATCGTTGACATAAATGCCGTAGCTGCCGCCATTGGCAACGCCCCAGAGCTTGGTGATATAAGGTCCGTAGAGACCGTTTGAGACCTCAAAGCCGTCGGCACCGCCTTCATATGATGCGGCGTGCGCCAGCTGCAATGCGTCGCACAGAGTCAGCGAACCGTCTCCGTCAACATCGGTGACGGTAACGGCCTTTTGAGTGAGGCAAAGCTCGCCGTTGGCTACTGTGACGTAAACGGTGGGGGCTTCCGCGGCAGATACATTGCACACGGCAATGCCCGCAAGAAGGGTGACGGTAAGGATGATGGATAAAAGCTTTTTGGTCTTCATTTTAATGCCTTTCTTTTTTGATTTTTTGATATTATTACGTGTCGGTTGGGTCTTTTTTCTGTTTTCGGGCGGCGGTGCGCCGTCTTTTGGCGCGGATCCTTTTTTCACGATTGAGCGTCGGGCGGTCGTCGCTTCGCGGCGGCTTGAGCCCCGCCGCTTCAAGGGCGCGCGGCCACGGACCGAGATGCGCCTTGACGGTCATCGCCTCGGCGTCCGAAAAGTCGGAGCGTTTCGGATAGCGGCACTCTCCGCGACCCTCAAGCTCTCGGCTTTTTTCGATAAGCAATGCTATACATTCTTCCCTTGTCATGATCCTTTGCGACCTCTCCGTGTGAAAAAAAGAAAGCGCCTATTGCCTTTTCGGCAATAAGCGCATATCCAACTCTAAAGGACCCGATGAAAAAGTGCGTTTTTTGACACCTTCCCTGCGGATCATCAAAGTCGGCTGCACTCTTCCTTGCCCAAAAATGTTTCGGCTGTTATGCCGAATGCCCTGATATATACCGCGGCAGGTATTCCGACTTTGAGAGGACGTTGCCTCTTTTACGGTAATGGCTGTTGCGACGGAATCTCACCGAACTTCCCCCTGATCCGACATGCGGAACCGCGATATATTTTTATTATATTGTTGCGTAATAATTATCTCGCAGCAATATTATAGCACATAAGAGCAAAAAGGTCAATATTATTTTCGACTTTATTTGTAAAGTCGTTGCATCGGCTCCGCGGGGTAAGTTGCCAAAGTAAAATCCCCTTACCGTGAGGAAAAGAAAAGAAGGGG
>CAZPYK010000033.1:0-14904 GCA_964590755.1 uncultured Ruminococcus sp. | reverse complement strand
TGCTTAATGTTGCTCCATTTGCTGTGTCCTGACATGGTTTTATTTCCTCACTTTTATATTGTATGATAATCTTTTTGTTTTTGAACGAGCTTATATTTTTTCGGTCTTTTTCATGCAAATAAGCTCAAGTGCCGTGCCCAGCACCGTCTTTACCGCCGCCGAAAGAGCCAGCCGCGACACGCGCACACGCTCATCCTCTGCGTTCAGTATCTGACAGTTGTGATAGAAGCGGTTATAGGATGCCGCGAGCTCTATTATAAAGCGCGTGATGACCGAGGGCTCATAATCGCGAAGCGCGGCAAGCACACGATCCGGGAAGACAGCCAAAAGCTTCAAAAGCTCGTGCTCCTCCGGCGTATCCAGTTTGTATCCGCCCGCGGGCTTTGAGATATCGACGTCGGCGCGGGAAAGCAGCGAAGATATACGCGCATAGGTATATTGAACATACGGCCCGGTGTTTCCGTCATAAGACAGCGCATCCTCAAGCATAAAGTTTATATCCTTTATGCGGTTGTTGGAAAGATAATAAAACACTATCGCACCGACTCCGACACGCTCGGATATCTCGCCTATCTCCTCCTCCGACATATCGGGATTCTTTTCGCGGGTTATCTCGCGGACCTTTTCTATCGATTCGGCAAAAAGATCGCGCAAAAGAATGACGTTTCCGGTACGCGTGGCAAGTTTGGTGCCGTTTATCGACACCGTGCCGTACGGAACATGCACCAGCTTGTCCGCCCAATCGCAGCCCATGAGCTCAACGACCTTGAACCACTGCGCAAAGTGAAGTGATTGCCCCGCCGAGGTCACGTATATGCATTTTTCGAAATCGTATTCTTCTTTTCGGTAGAACGCCGCGGCGATATCGCGCGAGGGATATATAGACGAGCCGTCCTTTTTGAGTATAAGACAGGGCGGCATGCCGTACTTCTCAAGATCGACGATCTCGGCACCGTCATCCTCGCGCAGCAATCCGCTCTCGCGCAGGCGCTCCACCACCGCGGGCACCTTGTCGTAATAAAAGCTTTCGCCCTTATAGCTGTCAAAGGTGATGCCCAGCTGATCATAGGTCTTTCCGTATTCGCGCAGCGATATATCGATAAACCAGCGCCAAAGAGCCATATTCTCCTCGTCGTGGTGTTCAAGCTTGGTAAATTCCGCTCTCGCCTCGTCATTCAGCTCGGGGCAACGCTCCGCTTCCTCGTGGAACTTGACATAAAGCGCCACGAGCTCATCTATCTCGCGCCGTTCGACCTCCTCGCGGCTTCCCCATTTTCTGTATGCCACGATAAGCTTGCCGAACTGCGTTCCCCAATCTCCCAGGTGGTTCACGCCCACACATTTGTAACCCGCAAATTCATGCAGCTTTTTCAGCGAATGCCCGATAACGGTGGTGCCCAGATGCCCGATATGAAAGGGCTTGGCAACATTGGGGGAGGAATAATCGAGGACGACCGTCTTCCCTTCTCCGATGCTCGGCGCGCCGTAGCGCTCGCCCAAGGCAAGCACATCGGTGACCACCGAATCGGCAAGATATGCGTCATCGAGCTTGAAATTGAGATATCCCTTTACCGATTCGACGGATGCCACTCCGACCACGGAAAGTCCATCGGCTATGGTGTCGGATATCTGCGCCGGCGCACGGTGCAGAGAGCGGCTGAGCTTAAAGCAAGGCAGAGCCAGATCTCCCATCGATGCATCGGGAGGATATTCAAGCATTGCGGCTATATCCGCTTCGGGAATTTCGACTCCCGAAAAGCTTTGTTTGATCTTGTCGCAGACCGCTCTTGCGATCTCGTTCTTCAGATTTGTCATATAGATCTCCGTTCCGCCGCGTGCGGCGTGTTATTTGTCCTTTTATCTTTTATTTATCCTTGTCGTCATCGTTGTCGTCGTCACGGCTCTTTTTCATGGTGATCAAAAGCAACGCGGCAACGACGACCGCCGCGCCGGCTATGACAAGCCACAGCCACGGTCGGCTCGCGTCTCCCGTCGCGGGGGAGAATGCAGCAAGCATATTCTCCGAGACGATCAAAAATAATGTTGTCATAACGATCTCCGTTCCGCCGTCATACGGCAACTTTTATAATGTTTTCCCCTCGGCTATCAGCTCTCGTGCGGCGGCGCGTTGCGCCTCGGTGACATTGATACCGCCGAGTATTCGGGCTATCTCATCCACTCTGCCCTCATCGTCGGGTTGCTCCACGGTCGATTCACTGCGACCGTCCCTCTCGCGCTTGGTTATCAACAGATGCGTATCCGCAAGAGAGGCTATCTGCGCCGAATGCGTAACACACAGCACCTGCGCATTGCGTGCCGAGCGCTTCAGCTTGATCCCCACCTTGCGCGAGGTCTTGCCGGATATTCCGGTGTCCACCTCGTCATATATGAGCGTGGGCACGCCGTCAAGCCCCGACATAACACTTTTGAGCGACAGCATGATCCTTGCCAGCTCGCCGCCCGAAGCAATACGCGAGAGCGGCATCGGCGGTTCGCCGGGATTCGAGGATATCAAAAGCTCCACCCGATCGATACCGCTCGCGGCAGGCTCGTCGAGCGGCGTGAGCCTTATGGCGAACCTGACCTTGGGCATATCAAGGAATGCCAGCGACTCCGCGACGCCCATTTCGGCTTTTGCCGCCGCCGCATGTCTCAACTCACTCAGCGTCGAACCGACATTTGTCAGCCTGTTTGAAAGCTCACGCTCGCGCTCGCGCAGCTCGATCAGCCTGTCCTCGCCGCAGTCAAGTTCCGCCAGCCTCTTTATCGCATCGTCGCGATATTTTATTATCTCCTCCACCGTTTGACCGTACCGTCGCTTCAGCTTTCCTATGGCGTCAAGCCTCGCCTCGGCGGCATCGATCGCGGCGGTGGGATCCTCGCTCTGCGCTTCCTCGGCGCGCGCGTATATTTCCGCGGCAATATCATCCGCTTCGTATCTGCAGGATGAGAGCCGTTCGGCATATTCGGTATATTCGGGATATATATCGGCAAGCTTTGACAGAGCCTCGGCGGCACGCGTCAAGAGATATGACGCGGTTATCCCCTTTTCGTTGGAATAGATCGCCCGCAGTGCTATGTCGGATTGCTTTTTTATCCGCTCCAGCCCCGAAAGACGCCGCTTTTCCGCATTCAAGCGTTCTTCCTCGCCCGGTTTCAGCTTAAGGGAGGAAATATCCTTTATCTGATATTCAAGCATATCGCGGAGCTGATTTTTTTCCTTTTCGTCGCGGCAATAGCCCGCGATCTCGCTTTTCACGCCGCCCAGCTCGGAATAAAGCTTCTTATATTCGGCAAGCACCCCCTCGGTATGAGCCATGGCATCCAGCATTTCGAGGACCGCCGAGGGGTCGGTCAGCTTTCCGTTTTCGTTTTGACCGTGTATCGACACCAAAAGACGTCCGACGCGGCGCAGGACCGCCTGTGTGACCTGCCTGCCGTCGACGCGGCACACCGAGCGACCGTCCGTTGTCAGGGTGCGTTCGAGCGAGATCTCGCCGTCCTCGCACTCCGCGCCCGCAAGGATGAGCTCCCCGCGCAGTCTGTCGTCTATGCCGTCAAAAACGGCAGACACCACCGCGCGCGATTCTCCGGAGCGGACAAGCTCACGTGCCACACGATTGCCCAGCAAAAAATTGATGCTGTCGATTATTATTGATTTTCCCGCACCGGTCTCGCCGGTCATCGCGGTAAAGCCGTCGCGCAGCTCAAGCTCAAGCGTACGGATAACGGCAATATTTTCTATATGAAGCGACCGCAGCACTCAAAAACGCTCCTTTCGGTAAGACGCAGATCCGCTTTTTGTTGTTAAATGTCGAACTCGACGGGGATCGTCCTTCGTCAGTTCACCTTCATCAGCGACATTATCCGCTCGACGAGCTCTTTGGACGCCTCCGGACCGCGAGTCACAATAAAGATCGTGTCATCCCCGGCGACGCTGCCCAGTATATCGTCACTCTCTATCGCATCAAGCCCCGCTGCCACGGCGTTGGCAAGCCCCGGATATGTCGAAACAACAAGCATATTTCCGGAAAAATCGACCTTTTTGATCGATTCGATGATCGCATTGTTGAAATTGAGACTCGCCTCGGGCTTTTCGGGATCCGGCTTTGGCTTTGACTTTGGCTTGGGCATTGTATATTTATAAGTACCGTGCCCCGTCGGGATCTTGGAGAGCTTCAGCTCGTTTATGTCCCGTGAGACGGTCGCCTGAGTCACATTGTATCCCTCACGCTGTAAAAAGCGTATGAGTTCCTCCTGCGTTTCGATCTCGAAATGATCGATGAGCTCCATTATCTTGTCATGTCGTCCGCTTTTCATAAGCACCTCCGTTCCGCCGCCGCGCGGCTGTTATATCCCGCTTATCTTCTTTTGAAATGTACCGTAAAATCCGTCATCCTTCAGCCTGACTATTCCGACCGTGCGATCGGAGCGGGTAACGCGCACAGCCTCCCCTTTTGCAAGCTTGATGTTCACGCGTCCGTCGACCGTCAAAAAGAGTGCCGATTCACGTTGGCACACATTGACCATCTCAAGACGTGCGCTGTCCGGAAAAACTATCGAACGCGCACCCATCGAATGTGCGCAGATAGGTGTCACGCATATGCCGCCGAGACGCGGATCCATCACCGGACCACCCGCCGACAGTGAGTAAGCCGTCGAACCCGTCGGTGTCGCGGCTATAAGGCCGTCCGCACGATACGCGGCGATGAGTCTGCCGCTCTCGCGCAGTTCTATATCCACCATTCTTGCCACCGAACCGTTTGACACCACCGCGTCGTTCAGCGCGCGAGCGATGTAAAGACGTCGCCGCTCACCGTTTTCATCCGGTCTTGCCAGCACCTCGGTGTTCAGCATAGAATGCTTTTCTATCGTGTATTCTCCGTTGTAAAGCCTTTCGAGCAGCGGCATTTCATCCGCCTCAAGCTCGCAAAGGAAGCCCAGCCTCCCTTTGTTGATCCCGAGCACGGGAACACCGCGCGTCACGCTGCGCCTCGCCGCCTCAAGCACCGAACCGTCGCCGCCTATAACGACGATCAGCTCCGAGGTCTCGTACAACAAATGTGCGGGAAGATATTTCGGCGTTATGCCGAGCTTTTCAAAGCCGCACCGTCCACGCATCCCAACATCAACGAGGAGCGACGCACCGAAGGAGGCAAACGCCCTTGCCGCGGCACGTGCCACCTCCGCCTTTTCGGGTATATTGAAATTGGTCACCACCGCAACCCTTGAAAACTGCAACGCGCTCACCGCCCTTACTTGATATTTTTGCGATCCCGATCTCATCGGCAGACCGCCGTGATCCGTAATCGTTAATTGTTAATATTATTATTAAAACCGCGAGCTTCCGCTCATTGTGCAAGCGAAAACGCCGCAAGATACTCGGTGTTTCCGTCGCCGCCTTCTATGGGGGACATGATTACTCCCATGCACGAGAATCCCAGCGCCGCTGCCGTATTGCGAACGTTTTCGACAGCCCTCTCGCGAGCCGAAGACGACTTGACTATACCGCCCTTGCCGACATACGCTCTGCCGACCTCAAACTGCGGCTTTATAAGGCTTATCAGTACTCCGTCGCGCCCAAGCAGGGGCGGAAGCACCGGCAATATCAGCGTCTGCGATATAAAAGACACATCCATAACTATTATATCATATCCGCACCCGACGATATCCGCGTTCAGATATCTCGCGTTCACGCCCTCAAGCGAGCGCACCCTTTCGTCATTCAGAAGCTTTTGCGCCAGCTGACCGTGCCCGGAATCCACCGCCGTCACGCGGCTCGCTCCGCGCATGAGAAGGCAATCGGTAAAGCCGCCGGTCGAGGCTCCTATGTCCAATGCATGTGCGCCGACGACGGATATGCCGAACGCATCCAGCGCCGCCTCAAGCTTCAAACCTCCGCGACCGACATATCTCGTTTGTGCCGCCTCGGAGATCTTCACGAGTTCAAGAGGGGTATCCTCCGCGACCTCACACGACGGTCTGCGCACCACCGCGCCGTCTATGCTCACCGCGCCTTCGGAGATGAGCCGCTTGGCTTTTTCCCGACTCTCGGCAAGACCGTGTGCGGCAAGAAAAACATCCGCTCTCATTTGCGCCGCCCGATAAGCCATTCGGCAAGCCGAACGAGAGTCTCGCTGCCGCGATATTTTTTTATCGCATCGACGGCGTGCGCCGTCGTCTCGGTGGCACAGAGGCGCGCCTCCGCGGCGGACATAAAGCTGAGATAGGTCACCTTGCCGTCGCGCTCGTCCGAGCCGACATTCTTTCCCAGCTCCTGCGCGGTGCTCTCCGCGTCGAGCACATCGTCTATTATCTGAAAGGCGCGCCCCACGTCACGCGCAAAATGCACCGCATCGCGCATGCGCTCATCGTCATCCTCCACTTTCGCCGCAATGCACCCCAGCCGAGCCCCAAGCTCCATCAAAGCGCCCGTCTTTTTGGCTTGAAGTATAACGAGTTCATCGAAGGAGAGCGCGTTTTTTTCGGCGGACATATCCATTATCTGCCCGGATATCATCTCCACGGCACCATCCGAAAGCGCTTTCACCGCTCTCAGCGCGTGCCGCGCTTCAATGTGTGAGTTATGCGCCGCAACGGATATCGCCCTTATCTCAAGCGCGTCTCCAGCCAAAAGCGCCGTCGCCTCTCCGAACACCCTGTGATTGGTCGGTATGCCGCGACGCAGATCATCATTGTCCATACAGGGCAGATCGTCGTGTATGAGCGAGAAGGTGTGCAGCATCTCAAGAGCACACGCAAACGGCATCGCCGCCTCCTCGGTGCCGCCGAACAAGCGGCAAAGCTCAAGCACCAAAAAGGGCCTTATCCGCTTTCCGCCCGCCATTAGGCTGTAAAGCTCGGCATTTTCGAGCGTGTCGGCATCGGCTTTCGAGGGATACAGCCCTCTAAGCTTCGCTTCGACCTTACGTGCGGAAGCCGACAGCAACGCATTTATATCTATAGCTTCATTATTCATTGAAAAGCACTCCGCGAATGCCTAACCTTGGGCATTCTTTATTTCGTCGTCGGTCAGCACTTTGACCCGCTTTCGGGCATCCTCAAGCTTATTTTCACAAATGCGGACCAGTGACACGCCCTCCTCGTACAGCTTCATGGAAGCATCAAGCGTCGTCTTTCCGTCCTCAAGCGCGCGCACGACCGCTTCGAGACGTTGCATTGCCGCCTCAAAGGTCATGTCATTTTTGCTCTTTGCGCTTTTTTCGGCGCGCGGTTTTTTTTCCTCGGCCGCTTCGATCTTTTCGTTATCCGTTACCATTTATTTCGATCTCCTCGATCCTTGCCTTCACCTCGCCGTCGCGCATTGAAAGCATTATTTCATCACCGCACGAAAGCCGCGCGGCATCGGTCATGACACGTTCTTCTCCATCGGCTCCCTGCATACGCACGGCGGCGTATCCGCGCGAGAGCACCTTCAGGGGATCCATGGCTTCAAGAGCCGCCACGGCTCGTGCAAGCCCCGCCTCCGACGACGCAAGTCGCGACTCGTAAAGCGCCGACATGCGCTCCTCGGTCATTAAAAGAGCCGTGCTTTTGACGTCAAGCAGATATTGCGGATCCACCAGCGCCCGCCGCGACGCAAGCGCCGACAACCTTGCGCTCTCACGTTCGAGCCTCGCCGTAAGCAGTGCGCGACAACGCGCTTCGACGTTGTCAAGCTGTTGCCACAGCCTTCCCGCATCCGGGACCGCCTGCTCTGCCGCCGCGGACGGCGTGGGAGCACGCAGATCCGCCGCGAGATCGGCAATGGTGAAGTCGGTCTCGTGCCCGACCGCACTGATTATCGGAATGCGCGACGCGGCTATAGTCCTCGCCAGCGTCTCGCCGTTAAACGCCCAAAGATCCTCTATCGATCCGCCGCCGCGACCTATTATCAGCACGTCCGGCGCCTCGTCCCGAGAAAGCCGATTGAAATATTCTATTCCCCCGCAAACGCTCGCCTCGGCGCCGCTTCCCTGCACCAAGGCGGGATAGAGCGTCACCTCGGCATACGGAAAGCGCCTGCCCAGGATATTGAGTATATCCCTGATCGCCGCCCCCGTGGGGGAAGTCACCACGCCGATGCGCTCGGGATAGCGCGGTATCGGCTTTTTTCGCGATGCGTCGAACAATCCCTCGGCGGAAAGTCGCGCCTTGAGCTGTTCATAACGAAGATAGAGCGCACCGGCACCGTCGAGAATCATATCGGTGACATAGATCTGATACTGCCCGCTCTTTACATATGACGAAACATGACCGAACAGCACCGCCTTCATTCCGTCCGCGGGAAGAAAATCCAACCTTGAAGCATACGCGCGAAACATAACCGCGGCGATACACCCACCGTCATCCTTTAAGGTGAAATAAAAATGCCCGGTCTGATAGTGATTCTTAAAATTCGATATCTCCCCGCGCACCGCAACGGCGGCAAGCACATCGTCGGTGTCGAGAAGGGTCTTTATATATTCGTTCAGCGCCGTGACCGACAGCGCCTCGATGCCGGCGTTATTCATGAGGGTGCTCCGCCAAATAGCTTTCGCGGCAGAGCAGTGCTATGCCCGCGGCATTGTCCGCCGAAAATTGCGGCTCGGCAAAGCTGCACCCGCCAAGCTTCTCAAGCTGTCTTCTTATGCGACGGTTGCTCATTACCCCGCCCGCAAAAACTATCGGCAGGTCTCCGTGCTTTTCTCGCAGTTCGCGAGCCGTAAGCTCAAGTATCGCCGCAATGTAATCAAAAAGATACGCCGCCGCGTCGCATGCCTCGACACCGTCAGACAGTTGCTTTTCAATAAGATTTTGCAATCCGGAAAGATTGCACCATCCGTCCCCGACGGGAAGCCTTTTAAAGGTGTGAGTGCGCTCCGACCTTTCGGAAAGCGCCTCGAGCGCCGCGCCGCACGGAAAATCCATTCCCAACTTCACGCCCACGCGGTCTATCACCTGCCCGGCATTGAGGTCGCGCGTTCCGCCGACCTTTTCAACATCGAAGCCGCCGCAACGAGCGTTCACCAGCAACGCCTCGGTCGTACCTCCCGAAACGTGAAAAGCCAGATGCTTTTCGCCGTTTCGCAACACGTCCGCGCCCGAGGAATATATTGCCGCCATGATATGTCCGCTCTGATGCGAAAAGCGATAGAGCGGCACCCCGCTTGCCGCGGCGGCGGTCGACGCGGCGGCAACTCCGCTCAAAAAGCAGGGCATGTAGGAGCCCTCGGCATCTCTCGGGGTCGCCGATACACCGAAAGCGGCGATCCGCTCGCCGCGAAACTCATCCGCCCCGAGCACCCGACGCAAGCGCTCGGCAAGCGCGGGAAGATTCTTCACATGCGCAAACACCGCGTCGGATTGGCGCAGTCCGCATTCGCCGTGACGCACCGGCAACGGCTCCTTAAGGTTTGCCGCCACACTGCCGTCCTCGCGACAGAGCGCCGCCGATGTGGTGTAATTGCTGGTATCTATACCGCAAAACAGCATCAGCCGTCTACCTCTTCATCACCCGAGGCGGCTGCCTCGGCGACCTCTTTCTTCTCCCCACCATCGGACTTGCCCTTCATTACCGAATGAAGCACTCCGTTAACAAAGGAACGCGCCTTGTCGTCGTCGAATTTTTTGGTCAGTTCTACCGCCTCGTTTATCGCAACATGATCGGGAACGTCGCAAAAAAGTATCTCATAAACACCCAAACGCAGAATGGCTCGCGCAACGTTCGATATACGCTCCGCTCTCCAGCCGCGCAGATTTGCCGCCACGGCGGCATCCACGGCATCGATATTTTCTATCGTGCCGAAAAACAGCGATCTCGTAAAGGCGTTGTCGGGCAGCTCGCGCACCTCGCGCGCCTCGGCATATATCCTCTCCGCATCCGCATCGGTGTGAAATGCGTATTCAAACAAAAGCCCTACGGCGTTCTCTCTTGCTTCTCTTCTTGTCATTATCCAATACCACTCTTACCGAGACTCGGAATGCATACGCGCGATGAATATCCCCGCCAAAAACGAAGACTCGCCAAAAAACGCATTCCGCTCCATTATATAGTATACATTATATCTTAAAAAAATTAAAAGTCAACACCGGAATGAATATTTTCTTGAATATTCACGATTTTTATGCAAAGCACACATACCGATCGGCTCACACCGCATCCGCATAATAAACGTAGATCGGAAGCGGCAGCCACACGCGCGCAAACGCCGGCAAGCGGTCGCGCGCGGGGCATAACGGCGCAAACAGCAGGTTCATGGCGTCAAGATGCTCAAGCTCGATATCCGCAGGCTTGTCGGTCGCAGACACCAGAGGAACGCTCCCCACGACCGACAACGTGATCCGCTCGTCCCCCGCTCTGCCGTGTATCAAAAGCGTCAGCTCACCGTCGGGCAACGGACATGCCGCGCATTCGGCCTTCAGACGCAGAAACGCCCGCACGGTGCGCTCGTAATTCAGCACCGAGAAGGATTTGTTCGGCTCTATGTCACAGCCTTCCGCAATGCGGCAAAGCCTTTCGATATATCCCGGCAAAAACGGCGGCAGATTCACCGTAAGCTTTCCCTTGCCGCGCGCGTCGAACAGCGCCGCAACGAATTCGGGCAGACGCGCCTCATCTTTTACCGCTATCTCGCTTACGCTCTCGCCGTTTATAACGGCATACCCCGCAAACGTGTCGCCCGAAAAGCCGCACCACACGGTCGAATTCCACGAGGAAAGTATATCGAACAGCCGCCCGCGCTCGCGGACACCGTGAAGCGGAAGCGTCCCGTACAGCGCGGCGATCTCGTCAAGCTCCGCGTCGTCGGATGCGCTTATCCTGCGCACATCGATATCATATCTGCGCGTTTGACCGAAGGTGTGACGTATATTGTCCGCATTGAATCCGAGACGGATATTGACTCCGGCCTTGTCATACGAAAAATAATTATACCTTTGCCGCCGTCCGCCGAGTATCGAATAATCGATACCGTCGCGTATCATGTCGTCAAGCGCGTCATTCATGAGTCGGCGCATATATCCGCGCGAGCGCGCATAAGGATGCACCGCCACATTGCCTATCCCGCGCGTGTGCAATATCTCGCCGTCCACGCACATGTCAAGGTCAAAAGCCCCCACCGCCGCCTTCAGCTTGCCGCCTTCGGTCGCAACATAGGAATGCCCCGCGGGGTCGTCTTCCGGTCGGTAAAGCTTCGGAAGCAGCTTTTTAAAATCGCTTGAATTGCCGTTAAAGCCGAAAACATAATTGATAAAGTCCATGTAATCGTCATACATCTCGGCGTTTCCCCTGCCGTAATACACATTGTCGTTTGACATGTCGACCTCCGTTAATTATTTATTTTGAATTGTTTATTCGAAATTTTTGTTCGCCGCGCGGCATACCGCGCAAAAGGCGTCCGAAAAGCGCGCGCTTATGCGCTCTGCCGCCTCGTGCGCCGTCGCCTCGTCCTCAAAAAGCGCAAAGACGGACGGTCCGCTTCCGCTGAGCAGAGCATGTCCGCCGCTCTCGCGGCAGATGTCGACGATCGCGTCGACACCGGTCTCCGCGGTGTAGGAAAGACGCGAAAACGCATTGTAAAGCTCGCTCACCACGTCGCAAAGCCTTCCGCCCTCAAGCGCGGAAAGCATTCCCGCGGCACAGCGCGGAATGTATTCCCCGCCCTCTCGCGATGCATCCAGCTCGCGGTATGCCTCGGCGGTCAGCACCCCAACGCCGCGCCGCGCGATCAGCACCGCGCATTCGGGCAGAGGATGACAAGGCACGAGGCGTTCGCCTATCCCGCGCGCCAGCACAGTGCCGCCTTCAAGACAGAAGGGCACATCCGCCCCCAGCGTCGCCGCAAGCGAGTGGAGCGCGTCGCGCGAGAGCGGCGCTCCCCACAACTTGTTAAGACCGTAAAGCACCGCCGCGCAGTCGGTGCTTCCTCCCGCCAGCCCCGCGGCTATCGGAATATGCTTTTCTATCGATATATCCGCTCGCGGCGTTATTCCCGCCGCCTCAAAAAAGCGCTTTGCCGCGCGATAGGCTATGTTGCGGTTATCGCAAGGCAGCGGAGCGCAAGCAAGGCGTATGCCGGCGGCAACTCCCGCGCCCGACGATATTCGCACAATGTCGCAAAGCGTGACCGATTGCATCACGCTCTCTATATCATGATAGCCGTCGGCTCTGCGCCCGCCCACCTCAAGAAACAGATTGATCTTGGCATTTGCCTTCAATACGATATCGGACATCGGCCTCTTCCTTTCACACCTATCACTTTAATAAAATAATTATACTACACTTTCCGAAAAAAGTGTAGTATAATTTGAAAAATATTTGCGATATTCGACGCCGGAGCCCCGAGATAACCCACTCCGGGACCGTATCGGCTCCGCACGATCGATTTATTGATTCTCGTTCAAGCGATCGACAAGCTTTTGATTCGAATCGCGCAACGCCTCGACGGCGTAGCGGTGCAACTTGGTCTCCTCACAGAGGCGGTCGTTGCTCCGCGCGACATCGGCGGCAAGTTTGCGATTTTGCTCATAGACGCGCGTCATATCGTCGCACATGAGCGCCACATCGTGCCCGACCATATTGACATCGACACGCAGCGCCGACATTATCAAGGACAGGTTGCCCAGCTGGCGCGAAACATTCTGCATACCGCGGATGACATCGCCGCGGAAGGCACGTTCATCATACAGCAGCACCGCCTCGCGCATAGTGTCGGCGAGATCGTTGCGGAATATCTGATCGAGCACATAAACGCAGTCCATCGTGCGATAATCCGGCGGAACGACGCCGACGGAATAGAATTTTTCACGGTTGGCATAGAGGGATTCGAGGATGCTCTTGAGATCAGCGACTTGAGCACGGTTAAATTGCATTGAACTCTCGTAATTTTTGATCTTTTCTTCGCATTCTTTTATGTATGCTTTGCATGTTGCAATTGTTGCATGCCGATCTTCCTTATATTGCTGAATTGCTTTCTCATTTGCTCGCTTGTTTTTTGAATTTAATGCTCTGTTCTCGGCGTTTCTTTCTTCAGCACGCTTCACTTTCGAGCGCACAATGCAGATCGGCGCTCCAATGAGGCCAATTAACCAGCATCCTCCGAACATACCAGCACCCGTATAAGTAATAATGCTCTCCATGCCACCAGCAATACCGCACCCAACAACAATGATGATCACTCCCAACACAGCGGATATGAAAGTTATCACCCCAAAACACTCTCCAAATGTGTATTTGGAAGTCACATCACTTACCCTGCAATCTGTCTTAAAATCGGTCGGTAATATTTCAACGTTTTTTGCAACATTCGATATGTCGTTTACGCAGGAGGAGATTGTTCTATTCCACCTCTTGATTTCTTCCGATTCACTTTTGCGTTTATATTCCTTGTTTTCTATGTCCGCTTCCAGTTTCTCACACGCCTTTTCCAGCGTATAAATATCCTTTTCGATTTCTTTTGCACCCTGCAAATAATTCAGCACCCCTGCTTTAGTGATCAAGCTTTTTTCCATTTTACCCTCCTTAAAACGTGGGGGACTTTTTGGCTCTAAAACAAAAAGTGCGCCCCATGACGAGACGCACCGAAAAAGTGCATCCCTTCAATGTTGCTACACATCTCAAAAAGCGTAAGTCGACCCAAATGATCATCAACGAATGCTTTAGCGAAGAAACGGCACCTTTTGCCGATTATTGTCGCCAATGTCATTTGGATACAGTTATAGCCTTACTTACGATATTCTATTCAATTTTGAGATGTGTAGCATTTAAATCTTACCACAATCTTGAACGAATGTCAACCCTATTTTCCCGAAAATGCCGTATCTTTTCCCCGTTCGCGCAAAAAAATTTCAATAATCTATTGCAATATCGATGCATTTTATGGTATACTATAATGAAATGAAATGTCAATTTAACAACGGAGATCTTTATATCAATGATAGTTGCACTTGAAGAAACAAAATATAAACTCGTATCCATGCGACCGGTACTTCGGGAGCTGGGCTCGGCTTTGCGCGTGGATGAGCTGCGCCAAAAGGCGGAGGAGCTGGAAGCGCAAACGCTCGAACCGAATTTTTGGGGCGATCAGGAGCGTTCCTCCAAGGTCCTTCAAACGATAAAGCAATCAAAAGACACGGTCGCGGAGTACGAAGCGCTCTGCGCGCGCCTTGAGGATGCCATCACTCTCGCCGAAATGGCAATAGAGGAAAACGACGAGAGCTCGGTTCCCGAGGTCCAAAACGAGCTTGACGAAATATTAAAACAGGAAGAGCGCGAACGCACCTCGATACTGCTTTCCGGCGAATATGACCGCAACAACGCCATAGTCTCCTTCCACCCCGGCGCCGGCGGCACCGAGGCGCAGGACTGGGCGCTGATGCTCTACCGCATGATAACCCGCTGGGCAGCGCAGAACGGATTTAAGGTCAAGCTGACCGACTGGCTGGACGGTGAAGAAGCGGGCATCAAGAGCGCCACGATATTCGTGGAGGGCACCAATGCCTACGGTTACCTCAAGAGCGAGAACGGCGTTCACAGGCTTGTGCGCGTCTCCCCCTTTGACGCGGCGGGCAGACGGCAGACCTCCTTTGCATCGATCGAGGTCATGCCCGAGTTCGACAAGCTGGACGAGGTCGTCGTGCGTGACGAGGATTACGACTTCATTCCCTTCCACTCCAGCGGTGCGGGAGGTCAGAATGTCAACAAAGTCTCCTCGGCGGTGCGCATAGTTCACAAGCCGACCGGAATCGTGGTCACCTGCCAGACCGAGCGCTCACAGCTCCAAAACAAGGAGACCGCAATGAAGATGCTCAAATCCAAGCTGATGGAGATAAAAATACGCGAGCGTCTCGATACCATAGCCGAGATACAGGGCAACAAGACCAACATCGAATGGGGCTCTCAGATACGATCCTACGTATTCATGC
>CAZPYK010000032.1:0-15219 GCA_964590755.1 uncultured Ruminococcus sp. | reverse complement strand
AGGTAAGACGTTATGATAAACGATCAAAAAATATGCTTTTCGGGCGTTCAGCCCTCCGGAAATCTCACCATAGGCAATTACCTCGGCGCGATAAAGAATTTTTCGGAATTTTCCGATAAATACAAATGCTTTTACTGCGTGGTGGATCAGCACGCGATAACGGTGCGGCAGGTTCCCGCCGAGCTGCGCCGCCGCACATATGAAACACTGGCGCTTTATATCGCCTGCGGGCTGGATCCCGAGCGGAACACACTTTACGTTCAGTCGCATGTTCCGGCGCACACCGAGCTTGCCTGGATGCTTGATTGCTTTACCATGTTCGGCGAGCTTTCGCGCATGACGCAGTTCAAGGATAAGAGCGCACGGCATGCCGACAATGTCAACGCGGGGCTGTTTACCTACCCGGTTCTGATGGCGGCGGACATCCTGCTCTATCAGACAGATGTCGTGCCTGTCGGAATAGATCAAAAGCAGCATGTCGAGCTGGCGAGAAATATCTGTGACCGCTTCAACCAGCTCTATCCCGACACCTTTACCGCGCCCGAGCCGCTGATTCCGACCTCGGGAGCCAAGATAATGTCGCTTGCCGACCCGACCAAGAAGATGAGCAAATCCGACGAGAACGAAAACGCGGTGGTGCGTATTCTTGACGACCGCGACACGGTGATACGCAAGTTCAAGCGTGCGGTCACCGATTCGGACAGCACCGTTCGTCGCGCCGAGGGCAAGGAGGGAATAGGCAATCTTATGACGATTTATTCCTGCGTCACGGGCAAGACCGACGACGAGATCGAGCGCGAGTTTGACGGACGCGGGTATGCCGAGTTCAAGCTCGCCGTGGGAGAGGCAGTCGCCGACAGGCTGGCTCCCGTGCGCGAGGAATACGCAAGACTCTTGGCGGACAAGGCGTATCTTGAGGAGGTCATGAAAAAGGGCTCGGCCGAGGCGGCATACTATGCCCGCAAGACTCTCTCCAAGGTCAGACGCAAGCTGGGCTTTGTAACGCTTTGAGAATGAAACGAAAGATAGGATGTAAAGATATATGAAGACGAAGATAGGCTTTATTTCCCTGGGATGTCCCAAAAATCAGCTTGACACCGAGGTCATGCTGAACGAGCTGCGGGTCGCAGGCTATGAGATCACGCCGGACGAGACCGAGGCTGACATAATAGTTATCAACACCTGCGCCTTTATAGAGGCGGCAAAGCGCGAGTCGATAGACAATATTCTCGACGTTGCGTGGCTCAAGACCAACCACACACTCAAGGGGATCATCGTTACGGGATGCATGACCGAGCGCTATCGCGACGAGGTGCTTGCCGAGTTCCCCGAGGTGGATGCCGTTCTGGGCGTGGGTTCGATACATGATATCGTGGATGCGGTGCGCTCGGTCGAGCGCGGCGAGCGCGGCTTTGCGGCTTTCGGCGACAAGGATACCGTGGCTCTCGGCGGCGACCGCGTGCTGACCACCCCGCAGTTTTGGACATATCTCAAGATCGGCGAGGGCTGTGACAACCGCTGCACCTATTGTGCCATTCCGTATATTCGCGGCAAATATCGTTCAAGACCGATAGAGGAGCTGGTGCGCGAGGCGATCGAGCTTGAGGCGCTGGGCGCGCGGGAGATAAGCATAATCGCGCAGGATATCACGCGCTACGGCATCGACCTTTACGGCGAATATTCGCTGGCGCGCCTGCTTCGCGAGCTGACCGACGCGACAAAGCGGGTCTATTTTAGGCTTCTTTATTGCTATCCAGACAAGATCACCGACGAGCTGATCGCCGAGATACGCGACAATCCGCGCGTGCTTAAATATATGGATATTCCGCTTCAGCATATATCCGACGGCGTGCTTCGCCGCATGAACCGTCACGGCGACAGTGCGATGATACGCGACGTCATACGTCGCCTGCGCGAGAATATTCCCGGCATCGTGCTGCGCACCACCTTTATCACCGGCTTTCCCGGTGAGACCGAGGAGGATTTTGCCGAGCTGTGCGAATTCGTAAACGAGGTGAAGTTCGACCGCTTGGGCGTCTTCCCCTATTCGCGCGAGGAGGGAACTCCCGCCGCGGATATGCCCGACCAGATAGACGAGCAGTTGAAGCAGGATCGCGCCGATATCATCATGCGCGACCAGCTCGTGATAAGCGAGGAGAAGAACCGCGCGCTCATCGGCAGCGTGCGCCGCGTGCTGTGCGAGGATTTCGACCCCGTGTCGGAAATGCATTTCGGTCGCAGCTATGCCGACGCGCCCGAGATAGACGGCAAGGTATATTTCCGTGCGCCGCGCCGCGTGGCTCCCGGCTCGTTCGTCGATGTTAAGATAACCGAGGTGCTCGATTACGATCTTTGCGGCGTAGCCACGAACGGAGGCTGTCATGAGTAAAGCGTCGCAGGGGCTCAATCTCCCCAACAAGCTGACGCTGGCGCGTCTTTGTCTGGTTCCGTTTTGCATAGCGGCGGTGCTCTTGCCCGAATCGCTTTTGCCCGAGGTCGTATCCCGCACCATAGCGGGTGCGCTCTTTGTCATCGCGTCGGTGACAGACATGCTGGACGGAAAGATAGCGAGAGGGCGGGGGCTTGTGACCGATTTCGGCAAGCTGATCGATCCGCTGGCGGACAAATTCATGGTCATCGGAACGCTGATGGCGGTATTTTATCGCTATGAAAATATTCGCGCGTGGCTCTTTTGGGTACTGCTTGCGATAATCTTTCGCGAGCTCGGCGTGACCTCGCTGAGGCTGGTCACCGCGGGGCGCGGGGTGGTCGTTCCCGCAAGCATGGCGGGAAAGATCAAGACCGTGTCTCAAATAGTCATGGTCTGTGCGCTTCTGCTCGAGCCGGTACTGCTCGGCTTCTTCCCGGATGAGCTTATTCCGCAGGTCGTGAAGAGCATACAGCCGATATCGCTCGCCTCCGGCATTTGCGCCGGCGTGATGACGGTGATATCGGGAGCCGATTATTTTATAAAGCTTTGGAAATACATAGATCCCGCACAATAATATCCGAATTGCGGAAAGAAAAGGAATAACACCGAAATGATAGACATGGCAGCCGACAAGCAAAGATTTATCGACATATTCAAGGAAAATATCACCCGCGAGGGTTCTGCGGAGCTTTTGCGCTTTTTGTGCTCCGAGTCGAGCGACTTTTTTACCGCTCCCGCATCCACAAGATATCACGGAGCCGAGCCGGGCGGACTCTGCCGCCACAGCCTTAACGTATATGATTGCCTCTGCGATCAGCTGGCACGTCCGCGCATGCAACAGCTCTACGGCATACATTACGACAACGAGAGCATTGCCATATCGGCGCTTTTGCACGACCTTTGCAAGGTCAATTTTTACCGCGTCGAAAGCCGCAATGTGAAAAAGAACGGCGTGTGGACGGCGGTACCCTATTACACGATAGACGACAGACTGCCCTACGGCCACGGCGAAAAATCGGTATATATAGTCTCCGGCTTTATGAAGCTGACGCGTGACGAGGCGTTTGCCATTCGCTATCACATGGGCTTTTCGGGCACCGAGGACAACGGAACCGTCGGAAAGGCGCTTGAGATGTTCCCGCTTGCCTTTGCGCTTTCGGTGGCGGACATGGAGGCGGCGTACTTCATGGAGGGCAAGGAGAACGAGGAAAATGGCTAAGCTTTATTTCAAATACGGCGCGATGGGGTCGTCAAAGACCGCGCAGGCGCTGATAACCAAATTCAATTACGAGGAGCGCGGCATGAGCGTGTGGCTCATCAAGCCCGCGACAGACACGCGCGACGGCGTGGCGACGGTGCGCTCGCGCATAGGACTTTCCGCCGAGGGGGATGTGATATCCCCGAGTGACGATGTTTTTGCAATGTTCGATTCCGAGCACTGCGACGTCGATGTGGTCATAGCCGACGAGGCGCAGTTCTTTACTCCCGCGCAGATCGACGGCATGCGCCGCATTGCCGATGAATATGACCGTCCGGTGCTCTGCTTCGGGCTCAGGACCGATTTCACCACGCATCTTTTCCCCGGCAGTCAAAGGCTGTTTGAAATATCCGATTCGGTCACCGAGATAAAGACGGTGTGCGAATGCGGAACTAAGGCGATAGTCAACGCGCGCATCGACGGCGAGGGCAGAATACTCACCGAGGGCGAGCAGGTCATGCTGGGCGGCAACGATTCATATGTCGCCATGTGCCACAAATGCTGGAGCCGCGCCGTTGCCGAGCAGAAAAAGCAGCTTAGTATATCCGATGTTTGATGCCGACGCGGCGGACAACGATAAGCTTTTCTAAATTATAATTTATATACAAGGAGGCTAACGCAATGCCAAGCTATCCCACACCACACATAAACGCACGTCCCGAGGACTTTGCCAAGACCGTTCTGATGCCGGGCGATCCGCTCAGATCGAAATTCATCGCGGAAAACTTTCTTGAGGATGCGAAACTTATAAACAACGTTCGCGGCATACAGGGCTATACCGGAACATATCACGGAACGCCTGTCAGCGTGATGGCATCGGGAATGGGCATGCCGTCGATAGGCATATACAGCTATGAGCTTTATAACTTCTTCGGAGTCGAAAACATCATGCGCATAGGCTCGGCGGGAGCTATGCAGGAAAATATACGCGTGCGCGACATAGTTATCGGTCAGGGCGCGTGCACGAATTCGAATTTTTCCGAGCAGTTTCACCTCGGCGGGCACTTCGCGCCGATAGCGAGCTATAAGATGCTGCGCGAGGCGGTTGCCGCCTGCGAAAAGCGGGGTGCGCGTTATCACGTGGGCAATCTTTATTCCTCCGACACCTTTTACGACGCGGATCCCGAGGCGTCGGGGCGCTGGCAAAAGCTGGGCGTTATGGCGGTCGAGATGGAGGCGGCGGCACTCTACATGAACGCCGCGCGTGCGGGCAAAAACGCGCTTGCCATATGCACCATATCCGATCATCTTTTGACACACGAGGCCACGAGCTCCGAGGAGCGGCAGAATTCCTTCACCGAGATGATGGAGATCGCGCTTGAGACCGCAGTGGCACTGGAGCATTGCAATGATTAAAAAGAGAATATTTTTGATAGTGCTTGACAGCTTCGGCATCGGCGAGATGCCGGACGCCGCCGAGTTCGGAGCGGTGGAGTCGGGCGGTGACCGCGGCGGTGACACGCTGGCAAGCGTTGCCTCACATCCCGAGTTTTATGCGCCGAATCTGACCCGACTGGGGCTCTTCAATATTGAAGGGCAGGCAAAAAAATGTCCGACCGAGCTGCCAAAGGCTCCGGCGGGGGCGGTGGCGCGTCTTAGCGAGCTTTCACGCGGCAAGGACACGACGATAGGTCACTGGGAGATCGCGGGCTTGATATCAAAAACGCCGCTTCCGACCTTTCCCGAGGGTTTCCCCGATGAGGTGCTTGACGAGTTCAAGCGCGTCACCGGGAGAGGTGTGCTCTGCAACAAGCCATATTCCGGCACGGCGGTGCTTGCCGACTACGGCGAGGAGCATATGCGCACGGGAGATCTTATCGTTTACACCTCCGCCGACAGCGTTTTTCAGATCGCCGCGCACGAGAGCCTTGTGCCTCCCGAGCAGCTTTACGAATATTGCCGCGCCGCGCGCAGGATATTGCGCGGCAAATATGCGGTGGGCAGAGTTATAGCGCGTCCGTTCGAAGGGGAATATCCGAACTTTTCCCGCACCTCGCGTCGGCATGACTTTTCGCTTGAGCCGCCCGCGCGGACGATGCTTGACGCGCTGAAGGACGCGGGGCTCGAAACGCTCGGCGTCGGGAAGATACACGATATCTTTGTCGGGCGCGGACTTTGCGATTATGTTTACGCCGAGGATAACGCCGACGGCATGCGCAAGACCGCCGAGTATGCCAAGCGCGATTTTCGCGGTCTTTGCTTTGTGAATCTTGTGGATACCGATTCAAAATACGGCCACAGGCGGGATGCGGCGGGCTATGCACGCGCGATATCCGAATTTGATGCGTGGCTGGGAGACTTTTTGCCGATGCTCGGCAAGGATGATCTGCTTATGATCACCGCCGATCACGGCTGCGACCCCTGCTTTGAAAAGACGACCGATCACACACGCGAATATACTCCGTTGCTGATCGTCGGCGATGGCGTTGAGCCGCAGGATCTGGGGACCCGTGCGGGCTTTGACAATATCGCCGCAACGGTATGCTCGCTTTTGGGAGCGAAATACCCCACGCGCTCGCGCGGCTTCGACGCCGAGCTGTCGGTGCCTCCCTTAAAGCTGATCGCCGAAGCGAGAAGTGCGATGAAGAACGCCTATGCGCCTTATTCTCACTATACCGTCGGGGCGGCGCTGCTCTGCGCCGACGGCGGGATATACGGCGGCTGCAACATCGAGTCGGCGGCATATTCTCCGACCAATTGCGCCGAGCGGACGGCGTTCTTTAAGGCGATAAGCGAGGGCAAGCGCGATTTTTGTGCCATTGCGATCACCGGAGGCAAGGAGGGGCATATAAGCGGCGTTTTTCCGCCCTGCGGCGTTTGTCGCCAGGTCATGTCGGAATTCTGCGACCCGGATGAATTTGTGATATTGCTTGACACAGGCAGAGACGGCGAATATCTGCGTTATACGCTTTCCGAACTTTTGCCCGCTTCATTCGGGCTTTGATGATGTTTTGACGTCACTTGAAATCCCAAAAGCAATATTTGTCCGATTTTATGCTACAAATGTCTTGCAATTCCGCATTTGATGTCTTATAATAGTGATGATAATAAAATATTGACGCGGCAACGCCGCGTCGAAATGAAAGGAACGGAGATAAACATGGCACTTCCGGTTGGAATTCAGGTCTATTCTGTGCGCGGCGAGGCCGAGGCCGATCTGCGCTCAACGCTTGCGAGCCTGCGCGAGATGGGCTATGACGGCGTTGAATTTGCGGGGCTGTACGGTCACACGGCAGCCGAGGTACGCACTATGTGCGAGGAACTGGGGCTCACCCCCGTTTCGGCGCATGTCCCCTATGTGGATATGCTCAAGGACCCTTACGGTGTGCTTTCTCAGTATGCCGAGATAGGATGCAAATACGTGGCGGTCCCATACCTTGGCGAGATACATCGCCCCGGCACGCCGAATTTTGAGTATGTCGTGGCATTCATCGAGATACTCTGCCGCGCGGCAAAGAAGCTCGGTATGCAAATGCTCTATCACAATCACGATTTCGAATTTATGAAGCTTGACGGCAAATATGCGTTGGATATTCTTTACGATACCGTGCCCGCCGACCTGCTTGCGACCGAGCTTGACACCTGCTGGGTCAATGTCGGAGGCGAGGATCCCGCCGATTACATAAGAAAGTATGCCGGCAGAGCGCCCGTGGTCCACCTCAAGGACTTTTTCGGCGAGAAGAGCGAGGATATGTACGAGCTGATCGGCATCGAAAACACCGCTCCCAAGCGCCCGTCCGGTTTTGAGTTCCGCCCCGTGGGCGCGGGACTTCAGAACTTCCCGTCTATCATTACCGCCGCCGAGGAGGCGGGCAGCAGTTGGCTCATCGTAGAGCAGGATAAGCCTTCTATGGGGCTGTCTCCGCTTGAGTGCGCAAAGAAGAGCCGCGAATACCTCAAGTCTATAGGCGTATGATCGGTGCTTGACGATGAAATTCGGGATGATAAAAAGAATAATCGCAATATTGCTTTCGTCTGCTATGCTCATTCCGATTGCCGCGTGCAGCGGAGATAATGGGGGCGATATTTCATCCGATATGTCCACGGTGCCGGAGACCCCGGAGATCACAGAACCTGTCGACACGCGCATAGATATTGCCGCATGCACTGTGATATACCCGGCATCGGCATCCGACACCTTGAAGCATGCAGTAGATGAGTTTATCTCCGTGTGCGCATCGGAGTATGGCATAGAGCTTGCGGTGAAAGATGACACCGTCACGGTAGGCGACGGAGCGGAGATATTGGTCGGCGATGTGGCGCGTGACGAGGCGTCAGAGGCCGACGGACTTTCGTCGGGAACATGGAGCGTGACGGCAAAAAACAATAAGATTGTTGTTGCGGGCACATCCGAGTACGCGGTGCGTCTGGGACTCGCGGCGCTCGGTGAGGCGTTGTTAAACGCAGAGAGGAACGATCACGGTCATCCCGCGGTATCACCCGAGACGCTGTCGCTTTCCGGTGTTGCCGAGCTGAACAATCTGGTCGTGTTGGCCGATCAAAGAAACAGCATGGTGCGCGTTTGCGACATTACCCGGGGAGTTTCGCTTGAAGATTCGCTGTGGACTCATAAGTATACCGCTTACAATATAGCTGACACACGCCTGCGCGAATATAACGGCAGGTTGGTCGTGCTTGCCGCCTATGGCAGCAATATGGCAAGCATGGTCTCTTATGACGATGCGCATGAGGTGCTGTATCAAACGCTTTACACGGCAAAAAATCCGCACGCCTGCGAGCTGATACCTTGCGGAGTTATTGCAGTCGCCGCATCCGATGGCGGAGAGATACGCTTCTTCAATGTCAACAAAAACGGCAGATTGTTCACCTCGGTGAAGCTTGATGACTCACACGGCTTGCTCTACGATCCCGAGCTTGAAGTGCTGTGGGCGGTCGGTACCAACGTTTTGACTGCGTATGAGGTCAGCTTAAATGACAGCGGCACGGTGGTTGTGGCAGAGCGTGAGGAGCTTCGCGCCACCATACCGAGCGGAGCCGCGCACGATCTTCAGCCGTATTACGGCAACAGCGACAGGATGTGGGTGACAACGACAACAGAGGTATTCATCTACTCCAAATCCGAAAAACGCTTTTTTACGGATTATGCGGGAAATGAACTCATAAATCGAATTTATGTCACCGGGATAAGCAATTTTGACGACGGGCGAGTGGTGAGCATTGCGCCCTACGGCTCCTACAAGGCGTGGACGTCAAACATCGTTGATCTTTTTACGTTCGGTAATGACGCAGCCGATAAGAGCGCCATCACCTCTGTCAACGGCGATTTTTATAAAGTCCGCGTCTGGAATCCAAGCTATAATTAATGCATTCCGATACGAGGAATGCGATCGCAACAAGATAATAATTATTTTCGGAGGAATCAAACAATGGCAGACAAATCAATGGACGGTCTTAATACCTTTACCGCTCAGGTCACCGAAACGGTCGACACCACCCGCAAGATGCGCGTGGGCATCATCGGCTGCGGCTGGATAGCCGGCTCGCACATGAAGGCATACCTGGCTCAGCCGGATGTTGAGATCGTGGCGGGTGCCGACCTTATCCCCGGCAAGGCGGAGGCATTCTTCAACAAATACGGCATTGAGGGAGCCAAGACGCATTACGCATCCCACAAGGAGATGATCGACGACGAGTCGCTGCACCTGGATGCGGTCTCCATCTGCACCTACAACCGTCAGCATGCCGCTCCCGCGATATACGCACTTGAGCACGGTATCAACGTATTGCTTGAAAAGCCCTTTACCGTCACTCTTGACGAGGCGATAGAGGTCATGAAGGCGGAAAAGAAGAGCGGCAAGGTGCTCTCTATCGGCTTCCAGCCCAGACTTGACGCAAATATGCAGATGATCAAGAAGATCGTTCAGTCGGGCGAGCTGGGCAAGATCTATTACATCCAGACCGGCGGCGGACGCCGTCGCGGCATTCCCACGCCTCACGGCACCTCCTTTATCACCGACGAGACCGCCGGCATCGGCGCACTGGGAGACATCGGCTGCTATTCGCTGGATATGGTGCTCAACGCCATAGGATATCCGAAGCCCCTGACCGTGACCGGCTACAAGTCCGCTTTCTTCGGACAGGATCCCAACTATTGCGGCTATCGTGCCGACAAGCGCGCCGAATACGCAAAGGCGTTTCAGGTCGACGATTTCGCCGCCGCGTTCATTCGCCTTGAGGGAGATATAGTGCTTGACTTCCGCATCTCCTGGGCAATGAATATGGACACCCCCGGTGACACCATAATACTGGGCACCAAGGGCGGTCTGCGCATACCCTCCACCGAGTGCTGGAACGGCACCGTGGGCGGTCCCATGAAGATATATCACGAGGTCTGCGGTCAGCAGGTCGAGACCGAGATCCCGATCATCACCATGAAGAAGGGTCTGTTTGAGCTCAAAATCCGCACCTTCCTTGACGCGTGCAAGAACGGCACTCCCGCGCCTGTGCCTTCAAGCCAGATCATTTACAACCAGGCGATCATCGACGGCATCGCCCGCTCGGCGGAATGCGGCCACGAGGTGACCATAGAGGTGCCCGAGGTCTGATGATGCTCGGTGACCGAAAAAGTCCTCCCAAAAACAAAACGAAAAAGGAACCGAAACGATGAAAAGACATATAAGATCTACGGCTTTTGCGCTCATGCTTATCATGCTGATCACCGCGCTGTCTCTTGTCGCCTGCTCGAACACCACTCCGAACGGCGGAGACGAGACTACGACCTCTCCCGCGGCAGCGGAGACTACGGTCGAGCCCGAGGTCACAAAGAGCAAATATGAGATAGGTGACGAGATCCCCGCCACCATGACCTTTAACAAGGAAAAGGTGACATTTGTCAGCCGCGATAAGGATTGGGTAAGCGACGAGATAACCATCGAAGACGACGACGGCGGACTTATCGATTCCGCGATCGTCAAGCGTACCGCCAACGTTGAAGCGAGACTGGATATCGTCATCGACAATACCAAGCTCACCGGCAACGCCTATGCGGTCTCCGACGTGATCAGAAACCAGGCAAACACCGGTCATGAGTATGACATCTTCGCAAACAGCATGTACTCGACCATCATGTATACCGCCGAGAACATTTTTGCCGATCTCAAGACCATAAGCACGCTCGACCTTACGCGCGGCTATTGGTCGCAGGGCTTTAACGAGTCGGCGTCGATCGGCAAGGGTCAGTATCTCTGCACCGGAGCTGCCGCGCTTTCCACCTACAGATTTATCTTTGTCACCTTCTTCAACACGAATATGTTCGCGGAGAAGGATGATATCCCCAGCCTTTACGAAACGGTAAACGCGCACAAGTGGACCATCGATTATCAGATAGAGATCTGCTCTCGCTTCTGGCAGGATCTTGATGCCACCCAGACGACCACCGAGGGCGACATTTGCGGCTTTATATCCAATCCGGATATGATCGGCGTGGATTGCTATTGGAGCGCATTAAAGCTTCCGATACTTACCAAGGATGCCGACAACATGCTTGAATGGGCGCTTGACACCGAGCGCACCGTTACCGCGGTCGAAAAGCTTCAAAAGCTGTTCTGGAATACCGAGGGAATGCTGAATGTCAAGCATCAATCCAACGATGCCGAGCAGCAGGATATAGCCAAGCTGTTCTCCGAGGGCAACGCCGCGATGGCGACGCTCAGGATCATAGAGGTCGAGGATGAATATCTGCGCGACATGAAGGATACCTACGGCATAGTTCCGCTGCCTCTGCTTGACGAGAGCCAGGATGATTATTGCAGCTATGCGCATGACCAGGTCACGGCGTTCGGTATCGCCAATACCGCTCCCGAAGATCGTCGCGAGATGCTCGGCGCGGTGCTTGAGGTGTTCGCATCCGAAAGCTATAAGACGGTGACCCCCGCATACTACGAGGTCGCGCTCAAGAGCAAGTACACCAACGATCCTCAGTCTTGGGAGATGCTTGACCTTGTTACCGAGAAGCTCTATATCGACCCGGGTGTGCTCTACACCAAGAAGATCAGCTCGATCCACCAGTGCTTCCGCGATCTTGTGGGCGACAACCAGACAGGCGTTGCCAGCAGGATCAAGAGACTTGCACAGGCGGCTCAGATGGGCGTAAAAACATTGAATTCGGATTTTGAGAAGCTGTTCGCGGCTTCGTGAGCCGAAATAAATATTTTGAGGGGCATGTCTCACCTGCGTGAGACATGCCCCAAAAAACAGACTGTAGACAAAAGATGCGCAATACGTAAAAATGCACAAACTTTTCAGCCACTTTTCTCTTTGACACCACAGGCGCAAAGAGAAAAGGGCAAGGCGCCACCGCACAATTCACGGCTACGCCTTTTTCACCCACTTGCTTGCATAAAATCCGTCATATTTCGCAAATTACCTTCGCGTAGCATAACTACGCGCGCGGCAATTTGCTGCATCTGACGAATTTTCTGACGTCGCAATTGAATAAAAAAATTGTGCGGTGGTGCCTTGACAAAAGAGAAACGCCAAGAGCTTTTTCGCGCTCTGCGGAGCGCGACGAGGGCTGCGCGCCCTCGACCGACGCCGCCTTTTGAAAAAGGCGGGCGAAAACTTTCGGCGCTTCGGCGAGACCGTTTGTTTTGTCTACAGCCCCCAAAACCGCATACCGAAGGTGCGCAAGTGGATAATTGCACAAATCCCCGGGTAAGCCGCCGACGACCGAAAGCCGTCATTTTTTCTCAATATTATCGATCATTATCGATCTGCCGTGCCGCGTCGGATCGGGCGAGCTTGAAGATGAGCTCCGCCTTAAAAAGATCTCCGTCGGCTGTGACTTGCAGCTTTCCGTTTTGCACCGCCGCAAGGCTTGAGGCGATCGAGAGCCCGAGTCCGCTGCCCTCGCCGGCGCGGGAATCGTCGTCGCGCACGAATCTTTCGGTCAGCTCCGCTCCCGAGCGCTTCAGCGGCTGTTCGGATATGTTGCGGAAGGTGACGACCATGCTGTCGGCGCGTTCCTCAAGAGTGAGATACACGCGTGTTCCCGGCATTGCGTACTTGCAGATGTTTCCGAAAAGATTATCCCAGATCCGCCACATCAGCCGTCCGTCGGCGGATATCACGGCGGGATCTTGCGGCGCGGTGACGACAAGCGTCAGCTCGCGAGCGGCAAGCCGCTCGGCATATTCTCCCGCCGCCTGCTCCGCCATGACCGAAAGATCGACCGGAGCAAATTGCGGAGTCAGACTTCCCGAGGTCGCCTTTGATGCTTCGACGAGATCGTCTGTCAGCTTTCGCAGACGCGCCGATTGGCGTGCGAGCACCTGCGCGTATTCCGCGGCGTTGCCGTCAAGCTTTTCGGCGTTCAGCAGTTCTACATAATTGACTATTGAGGTCAGCGGTGTCTTCAGATCGTGCGAAACGTTGGTTATCAGCTCGGTCTTCATGCGCTCGCTCTTCATTTTCGATTCGACGGCGCGGGAAAGCCCCAGGCGCACGTTGCACAGCTCCTTGCCCAGCATGCCGAGTTCATGCGGCATGTGCTTGGTGTCCGGCGGCTCGTCAAGCACTCCCGCCGCAAGCCTCGCCGCGGCGCGTCGCAGGTTTTGCACCGAAAGCGCGAACCAAACGGCGTAGGCTATCACCGCGGCACCAAGCGGCAACCAGAGCAGAGGCTCGCGCGCCAAGGCGAGAAGCATTCCCAAAAATGCGACCGCCGATGCGGCAAGCAGGGTGCGCCAGATGTAAGGGATGCGGTGTATCAACCTCGCGGCGGCTCCGAATATCCCTCCCAGCATGCGCCAAAGCAGACGGCAGAGCCGATATATCAAGGTGTTTTTCCACCACCCGCCCGCCTTTACGCGGGCACAGAAGGAGACGGGCAGCCATATTGCCGTCGCGACGCCAAGCAGCATGCTCAGCGTTATGACCGTTATGCCCAGAGGCCAGATGAGCTGTGAATTTGCGCCGTCAAGGAAGAATGCCGACGCCGAGATGGGCAAAACAAATCCGGCGGCAACGATGCAAAGCAGAAGATCGAGGGGTACGCGAGCGGGGAAGCGCAGGTGTATTTCCTCGCTCTTTTTTGTATGTCCCGCCGCCGTGCAAAGAAAGATGAAGCCGAGAATAAATATTGCCGCGGTGAGAAGCGCTATGGGATAAAGAGCGACACGCAGTTTCCAAACGGCGAGGGCGACGCGCAGTACAGCGCATGCAAGGTCGCCGGGAAGTTCCGAGCTCGGGAGCGTGACGGTGACGCTGTAATCGATCCATTCGTGATCGTCTTTCAAGCGATCGTCGATCGGATCGGCGGAGGTGTCGGGATAGTCGGTCTCGGTGCGCAGTGTGAGCAGAGATATCTCATAAGTCGCGGTAAAGAGCGCCTCGCCGGGCACCTCTTGCGTGCAGAGCAGTGCGCCGCTCTCCTTGTCCCTCACCGATATCGAGCAGAGTGAGGTGTCAAAGAAGGGAGCGAGGTCGCGGTTTATGCTGTAATAAAGAACGTGATCCTCGGGAAGCGCTATTTTGCCGGAGGAGACCGCCTCTCTCAAAAAGCAATCGCCGTAAGCATATGCCGCGGTATTGTACAGCTCCGAGGCGTATTCCTCGCGGGAATATGAATAGATGTCGATCGAGTAAAAGAAGACGCAGCATGCCGCCTCGGCTATGAGCGCGAGCGCGGAGACAAAGCAGAGCAGTGCCGCCGCGGCTTTGGCAAAGCCGCTTTTTTTGAGGTTTTTCATTTTTGTTCATTCCTTTCCGATTTATTCTGCTCCAAGCGGTAGCCCTGACCCCAGACCACCGTGATATAGCGGGGAGCGGAGGGGTCTATTTCAAGCTTTTCCCGCAGGTGTCTTATATGGACCGCCACGGTACGCTCGTCGCCTTCGATGTCGCCGCCCCGCACGCGGCGGTAGATCTCGCGCGGCGAGAAGACCTTGCCCGGAGACTCAAGCAGAAGGGCGAGAATGTCGAATTCGGTCGGCGTGAGAGAGACCGGCTCGCCGTCGAGCGTCACCTCACGGCGGTCGCGGTCGAGCCTTATGCCGCCCGCGGTAAGAACGCCGGGGTCCTCGGCGCCTCCGCCCAAACTCATATATCTGCGCAGCTGAGATCGCACGCG
Organism: uncultured Ruminococcus sp.; assembly: GCA_964590755.1. Classification (GTDB taxonomy): domain Bacteria; phylum Bacillota; class Clostridia; order Oscillospirales; family CAG-272; genus CAG-390. The sequence continues at coordinate 441 of CAZPYK010000032.1, read as the reverse complement.
GGCTATCACCTCCGCGGGATTGAAGGGCTTTGTCACATAATCGTCGGCGCCCATGTCAAGACCTATTATCTTGTCGCCGTCCTCGCTTTTGGCGGTCAAAAGGATGACGGGAATATTCGATTCCGCGCGTATCGCCGTCAGCGCGTCGAGCCCGTTCATGCGCGGCATCATTATATCCAGCAGGCAAAGGCTTATGCCGCCTCGTCGCACCGCCTCCACGGCTTCCTCTCCGTTGTAAGCCTCAACGACCTCATAGCCCTGACCGCCGAGAAATATTCCGAGCGCGGAAACGATGTCCCGCTCGTCGTCGCATACCAATATCTTTATCATCGAAATGATCCCCCGTGTGTTTTTCTTCCGTGCTATTATTATCGCACATATCGCCTTACCGGATCAATTCGTGATTTTCTTCGATTGCACCTTTTTGATAAGACGAGTACG
>CAZPYK010000031.1:0-15331 GCA_964590755.1 uncultured Ruminococcus sp. | reverse complement strand
GGAGTATCGCGCGACATTGACGAAGTACCGCTCGATGCTATTGTAACAAATGCCGCTATTCGTTCTACTTGTGATCACGAATATAACAATTGGGTTATGACCAACGTCACATATCACTCCAGGCTATGTCAGAAGTGTTCCCTGCGGCAATACGAAGCACATACAAGAGTGCCCGCCACTTGTACGGTCATAGAGCATTGTTCGATATGCAACGGTCATGATCTATCATGGGCCGATGCATACGGTCATCAGATGAAATACAAGATCAGCGATTACGGATGGGACTCTGATGACATATACAATCCGAATGTGTACTACCACGAATACAGATGCATCAGGACCAATGACGAAGGCGATTACTGCTGTGATTATATAGAGGTTCTGGAGAAATGCAACATGACAGCACTATACTGGGAACCGGTAAAAAACGGATACCACGAAATGTATCATGTATGCCCCATGTGCTTGGCGTATATGCCGGATGAACCCGAAGAGTGCTCAGTCAAGTACGGAGCTTATTGTATTAGGTGCAATAATCCGAATGCGTTTGATTGATCACTTTGCAAAGTAAAGTCCAAGCCCCCGACGGTGCGTCGCACCGTCGGGGGCTTTTTATATCCGCTTAATTATTTTTGATTTTTGCGTTTAAACACTCGCGACGTCACAAGCTTTGTAAGCTCGACTATCGGAATGATGGCGACCGCCATAGCCACAGCCACAAGATATTCCACAAGGCTGATGTGAGCAAAGCCGAAGGCATCCGAAAGGCCGGGGATATATATGACCGCGGTTGTCAAAACGAATGCACCGATGATGGACGCCCAAAGCCAAATGTTTTGTCCCTTAAGCTTGAATATAGACCCATGGAGCGAGCGCATATTGAAGGAATGGAACATTTCGATAAGCGACAAGGTAAGAAAAGCCATCGTCATGCCGTCGCGGCTGGTGGTTATCGCCCAGTCGCCCGCCTCCATGCGGTGACCGACAAAATATGAGAGCACGGTAAGTCCCGCGATAACAAGACCCTGCAGGGCGATATGTATGCCCATGCCGCCGGCAAATATGCCGTCCTTTGAATCGCGCGGCGGACGACGCATGATGTCCGGCTCGCTCTTTTCCATACCGAGCGCGATGGCGGGCAAGCAGTCGGTGATAAGATTTATCCAAAGCAGGTGCACCGGCTCAAGAATGGTAAAGCCGAGCAGTGTTGCCGCAAATATCGAAAGCACCTCGGCAAGGTTTGAGGAAAGCAGGAACTGAATCGATTTACGAATATTGTCGTAAATGCGCCGTCCCTCCTCGACCGCCGCCACGATGGTGGCAAAGTTGTCGTCGGCAAGCACCATGTCGGCAACGTTTTTGGTAACGTCGGTACCGGTAATTCCCATGCCGACTCCGATATCCGAGGATTTTATCGACGGCGCATCATTCACTCCGTCGCCTGTCATAGCCGTAATGCAGCCGTGAGAACGCCATGCGTTGACAATTCTGACCTTGTGCTCGGGCTGTACGCGGGCGTAGACCGAATATCTTTCTATGGTCGCCGCAAGCTCCTCATCCGAGATATCATTGAGCTCGGCTCCGGTGATGGCAAGGTCGCCCTCGCGCAGAATGCCCAGCTGTCTCGCGATCGCCGCGGCGGTGTCGCGGTGGTCACCCGTTATCATTATCGGGCGTATGCCCGCCGCGCGGCATTCCTTGACCGCGTCTATGACCTCGGGGCGCACGGGGTCGATCATTCCGCAAAGCCCCAGGAATATCAGCTCCGACTCCATCGTATCCGGCGTATAATCCGCGGGAGCGGACTCGTATGTGCGATAAGAGGCGGCAAGCACGCGCAGTGCGCGATCGGCAAAGCGCTTGTTGGCGGCGGCAAGCTGAACTCTCAGCTCGTCGCTCATGGGAATGACCTCTCCGTTCACCAAAATGTGAGTGCATCTGCCGATCACCACATCCGGCGCACCGGTGGTGTGCTGGATATATCCGCCCTCGGTGCGGTGCACCGTCGTCATCATCTTTCTGCCCGAGTCAAAGGGGATCTCGCCCACGCGGGGCATTTTCTTTTCAAGCTCGTATTTCGGCAGACCTATGCGCGCGGCATAATCGACCACGGCGGTCTGTGTGGGGTCGCCCTCGGAGACCGTCTTACCCTCGGCAAGCACCGCGTCGGTGCAGAGCGCAAAGGATTCGGCAAGCCTTTGCTCGTCGTCGCCGTAGTGGTCGACAACGGTCATCTTGTTCTGAGTCAACGTGCCGGTCTTATCCGAGCAGATTATTTGCGTGCAGCCCAGCGTTTCAACGGCTGTCAGCTTGCGAATGACGGCATTGCGGCGAGACATGTTGGTAACGCCTATCGAAAGCACTATCGTGACAACGGCGGCAAGTCCCTCGGGAATTGCGGCAACGGCAAGGCTGACCGCGACCATAAATGTGTCAAGTATCGCCTCGCCCGAAAAATTCGGTGCCATGCGTATGAGATCTATACCGAAGATCACAACACATATGCCGAGCACCAAAAAGCTCAATATCTTGCTCAGCTGGTTCAGCTTCAGCTGGAGAGGAGTTTCTTCTTCCTTGGCACGTGTCAACGCATCGGCGATCTTGCCCATTTCGGTATCCATGCCCGTGGCAACGACCACCGCCTTGGCGCGTCCGTATACCGCTGTCGAACCCATATAGACCATATTCTTGCGGTCGCCGAGCGGCACATCGCCGTTATCGGCGGGAAGTATGACCTCCGCGGTCTTCAGCACGGGCACCGATTCGCCCGTAAGAGCCGCTTCCTCGCATTTGAGGCTGGCGCATTCTATCAAACGGCAATCCGCGGGAATGGCATCTCCCGCCTCAAGCACAACTATGTCTCCGGGTACCAATTCATCGCTGTGCAGCGTGACCTGCTTGCCGTCACGAATCACCTTGGAGGTCGCCGCGGCGATCTGTTGGAGCGCCTCTATCGCCTTTTCGGCTTTGCTCTCTTGAACCACGCCCAGCACCGCGTTGATCACGACGACCGTCATGATGATGATAACATCGGCAAAGGATTCGTTTTGCATCACCGCGGTGATGCCCGAGATGACCGCCGCCACGATGAGGATTATTATCATCGGGTCTGTGAACTGCGAAAGCAGCTTATGCAGCAATGATTCCTTTTCGGCTTCCTTCAACTTGTTTTTTCCGTACTTTTCAAGACGCGCCGAGGCATCGGCGGTCGAAAGACCGCTCTCCGAACTCTCAAGTTCCGAGAGCACCCGATCCGCGTTTTGCAAATACTCTTTCATTCTTTTGATGTTCTCCCTTAAATATTTATGTAATTATATTTTCAAAATTCAGCTCAACACTCCGAGACCGTCAAGCAATAGCTTGAGCCCAACGAAGATGAGTATGACTCCGCCGCAAAATTCCGCGCGGGATTTGTATTTGTCGCCGAAAACATTGCCTATCTTCACTCCCACCGCAGAGATGATAAAGGTGGTGGCGCCTATTATCAGCACCGGCGGAAAGATACTTTCTCCCTCTCCGAGCGACAGCGACAGCGCAACACCGACCGCCAGCGCATCGATGCTGGTGGCTATCGCCATGGGAAGCATGGTCTTAAAGGAGAAGGAATCCGAGCAATCCTCCTCCTCCTTTGAAAATGACTCCTTTATCATATTGGCACCTATGAGCGCCAGCAGGATAAAGGCTACCCAGTGGCTGTATTTCTCGATAAAGCCGGCAAACTGCGCACCTATGTAATAGCCGATAAGCGGCATAAGCGCCTGAAAGCCCCCGAAATACGCACCCGCGATCAGCGCGTGACGCGGCTTCATTTTTGTGACCGACAATCCCTTGCAAACGGATACCGCAAATGCATCCATCGAAAGTCCCACGGCAAGCACAAATATTTCAACAAATCCCATGATCGTAACGATCCCCCTTCTACAGGCAATAAAAAAGCCCCCGCCTCGGACGCGTGTCCTACGGCAGAGGATAGAGACTTTTTCTGCCGCGGCAGATAAGTCTTGTCATTGGATGGCATGCCGCGGCATACCTCTTATACCGAGCCATGAGGCAGAGCCTCAGGGTGTTGTTGACTCGATAACGCACAAAGGCGCAGACTACTCCCTGTATCTTGATTGCATTATACCATATTATCAACATAAAATCAAGAGCTAAAACGAAAAAAGATCGGGAAATTCTTATTTTTTTATTAAAACGCGGAAAAAGTACTTGAAAACGGCGTCGGTATGGGTTATAATTATTATGTGAGATATTTTGACGGCAGAACGCCGCCAAAAAATTTACCGCAGTCTGTGCACGGCACAGAAGATAACGAGGAGAACTATGAGCACCAAGGAACAAAAAAACGGTTTGGCAGGAGAAAGAGACCACAATTTTGACACACGCGAATTTACCCGCCTCAACGACAATGACAGGCTGCTTCGCGAGACACTGCTTGCGGTCTCCTCCGCTTTGATCGAAAAGGGATATAATCCCGTAAGTCAGCTGGTTGGGTATATCCTGTCCGATGACCCGACATATATCACCAATCACAAAAACGCGCGCAGTCTTATAGCGCGCTTTGACCGCGACGAATTGCTTGAGACCATGATCAAGTATTATATCGGAGCCTGACGGCGGTATGCAAGGCATCAGTTTCATTCCGCTGTCCTCCCGCTCCGCCGCAGACGCCGGCAACTTCGATGCGGCGTTGGCGCTCGGCTGCTTTGACGGCTTTCACCGTGCGCACCGAACGATAACCGACGCCGCCGCTGCGCTTTGCGGCGACCGCGGCTGTCTGCATCCGGGCGTTTTTTGCTTTTCCGAGCCTCCCGCCGCTTTTTTCGGCAAGGAGGTTCCCACGCTGACCGATCGTGAGGAAAAATACCGCCTTTTTGCCGAGGCGGGTATGGAATATGTTTTTGAGGCGGATTTTTCCGCCCTGCGCGAGCTTTCCCCCGACGCATTTTTGAAGGATGTGCTGTATGGGTATTGCCGCTGTCGTGCGGCGGCATGCGGATTTAACTTCACCTTCGGCAGGGGCGCCTTGGGCACGCCGCGCGAGCTCGCGGCATTCTTCGGCAAGGGAGCGGTGAACGTCTGCCCGCCGCTTTTGTCGGACGAAACGCCGATCAGCTCAAGCAGAATACGCGAGCTGGTCGCAAGCGGAAAGATCGAGAAGGCGAACGCTCTGCTCGGGCATCCGTTTTCGATCGGCGGACAGGTCGAGCACGGCCGCGGCGACGGACGGCGATTGGGCTTTCCGACCATAAATCAGCGTCCCGCAACCAATGCCGCAAGAGCGGCGGCGGGCGTATATGTCAGCATCGTCGAGATTCGTGATGCTCATGGCGTGCCGCATCGCTATCCCGCCGTCACCGACGCGGGAACGGCCCCCACCATGGACACCACCGGCAGTTTTCGATACGAAACACATCTTATCGATGTCGGGGATATCATGCTGTACGGCGCATCCCCGCGTGTTTTCCTTTTGGCGCGTCTGCGCGACGAAAAAAGCTTTACCTGCGCGGAGGAGCTTACCCTGCAGGTCGAACGCGATATCGCCGCCGCGCGGGAATATCTGAATCGGGACGGAGTCATGCCGCAATGAGGACAGAACGGTATCTCAAAATAATAAGCTCGTCGGCGAGAGGATGCGCATTCCTGCTCGCCCTTCTCGTATTGGCAACGCACGCCGCCGCGCTCTGCGGCGCGACAGCCTCGGATGCAGACACATCTTCGGCCGAGCCCCCGACCCTCAACGATATCGACGCGGCGTATCTTTACAATCCCGAAAGCGGAACGCTCGTGTATTCAAAAAATGCCGACAGGCTCGTGTATCCCGCTTCGTCGGTCAAGCTCATGTCGGCATATACCGCGCTGGGCTGTCTTTCCTCCCGACTATCCGAAAAGCTGACCGTCACCTCCGAGCTGATCGCCGACACGGTCGGCACACGCTACGGACTCACCGCAGGTGACACCGTCACTGTACGCGATCTGTTTTACATCGCCTTCGCGGGTTGCTATAACGACGGCGTTCTGGCGCTGGCACGGCTTGCCGCCGGTGATATTACGTCATTTGTGGAACTGATGAACGAAAACGCCGCCGCGCTCGGAATGACCGACACATATTACACCAATGTCACCGGCATGCACGACAGGCTGATGCGCACCACTGCCGCAGATGTCGGAAAGCTCGCACTGGCTCTGTCCGAGTCCGAATTTTACATGACCGTGACCTCATCTCCGACATACACTCTTGAGGGAAGTGAAAAAAAGTATACGGTAAACAACCGCAACGAGCTCATCTCTCAAGTATCCGGCAAAAAATATTACAATTCGCTCTGCCGCGGAATGAATGTCGGCATGACCGAAGACGCGGGATACTCGCTCACGACCCTTGCGCGGCAGGACAACACCGGATATATCTGTGTCATCATGGGAGGACGCGAGACGGAGGACGGGCGCAACTCCGCTTATGATTCCGCAAACGCGCTTATAAAATGGGCGTTTGAGAATTACGGCTACCGCGAGATCGTCTCGGTATCCACCGTGATAGCGGAGCTGCCGGTCACCTTCGGCGAGGATACCGACGCGGTCCTTTTGGTGCCCGCCGAAGCCTACTATTGCTATCTTCCCACGAGCGCCGTCATAGGCGATGACATCACTTTTACCGTGACGCTGAATGTGGATTCGCTTGAAGCCCCGTTCACCGCAGGCGTCCGCTGCGGCGCGGTGACGATAAGATACGATGGCGACATTCTTACCTCAATACCGCTTGTGACCAAGACCGCGGCAACGCAAAACAAGCTGCTCTATCAGATGGAGCAGATAAGAAAATTTTCAAAGAGCCGCTTCTTTATCGCCACCGTGATAAGCGCGCTGGTGCTGACCGTTCTGTATAACGCGTGGCGCGCCTTTTTGAGCGCACGCAAAGGCAGAAAGCATAACAAATATCGCTGATCTTTTGCGCTCAGCGCCGATAATTTGCCGTTATTTTCAAAATAACTATTGACACACGGTCGATTTGGATGTATAATAAAATATGTATCAAAGTGTGCCCTCGGCTCGGCTTTCAAGCCGCGCGAGTTGTGCCGCTCGCTCCTGCCGACACGGATCGGAACCGAAATGCAAGTGCGATCGTTGCTTGACACAAAAGTCGGAGCGAATATTACCCAAACAAACAACTTTGCCGCCGCGAGCTCGGCGGCGGAACGGAGATTTTTATGTTTGAACAATTCAAGGATCTGCTTGTTGACGAGCTTCAGGTAGAGGAAGAAAAGATCACCATGGATGCCGAACTCTCAAACGACCTCGGCATCAACTCGATTGAGCTTGCCGAGCTCGTCATGCGCTGCGAAGAAACCTTCGGCGTCGACATACAGGACGACGAGATCCACAGCTTCGTCACCGTCGGCGACGTTGTGAAATATCTCGAAGCTCTTCAGAACAACTGATCAAAAACCGGGGCAGTCAAAAACATTGAGTTTTTGACCGCCCCGAAAAATTTTATCGTTGCTGTCTCACACCGGTGAGGCAGCAACGATTTTTGTTTATAACAGATCAAACATAGATATCTGCGCAGTTTCGCTGAGTCTGTCAAGCACTCCGTTGGTCCTGAGTATCTCGATCACCGATTTGTTCAGCTTTGCGCGAAGCTGAAGATCCTCAACCGAAAAATACGGCTCCTCCTCACGCGCGTTCATTATCGCCAGCGCGGCATTCTCTCCCACGCCGGGCAGAGACATAAACGGCATGCGGATATTTCCGCCCTCCGGCAAGAACTCCTTTGCATGCGAATGCTCAAGGCTGACCGGCAGGAATTTTATATTTCTCAGCATGCATTCGTTGGCAAATTGCATGGCTCCGAAAAGCTCCTTCTCCTTTTGAGTCGCTTCGTTCCAACGCGCGTTTATATCCTGCATGGTCTCAAGGACCGCGCGCCTGCCGCGTGAAACTATCGCGGCATCAAAGCCGTCCGGAGCCACGGTCAGTATCGCGCAGTAAAAAGCCACGGGCTGATGCACCTTGTACCACCCGAGACGTATCGCCGACATAACATACGCGGCGGCATGTGCCTTGGGGAACATGTACTTTATCTTGCGAAGCGAATCGATATACCATTCCGGAACGCCCTTTTCCCTCATCGCGGCAACCATCTCCTCGGGAAGCGGCTTGCCTTTTTTGTTTTTGCGCACCAGCTCCATTATCTTAAAGGAAAGGTTCTTGTCCACACCGTAGCGGATAAGATCGAGCATTATACCGTCGCGCGTTCCGACGACATGGGATATATCGCATATTCCGTTCTTGATCAGATCCTGCGCGTTGCCCAGCCACACGTCGGTACCGTGAGTCAGACCCGAGATCTGCATAAGGTCGGCAAAGTTTTTAGGCTTTGCATCCACAAGCACCTGTTGGATAAAGCTGGTGCCGAACTCGGGCAATCCGAGCGTGCCGACCATAAGCCCCAGCATCTTAGTCTCCTTGTCGGTGACATCAAGCTGAGGAATGCCTATCGACTCGGTGGAAGCAAAAAGCGCATAGACCGTGCGGTCGTTCATGGCGACATCCATGACCGAAATACCGCTGTACTTTTCAAGATATTTGTATTTGGTCGGGATATCATGCCCCAGCTCGTCAAGCTTTAATATCGTATCGTGCAGATATGAAAAAGCGAAATGCGTTGTGACGATATCCGACTTGGGGTCGTCGGCGGGATGCTGCACCGGAGTGAAGTCGTAGACCTCCTTTTCGCGCGGCACGACTATTATGCCGCCGGGGTGCTGACCCGTTGTGCGCTTGACACCGACGCAATGACCGATGATGCGATCGACCTCCACGCGGCAGACTGTGTTTCCGTGTCCTTCAAAATACTTGTTAACAAAGCCGAATGCGGTCTTATCCGCCAAGGTTCCAAGCGTTCCCGCGCGAAAAACGTTTTCCGCTCCGAAAAGTTCCTCGGTAAACTTATGTACCCTGCCTTGCACGTCGCCCGAAAAGTTGAGGTCGATATCCGGCGATTTTTCACCGTAAAAGCCGAGAAAGGTCTCAAAGGGAATGTCCTGACCGTCCTGCGCCAGCTTCTCGCCGCAAACGGGACAATTCCTGGTCGGCATATCAAAGCCGGAGCCCACACCGTCGGGATTGGAAAAATCGCTGTATCGGCATTTGGGGCAATAATAGTGCGGCGGCAGAGGATTGACCTCGGATATTCCCGCCATGGTCGCCACAAAGGACGACCCCACCGAGCCGCGCGAGCCGACCAGATACCCCTGACTCTCGGAAAAATGCACCAGCTTTTCGGCAATGACGTAAAGCACGGCAAAGCCGTTTTTGATTATCGAACCGAGTTCGCGCTCAAGCCTCGCCGAGACCAGCTCGGGCAGCTCGTCACCGTACATATTGTGCGCACGGGTCCAACACTTTTCGGTAAGCTCCTCCTCCGCGCCGTCAAGATGCGGCGGGAAAGACCCCTCGGGTATCGGACGAATGCGCTCGACCATATCGCAGATGGCGTTGGTGTTGGTTATTACCACCTCGCGCGCCTTCTCCTCGCCGAGATACGCAAACTCGCGCAGCATCTCGTCGGTGGTGTGAAAATATATCGGACAGGACTTGTCGGCATCCTTGAATTTCATACCCGCAAGCAGTATGTGGCGATAGAGCTCATCCTCCGGCTCAAGAAAATGCGCATCCGAAGTCGCCACCACCGGCTTGCCGAGCTTTTCTCCCAACGCGACAATGCGGCGGTTGTATTCGCGAAGCGTCTCCTCGTCGCCGACCTTGCCCTCGTCCACCATGAACCGGTTGTTGCCTATCGGCTGTATCTCAAGATAATCGTAATACGAAGCTATATCCTCTATGTCGCTGTCCGAGCGGTTGTCGGCAATGGCGGTATAAAGCTCGCCTGCCTCGCACGCCGAGCCGATTATAAGCCCCTCGCGGTATTTATCAAGCTCGCTCTTGGGTATGCGCGGCACACGTCGATAATAATTCAGATAGCTGAGAGACACCAGCCTGTAGAGATTCTTAAGTCCAGCCAAATTCTTTACCAGTATTATCATATGGTAGGTCTTGAGCGTCAGCGGGTCGGTGTTGGCGCGGATCTCGGTTATCAATCTGGCATAGTCCTCGATGCCGAATTTTTCAAGCTTTTCAAGCATCTTCAGATAGATCATTCCAAGCATCTCGGCGTCATCCACCGCGCGATGGTGATTGAAGTCACCAAGACCGAAATATTTGGCGACCGAATCCAGCTTGTGCGATTTGAGATCGGTGTTTACATATCTCGAAAGCGCCACCGTATCAAGGTACGGATTGTTGAACGCCACTCCCTGCTCACGCGCGGCATAGCGAATAAAGCCGGTATCGAAATCGGCATTGTGAGCGACCAAAAGATCATCACCGACAAAGGCAAGGAATTTTCCGAGCGCCTCGCGTATGGTCGGCGCTCCCTTGACCATCTCATCGGTAATGGAGGTCAGTGCCGTTATCTCTTCGGGAATATGACATTCCGGGTCGACAAACGTAGAAAACCTGTCGACCACCTTGCCGCCCTTTATCTTTACCGCGCCTATCTCGGTTATGCGGCATGACATCACCGAAAGTCCCGTCGTTTCTATATCAAAGACCACCACCTCATCGTCAAATGAGCGTGACCACTCGCCGACGAGCGGGCTTACACTGTCGTTCACGAAATACGCTTCAAGCCCGTATATCACCTTCATGTCCATCTTTTCGGCGGCGATCATCGCCTCGGGAAAGCCCTGAACGTTTGCGTGGTCGGTTATCGCCACCGAGGCATGCCCCCACCGCTTTGCGGTGGCTATCGCGTCGGCGGGCGAGATTATCGCATCCATCGTCGACATATTCGTATGCAGATGAAGCTCAACTCGCTTTTCGTTCGCCGTATCCTCGCGCAGAATGCGCTTGATCTTGGCTATGTCAGTATAGTAAAAAAGCAGATCAAGTCCGTTCTTGTCAAGCCGTGCATCACCCAACAGCGCTATCACCATGCCGTTGCTTATCGTCTCGGAAAGCTCGGCGGCATCCTCGGCTTCAAGCCGACACGTGCGCACCTCAATGCTCGCGTTACCGTCAAATACGCCGAAGGTGACAAACATTCCGCCGCCTCCGCGCGCTTCCTCTGCTTTGAAGGCGCACACCTCGCCCACGACAACTATCCTTCTCTTGCCGTTTCTTATCTTCGATATCGACACGGGTTTGATCTCAAACGGCTCGCCGATAATAAATTCCGGGGCGGAGATATCAAATAGCGAGCTGCCTATGCGGCAAAGCCCTTCTCCCTCGTATATCGGCTCGGCGTCTTCGTTATAAGCGGAATATATGCGCGTATATTTCACCGCGGGATCATCGGCCTCATTATCGTCTCCGTTATTCCCGCCGCGTCCGCCGTGCGTGCCTTCTTGAGCGGCACGCCTACGGCTCTCCTCCTCATATCTTGCCGCCGCCTCTGCGCTTTTGCGATCCATCTCGGCAAACATGGCATCTCGCGCGATGTCGGATATCCTCGGCGCACCCTCAAGCTCGCTGATGATCACCGCGACCTTTTTTCCGAACTCGGAAAATATTATGTTCTCTATCACGGCGGGCGTTCTCGCATCGTTGACAAATCCGACGCCGTTTTCGCTGAAAGGAATGGCAATATTGAGCCTGTCCCCATCCAGGCGGGTCACGCAACCGCCGAAAAATCCCTTTGCCACACACCCCACGTGCTCTGCCTCGCGCAATATCTCGGGCAGATAATCATCGTCAAGCAGCTCGGGCGGGTAGGAGGGCATGAATTTTACCGTGTACCCCTCATACGCCTCGGCGATGCCCGCCTCGGCGCTGTATATCGTGTCTTTGTCAAACAGCCTGTCAAGCTTTACCGATATCTCGTATATCGGTCTTTCGCGGTGCTTCTTTACGCCGTATTCACCGACAGCGTCAAAAAAACGCCGCTCTCTTTCACCGGGCTGATATTTAGAAAACAATTCGCAAAGCGTTCGCATACCGCGACCTCCTTAAGTAATCTGCGGCGGGCTGCCGTAACGCGACAGCCCGCACTTATCAAAAAGCACTGCTCGGCAGATACTTCAATCTATATATTTTTCCTTTATCCGAGCTATCAGCGCATCTATCACACTGTCCTCTGACAGCTTACCGACTATCTCGCCGTGCTCAAAGAGGACCGCCTCGCCGTTGCCGCCCGCGATGCCTATATCTGCCTCGCGCGCCTCACCCGGACCATTCACCACACATCCCATGAGCGCCACCTTGATGGGCAAAGACATGAGTCCCTCCGCCGCGGCGCGCTTTTCAAACTCGGACGCCAGTGCGCACAGATCTATCTTGGTCCTTCCGCAGGTGGGACAGCTGACGATATCCAGCCCCGTGTGTCCGGGACAGCCCAGCGCGCGCAGTATATCCCGCGCCGCCTCGACCTCACGCTCGGGATCGTCGGTGAGAGAGACCCGCACCGTGTCGCCTATCCCCTCGCAGATCAAGGCTCCGAACGCCGCCGCGCTCTTTATCACGCCCATATGGCTGCCACCCGCCTCGGTCACGCCGAGATGCAACGGATAGTCGCACCTTTCCGAGACGTATTTATACGCCTCCACCGTCGCGCGAACGTCGGAGGACTTCACCGAAATAACGATATCGTCAAAATCGAACCGATTCAAGAGTCGCACGTGTCCCATCGCGCTCTCATAGAGAGCCTCGGCGGTCGGAGAACCGAACTTCTCAAGCAGAGGCTTTTCAAGCGAGCCGCTGTTAACGCCTATGCGTATCGGAATGCCCCGCGAGCGGCACGCCTCTGCCACCGCTCTCACGCGCTCGGCGTCCCCTATGTTGCCGGGATTTATCCTTATCTTGTCTATGCCGTATTCCGCGCACCTCAGAGCAATGCGCCAGTCAAAATGTATGTCCGCGACCAGCGGTATTCCGATGCCGCGTTCCTTTATATATCTTACCGTCTCGGCGGCTTCGATATCAGGAACGGCAACACGAATGATGTCACAGCCCGCACGTTCGAGCCGCCCTATCTGCGCATACGTCGCCTCGGCATCATGAGCGGGAATGTTGGTCATAGATTGTATCGCTATACGGCTGCCTCCGCCTATCGGCACACCGCCGACCGTTACCTTTTTAGTCACCTCAATACTCTCCGCTCTTTACTTTTTTATCAAAACGAATATATCCTTAAACGCCACAAGCAGCATCAAAGCCATCAGCAAAAGAAGAGCCGTGCCGTTAATATATGCCTCGACCTTGCGATTGAGCGGTCTGCCCATTATCCCCTCGATCAGCAAAAACACGAACCTGCCGCCGTCAAGCGCGGGAATGGGCAAAAGGTTCACCACTCCCAGATTCATTGCCAGTATAACGAACAGATTCAGCACCGTATTCCAGCCGGACTGCGCCGCCTCTCCCACCACCTCGGTCACACCGATCGGTCCGGATATCGCCTCGATGCCGTACCTGCCGCCCAGCATATCGATAAGCGAATCCCATATCATCTTTATGGTGGAGATCGAACGGAAAAAGACATTCTTTATCACGTTGCCGACAGTCTTTTTTTCGGCATATGGTATGAAATCTATCTTTCCGAAGTCGACACCGGATTCATTGATGACGGAAAATTCCACGTCATGCAAAACTATGCGCTCGCCGTCACGCATAACGGTGATATCTATCGGCTCATAGCCGCTGTTGGTTATCTCGTAAGCGATCTCATCGTAGGTGTGCACCGACACGCCGTCGACGGACAGAATACGGTCGCCGCTTTGCAGCTGTGCGGAGCTTACGGCGTCGTTCGAAAATTTATCCACCGTGGTGGACAGCAGATTGCTTGACGCACACACGAGCACCGTCATACCGACAAACCCGATGAGAATATTTGTAAGCGGCCCCGCAAGAATGGTAAGCATGCGCCGCCACACGCTCTTGTTGCAAAAAGCGTCGGGATCCTCCGATTCCTCGTCCTCGCCCGGCATGCTGACAAAGCCGCCTATCGGAAGCAGACGCAAGGAATAGCGAATGCCGCTTTTTTTCGACACCCGACTTATAAGCTTCGGACCCATGCCTATGGCAAATTCCTCAACTCTTATCCCGTTAAGACGCGCAAGCAGAAAATGCCCGCCCTCGTGAACCAGCACCAACACCCCGAATATCAACAGGGTCAAAAGAAAATACAGTATTATCATAGCACCTCTCACATCACGACGCGCCGCGGCTTTGGTCGCCGCGATGTGCGTTTTTAATCAGATATCCTTTCGCACTCTCCCGCGCGGCGCGGTCTGCCTCGCGGATGCCGTCAAGCTCGCGCACGAGCGGAGCCGACGACGAAAATTCGTCGGTAACATATAAAAGAGTATCCATGATGTCGACAAACGCGCATCTGCCCGCCAAAAATTCGCCCACCGCGACCTCGTTTGCCGCGTTGAGCACCGCCGCCGACGCGCCGCCCGCCAATTGTGCCGCTCTTGCCAGCCTGAGCGGAGAGAAGGTCTCCTCATCCGGCTCGTAAAAGCTCAGGCTGCCTATCTTGATCAGATCAAGTCGCTCTATGACCGCGGCGTCACGCATGGGGCGGTTCAGCGCATATTGAACGCAAAGGCGCATATCGGGAACCGACATTTGAGCTATCACCGAGTTGTCGGCAAATTCGACCATCGAATGAATGACGCTCTCTCGGTGAACGACCACCCTGATCTTATCGGCGGGAATGCCGAAAAGATGCGCCGCCTCGATGACCTCAAAGCCTTTATTCATAAGAGTGGCGCTGTCGATGGTTATCTTCGCCCCCATGCTCCATGTCGGATGCGCCAGCGCCTGCGCGGCGGTAATGCCTCCGAGCTCGGAGCGCTTTTTGCCGAAAAAGGGTCCGCCCGACGCGGTGATGATAAGGCTCTTTACCTCGTCACGACCGCCCGCACGCAGGCATTGATCTATGGCGCAGTGCTCGCTGTCTATCGGTGCGATGTCAACTCCGCACTCACGAGCGCGTCGCATGACTATATCTCCCGCCACAACGAGAGACTCCTTGTTTGCCAGCGCAAGATCCTTTCCGCTGTCTATAACGGCAAGAGTGGGGTCAAGCCCCGCATACCCCATGATCGAATTTATCGCCGTGTCGGCGTCGGATGAGGCGATCATCTCGCATATCCCGTCGGTGCCGGAATACACTTTTATATCGGTGTCGGCGAGCAAGAGCCCCAGCTCTCGCGCCGCCGCCTCGTCAAACATGGCTACGGCGTCGGGGCAGAATTCGCGCGCCTGCGCCTCCACGACGCGAGTATTGCTTTTTGCACATATTGCACGGACCGAATACCCCCGCGCCCGTGCA
>CAZPYK010000030.1:0-15762 GCA_964590755.1 uncultured Ruminococcus sp. | reverse complement strand
CAATAAATGACGGCGCGCAAAGGTGCGCGCACCTTCCAAGGAGGACTCGCAGTTATGAACAAAAGACTTATAAGTCTGTTCCTTTGTATCCTTATGTTGATCAGCGTATCGACAACGACCGGCTGCTCGTTGTTGAATCTCGGCAGCGGCGACGACACCACAGATGAATCCGGTCAAACGGTCGATGTCGATTCCGGCAATGCAATTACTCTTACCATGTACATACCGTGCGAAAAAGCGGTGTCTGAGGAAACTCGTGCATTGGTCGAAGAAGCGATCAACAAGATCACAAAATCCAAGTTTAAGACCCAGATAAAGCTTTATCTTCCCACGTTGGACGAGTACTATGATGTCATTGAGGGCATTATGCAGGCTCGCGTTGACGAAGAGGAACAAGCGGAGCTTGCCGCCAAGGAGCTCAGAGCGGCGATAAAGAACGCAAAAGCATACGGCATTGAGACCGATGTTGCCATATCGGAATTTTACGCAGAGCATCCCGAATGGGTGAAATATCAGGAGACCGAGGCATCTACCGATACCGAGGAGACCGAGGTCGAGACAAGGCTCAATGAATTGGGCATGCCCGAGATAGTTTACCCCGAGGAAAGGGAGAATCAGCTTGATATCATTTGGCTCGGCGGTTATGATAAGCTTATGAGCTATATCGAGGATGATCTGCTGCAAAGACTTGATGAGGAGCTCTCCAGCACCTCCAAGAAGCTCAAACAGTACATTTACCCGGGTGCGCTTGATTCGGTGAAGACCGCCGGCAGCGGCACTTATGCTATCCCAAACAATACGGTTATTGGTGAATATACATATCTGCTTCTCAATAAGCGTCTTATGGATAAGTATAAATACTCGGCTTCCGATCTTACAAGCGTTGTTAAATGCGCAAACTTCCTTGCCGACGTTCAGAAATACGAGCCCGATGTCCAGCCGATAGTCGGCGAGCTTCCCGTAACGCTTACCAAGTATTGGAGCATAGATCCCGACACGTTTGAAGTGAATCACGATAAGTTCAATATCATAGGTCACGGCATCAGCGACAGTGCAACGCTCGGCTCGATGTTCAACTTCAGCGGACTTTTCGGTACCAACTCCGAGCTTGCGACCACAAGCGATTATGCAAAGCAGCTTATAGCGATACGCACATATAAAGATCTGGGCTATGTCGATACCAACACCGACACAACCAAGGAATACGCCATGCGCGTTGTAAAAGGCGGCGGTGAGCTTGTTGAGGAATACGGCGAAGATTTTTATATGAATGTTATCGAATCTCCACGTGCCGACTATGACGATATCTTCGGCAGCATGCTCGGCGTATCCACCTACACCAGAAGCCTTAAGCGCAGCATGGAGATAATCACATATCTCAATACCAGCTCCGAGCTTCGCAATATTCTCCAGTACGGTGTCGAGGATGTTCATTATGAGATAGATCCCGACACGGGCCTGCTTCACAGACTCAATAACGATTACATGATGGATATCAACAAGACCGGCAATGTGTTTATGGCTTATCCCGAGGAGGGAATGCCCGCCAATGTTTGGACATACGGCAAGACACAGAACACCGATGCAAAGACGCTTATGACGCTCGGCATGCGCTTCAAAGCCGAGGATTTTGAAGACAGCGATGATCCCACGGTGCTTCAGAAGCTTCAAGACGCCATCAGAGCGGTCAATGAATATTCCGCGGATGTGGAAAAGAGACTGAACGAGGCTGCGACCGTGGAGGAACTCGAAGCAATTATGAAGGAGGTCGCCGCAAGGTTCGGAACCGATGCGAACATTAAGGCGATAACCAGCAGTGTTTCGGATAACGCCACACCCAACTCGGTCTATTATGATTGGCTTAAGAGCAACGGCTTCCTTGATGAAGGCTGATATCGCACTTGATTTGATCTGAATAAAGCCGTCGGCTGTCGCCATCAATGCGACAGCCGACGGCTTTTCGTCGGAAAGAGCTTTCTTTCCGACGTGAACAATAAACGGCTTAACGTGAGTGTGTGAGCTTAAAAAGCGCCTCCCGCGTGATACTGCTTTAGGTATTGTGCGGGAGGTGCTTTATTTTTCGGCTCGTGTTCGAGCGTTTTATGCCGCGATCAGCAGCAATCGGCGCTTTCAGCGGTATTTTTTCTTGGATACGAGCGGTAGTATTGCCGCGGTGACGGCAAGCAGAATCCATACAGAGGTCGCAGACGCGCCGCAACCGGTGCCGTTCGGGTTTTCGGGCGTGGTCTCGGGAGAGGACGTATCGGGCTCTGCGGACGTTTCGACCGGCGGTTGAGCCGTAAGAGTGACCACGTTGCTAACAATGCGATAGGTGCTGCTTTGGACCTTACAGGAGACAGAGAAGATCACTGTCGCGCTGCCCGTGCCGGTGTATGAAAGCTTGCCTGTTGTGTAGTCAAGCGATACCGCAAGGTCGCCGGTGCTTTCAAGCACGATCGGGGCGGCGGAATCGGTCACGTCTCTTGTGTTGCGCTCGTATGTTAAGGCGGTGACCACGGGAGTTTCTCCTGCGGCGAGATCGTAACTTGTTTTGTCGGTTTCAACGCTTTTGATCAGCTTTGTTGAGTATTGCGAATAGTTTGTGGTGAGGCCGCCCGCGCCGCTGAGGAAATATGTCGCAAATGCGCCGGCGTCGTTTATTGTCCAGGGCCAAACGGTCACGCCGCGGTAAGCCAGCGCCTTTATAAGCTCGGCGTCGAGCGCGCCCTTGCCGTATGTCGGGTTAAAGGTGGTTCCGTTGAGCTGAACGTCGTTCAATATGCTCGTGAGCGAGGCGTTAAGGCTTGAGCTTGAATATGTGTTTGAAGTGAGATATCCGGCCGAAATACCGGGAAGTGATTCTCGTAACAGTTTGATCTGATCGGCTGAGAAGGAGATGACTACCATCTTTTCGGCGTAATCATATTGCTTAATAAGCTTTACGAGTGCCGGAATAAGGCGTTTGTCGGTGGATTTGAGTTCCACCACAAGCTTTACGTCCTTATCGCCGAATGTCTTGAAATAATCCTCCAGCGTAGGGATAGGCTCGCCCTCGGTGAGATTTTTGTTGCTTATGACTTTGTATTTTGAAAGCTGCTCGTAGGTCATGGCGGCAATGGTTCCACTGCCGTTGGTGGTTGCGTCTATTGTGGCGTTGTGCATTACGACCACCACGCCGTCGCGTGTGAGATGAATATCGTTTTCGATCATTGTTGCACCGAGCTCATATGCCTTAAGCGAACCGGAGATGGTGTTTTCGTGTGCCAGCGAGGGAACTCCGCGGTGACCGATGATCTCGGGAGTGCGCACTATCGTGTTCTTGCCGAAATATTCGGTGAAGCATGCCGCGAGAGAGGTGGGATCGGAGGTGATGATTCCGTTTACGCCGGTGGTGATCGCCCCGACATGCGAGACGACAGTGGGGGTCGTGACCCGTGTCCAGACCGTCATAAAGAGCTCCTGCAAGCGTTCTACGTTCTCCTTGGTGGCAAGAGCCTCGGATATCAACAATATGCGCGCTCCGGCGGCGTTGGTCTCGTCGTGCAAGGCGCATACCTCGGAAGAGGAAAGGTCATGCCTGTCGGTGAGATCAAGTATTCCGCGGGCGTGATACCAAATGCCACGCACCGTGCTTATCAGCTCGGATTGCTCCGAGATGACGAAAACGTCGCGCGTTTCTGTGTCGGAAAGGTAATTGCCCAGCGCGGTCGCCGCGGCGGCATCCGAGGGGCTGAACGCCGGGATCACGGAGCCGTCAAGTGCTTCGAGCGCGTCCGAGATCGGTGCGATGACCGAACCGTCGGCGGCGAGCACGTCAAGAGAAGAGCTTATCTTCATTATGGCGGTGGAGGCTCCGGAAGCGGCAACTCCTTCGAGAGCTGCTTTGTCGTTTATTTCGGTGATGACCGAGGGAGAAAGGACTATGTTGGAATCGGGGTCCTTCACCGAAGCTATGCTCGTTTTTGTGCTGCTGACGCGTCCGACGCTTACCGTGACCTCATCAACGGTAAGACGGCAGCCGTTGGCTTGGAATCCGCTTGCGCCGACGTCGAGCGTTACCGAGGTCTCACGCAGGTTTTCGACACCGTTGATGTAGTATACGAGCTCGCCTCCCGAGGCATCTGCGGTTATGGTGTTGAATTCGGAGGATTTAATGCTTGAGGGTCCCTTTTGCGTGACGTTCCATTTGTTGGCGGAGGTCCGTTCGGCTATCTCGGTGCCGTTATCGAGAGATGCGGTCGACCGCAGGCAAAGCTGCATATAGGGGTAATCGGTATTCTGAACGCGAAGCATTACCGAGCCCCAACGCTTGGTGTTTGCCGCTTTATCGATCTTGACGCGAGCTTCGATCTTTATATCTCCGAAGGCATCGAGATATTCGGGCAAAAGGACTCTTGAATATGCCGATTTTGAAGCGGAGGCATCCAGAATGAGTACGCCCTCCGAATCAAATTTCACCGTGCCGCCTGCGGTCTGCTCTATAATGCGCAATCCGTCGGCTTCGGTGCCCGAAAAATCATTGTGATATAAGACATATTCGCTGTTCTTGTCGGCACGAACCGAAAGGCAAACTGTCTTTTGGGTTCCGCCGGCTTCGGCGGTGAGCAGATATACGCCTGCCGCGGCGCTTACCGTGCCGTTTTTGATCTCAACATCCGAGGATGTCCAGGCGATCTTTTTTGCGGATACTGTTTTGCCGGCTTCGAATTCGACTGAGTAATCGGACAATACGACGGTTTCTCCCGCCTCGGCGCATATGGCGGGGCACGTGTACGGCACGGTCTTGCTTTCCGACGCTCCCAATGCCGACATCGGCATGAGTGACAGAGTGATGACAACGGCCATAAAAGCCGCAATGCCGCGACGGCATTTCCAATGATCGTTTTTCATGACTTTGATCCATCCTTTGATCGTATTATTTGTATACTTATTATACACTGTTGCCTATTCTTTGTCAAGGTCGGCGGCTTACATAAATAATTCATAAAAAATCTTTATTATTGTTTGTTTGCGCGGTTGATTTTTTTTGATGTTTGTGATATCATATATCTATGTGACAATAAATGATTTATTATTTGAGAGTGAGGCTTGATTCCCTTGAATTACGATGTTATAATAATCGGCGCAGGTCCCGGCGGCATCTTTACGGCATACGAGTTGGTCCGCCTTGCGAAAAAGGATAAAAAGAACGCAAAAATAGCAATATTCGAAGCGGGCGCTCCGCTTGATAAACGGCACTGCCCGATCGACGGAGAAAAAATAAAGTCATGCGTCGGCTGCAAGCAGTGCAGCATCATGAAGGGCTTTGGCGGAGCCGGCGCGTTTTCGGACGGCAAATACAATATCACCACACAGTTTGGCGGAACACTTCACGATCACATAGGCAAGAAGACCGCACTGGATCTGATGCAATATGTGGACGAGATAAACACCTCGCACGGCGGAGCGGATGCAAAGCTTTATACCACGGCAAACTCCGGCATCAAGAAGCTGTGCATGCAAAACGGCCTTTATCTTTTGGATGCGTCGGTGCGTCATCTCGGAACGGATAAGAATTATATAGTTCTCCAAAGCCTTTACGATGAACTGAAGGAGCAGGTGGATTTTTATTTCTATACCGAGGCTTCGTCTGTCGAGAAGGTCGGAGAGGGGTACAGCGTGTCCACCAACAGCGGAAGCTATACCTGCCGCGTGTGCATAATCTCGGGCGGAAGAAGCGGAAGCAAGTGGATGGAAAAGGTCTCAAGCGATCTTAAGATCCCAACATCCTCCAATCGTGTTGATATCGGTGTTCGCGTAGAACTGCCGTATGAGATCTTTGCGCATCTCACCGACGAGCTGTACGAAAGTAAGATCGTTTATCGGACCGAAAAGTTCCAGGATCTTGTGCGAACCTTCTGCATGAATCCCCGCGGAGCGGTGGTCAACGAGAACACCAACGGAATCGTTACCGTAAACGGTCACAGTTATGAGGATCCCGCGAGGTATACTCACAACACAAACTTCGCATTGTTGGTAGCCAAGCATTTTTCCGAGCCCTTCCGTGACAGCAACGGATACGGCGAGAGTATAGCGCGGCTTTCCAATATGCTGGGCGGCGGTGTTATGGTACAGCGCTTCGGCGATCTTATGAGAGGTCAGCGTTCGACGCACTCGAGGATCGAGGAGGGCTTTGTCATTCCGACTCTTACCGCGACCCCCGGAGACCTTTCGCTTGTGATCCCCAAAAGAATACTTGACGGTATCATTGAGATGATATACGCGCTTGACAAGATAGCTCCCGGAACCGCAAACGATGACACATTGCTTTACGGCGTTGAGGTGAAGTTCTACAACATGGAGGTGGAGATAGATGAAAATCTCGAAACGCTTCACCGCGGCCTCTTTGTTATAGGCGATTGCGGCGGAGTGACGCATTCGCTTTCGCAGGCATCCGCCAGCGGCGTTCATGTTGCGCGTTATGTCTCACGCAGGTATTTGTGATCCAATACCGTAAAACATTTTAATCCGCCTCTCGGCGGGAAAGGATATCATAATGAACAATTCACCCGATCTTGATCATAATAACGAATATCGCCCCGATCCGTTTGCCGATAATGCGTCGGCTTCAAAGGGAATGGCGATAACATCGCTTACTCTGGGAATAATATCCGCGCTGTTCTTCTGCTGCTGTACACCTCTCAGCGTTCCGCTGGGAATATCCGCGATAATTTTATCGATAATCTATTCCAAACGAGTAGGCAAGCTTGACGGCATGGCACTTGCGGGACTGATCCTCGGTATAGTGGGGATCGTAATGTCTCTCATGCTCGTCATTTGCTCTGTAGTGAACTGGGAATTGATCATCGAAGCCATGGAAAGCTTCGATAACGGAGTAATACCGTATTGAATATTGAATAAAAACACGGTGGGCTGAAAATGCAATTTGCTTTTTCGGCCCACCGTGTTTTTATTGATCCCTTTTTACAAGGGCAAGATATTCGTCATAGCTCAGCATTATTTTCAATGCCGCCAAAAGTGCATTTGCACTCATGCCCTCGGGCAACCCGACGACACGTGCCAGATCGTCACGTCTTGCCGAGCTGTTATCGCTTCCGGATAAGCCGTCAATCAAAAAATCGGTCTTTGACAGCGGATTTTTTGCCGCACGACGCAGAGTTTTGTCGTTTTCAAACGGCAAAAAGATCTCGTATAAAACGGATGTATCCATGCCTTCGACGCCCAGCACGCCTTCTGCGGAAGGTGCGGCTTTCCTTTTTTCCTTTCCGACGATCCGCGGGATATACAGCTTTATCATTCGGTCCGACGGGATCAACCCCGAGAGGTGCGAGCGTATTACCTTTCCGGCACCGTCCGGATCGGTGAGTACGATTATCGGCGATCTTTTTGCCAGCGCACGGATCAGTGCCGCTTTTTCGTTATTCTTGAATACACCGAAGCCTTCAGTGGTGATTATGTTTGCGTCGATCACGGACGCGAGCTTTTGACGGTCATATTTGCCCTCCACGATAACCGGATAGGGAATCTTTAATTTTTCTTTTTCCATATTATTATTTCGACAGTGCCGCAACGGCGATACCGAGCAGTATCCTGTATATGCCGAAAGCGGTAAAGGTGTGTGTTTTTACATATTCGATCAAAAAGCGTACCGTTATGAGCGAGACGACAAATGCGGCGAGAAACGCTGTTGCAAGCAAAATAAAGGCGGACAGCGGAACCGAAAGTCGGTTTTCGGAGACGAATCTGAAAAAGCCGAGGCATTTGATACCGCCGGCTCCGAGCATTGCGGGTAGTGCCATCAAAAATGAGAATTCGGCTGCCGATGTGCGGGAAATGCCGAGGCAACACGCACCGAGCACGGTCGAGCCGGAGCGCGAAGTTCCGGGGACTATGGCAAGCGCTTGAAAGCAACCCATGATAAATGCTTGAGCATATGTGATATCATCCGTAGATATCGATCTCGGCTTGCTGTCTCTGCGCAGCAGTTCGACAAGAATGAAGGCTGCGCCGTAAATGATCAGCGCGGCGGCAACAACGCGCGGAGTGTACAGCCATGCGTCGATATCACGCCCGGTAAGCCGTTCGAGCACCTTGTCGATGAGGACCCCGACGAATGCCGCGGGAAGGCTTGCCACCGTCAGCTTTTTCCACAGCTCGCATACGCTTGACGCATGTTCGTCATGTGTTGTTTGGTGTCGATGTGTCGGAGAGGGAATGAGTCTGTTGCCGAAGATCAAAAGCACGGCAAGTATCGCACCGAGCTGTATCACGACGTCAAACATTTCCTCATACTCCGCGCGAAGCTCGGGCGTAAGAAAGCCGCCTATCCTCAGAGCCGGTATGGAGCCGAGTATGAGCAGGTGCCCCGTTGAGCTTATTGGAAGCCATTCGGTTATTCCTTCGATAATGCCGTAAAGCACGGCGCGCAAAAATTCTAAAAACATGTCTTTGTACCGTTTTTGAAATATCTTTGCACGTCCGCGTGAAACCGGGAAAAACTCAGTTTCCGGCTCTCAATATATCACCGTCCCGCACATCAAAGGGTACGCGGGTATAAAAGCGCATAAAAGGGTGTGGAGCCGATTCTGTCGGTCGGCCTTCCTCGTCATAAAGTTCGGTTATTTTGAAGGCTTTGCCGATATTGCCCGGAGTCAGCAGTTCGACATTTTCGCCGAGCGACAGCTTGTTTCGTTGCTTAAAGCCGCAGAGCCGACCGCCGTTGTCGGTTGCGATGTCTGCAAGCTCTTTCGGTATTGCGGCGGTCTCCTCCGCTACCGCGAGATATGCCTTTTCGCGAATATAGCCCATAGCCGAGCAAACGTTTGCTTTGTCTGCGGGTGCATCAAAATAAAAGCCGGTCCCGTATTCACGGTGAGACACCGAGCAGAGTTCATCGAGCCATTTCGGGTCGAAGCGAAATGCTTTGGGATCCGCAAGGTAAGCATCGATCGCCATTCTGTAGGTGTTGGTGACTACGGCGGCATAGTATGCCGATCTTACGCGCCCCTCAAGCTTAAAGGAGGCTATTCCGGCATCGATAAGCTCGGGGATATGCTCTATCATGCAAAGGTCCTTTGACGACATGATAAATGTTCCCTGCGGCGTTTCAACTATCGGCAGGCGTTCGTCGGTGCGTTTTTCTTCCATCAGAGTGTAATTCCATCGGCAAGGTTGCGCACAGCTGCCGTGATTTGCATCACGCCCGACAAGAGCGTTCGACAAAAGGCATCTGCCGCTGTAGGAAACGCACATAGAGCCGTGTATGAAGCATTCGAGCTCAACCGAGTCCGGAAGCGAGGCTCTGATGGTCGCAATCTCCTTCAAACTCAACTCGCGTGCCAACACAAGCCGCGTGGCGCCGAGGGCGGCATATGCTTTTGCCGCCGCAGAGGAGGTTATGCTCGTCTGCGTTGATATGTGGATGGCCGTTTCGGGGCATTCTTCTTTTATCAAAGCTATGACTCCGAGATCGGCGACGATAAAGGCATCGGGGTGAGCGCCGCGAATGCTGCGAAGGTATTCCGTGAGGGCGGGGTATTCCGCTTCGTGAGGAAGCACATTTATTGTAATATACAATTTCTTCCCGAGCGAATGCAGAATGTCTGCGGCGTAATAGATCTGTTCGACGGTAAAGTTTTTTGATGCCGTTCGCATGCCGAAATTCTCGCCCGCAAGATAGACCGCGTCGGCTCCGAAGCGCACTGCGGCATTTAATTTTTCAAGATCTCCTGCCGGAGACAGCAGTTCTGGTGGTGTTCGTTTTTCGTTATCCATTATTTCTTTACTCTTTGTTGTGATAATAATATTTTATCACAAATATCCCGTCGGGTCAATGATCAATTCGTTATTTACAATAATTATATTGAAAAACGCTCGATCTTGTGATAAAATAAAAGTGTATAACAATTACAGTCTTCGGCTGCTGCGGCGGGCGAGGAGCGGAGGAACACATGTATCTTTTGATAAAGCCCGCCTCGGGTGCTTGCGATCTCAGATGCAGATATTGCTTTTATCACGATGAGTTGTCGCAAAGAGAGGTGGCGATAAGGGGGATCATGTCGCATGATACCGTTGCGACGATACTGACAAAGGCGCTTGCTCGCTGCGCCGAGAAACATCCCGCAGAGCCGTTGTCTGTGGGCTTTCAGGGCGGAGAGCCATTGCTGGCGGGTGTGGACTTTTTTCGCTTTGTATGCGAGCATGTGGATCGGCAGAACACGAGCGGCGTTAAGGTGTCATATTTTTTGCAGACCAACGGCACTCACATAACCGAAGAATTTGCCGATCTTTTTGCGGAAAGAAATTTTCTTATAGGTATATCTGTGGACGGACCGAAAGAATATCACGATATGTGTCGCGTGACGGCGTCGGGCAGCTCCTGTTTCTCATCGGTCATGCGCGGTGTCGAGCTTTTACGTCGACGCGGCGTGAACTTTAACATATTGACGGTGGTTACCGCGCAAACCGCAAGGCATGCGCAGCGCATATACGGATTTTTTGCCAAATGCGGCTTTAAGTGGCAGCAGTATATTCCTTGCGTGGCTCCGCTTGACGGTCACGGATCGGAAAAATACGAGCTTGCGCCTCGTGAATACGGTAATTTTCTTTGCCGCATGTTCGATCTTTGGTATGCCGACGCTATGAAGGGGCGCGAGCATTATGTTTATAATCGTGATTTTGAAAACTGGGTAGGAATACTTGCGGGATATCCGCCGGAGGAATGCGGAATGTGCGGCGTTTGTTCCGAACAATATCTTATCGAGTCGGACGGTGCGGTATATCCGTGTGATTTTTACGCGTTGGATGATTACTGCCTCGGAAATTTGGTCAACGACAGCTTTGATGATATCGATGCGGCACGTGAAAGTCTCGACTTTATCGCAGCCTCGCGTCAACTCCCCGACGAATGCCGTAAGTGTAGGTGGTTGCCGCTCTGTCGAAACGGATGTCGCCGCAACCGTGTCGGCGGGGAAGCGTCCTCTATATGCTCACTTGACCATCCGAGCGGTCGTAACCGCTTTTGCGCCGCCTATTCCGACTTTTTCGAATATGCTTATCCGAGGATGAAACGAATGGCGGATATGCTTGCGCGAGGTCGCAGAGGATAGCCGACTATCGCGGCATCGAACGGGCGCGATAGCGTTCATCGGCTCGGCGCCAATTGACCGCGCGAAACCAATTGTCGACATAATCTCCGCGCCGATTTTGGTGCAGAAGATAATAAGCGTGCTCCCAGACGTCGAGCACGAGCAAGGGCGTGCAGGTTTGTGTGAGCGGAGTTTGTTGATCCGGGCAGGCGGTGATCTCAAGCGTTCCCGAGCTTTGCAGCAAAAACACGTTTCCGGAGCCGAATACCGACATTGCGGCATTCTTCATGCATGAAAAAAAGCCCGAAAAATTGCCGTATTTGCGTATTATCGCCGCTCCGAGCTCGCCAACCGGCAGTACATTGCGCTCACCCACGGGAGCCAAGAGCTCAAAATAGAGACGGTGATTGTAGACGCCTCCCGCCGCGCGGCGTATCGCGGCACAGCACGAGAGCGCGGAACGCGCGCTCGGCCGGATAAGCTCGCAAAGTGTTTTTCTTTGCAATGACGGTTCGGCTTCAAGCAATGAGTTAAGCTTATCGACATATTGGCGGGCGTGTGCGTCGTGGTGAAGGAGCATGGTCCTTTTATCTATCAGCGGCTCAAACTCATCTGCGTGAGCGGGAAGTGGGGGATTGCTGAACGGATATATCTCGCATTGGTTTAAATTCGGCATGCTGTTGCCTCCTTGACAAGGTTAATGCTATATTATATTCCCGCTCGGATAAAAAAAGAGATGCGCGGCGCACTTTTGTGCTTTTTGCCGCGCATTTTTCTTTTTTTATGCCCCGTTGATTTCGGCTTCTGTCGACCGCCCGGCCGAAAGATGTGCTTTATCGGGCTTATTCCTCCGATTTTTCAAATTCGGATATATCGATCGCCGCGAGCTTATCGGGGGAGATTCTGCCCTTGGTGCGCTCAAAATATTGAATGTTTCCGCGAAGCATGAACAGAAATTGATTGTTTATCGTGCGCCCTTCGGCATTGCCGATATATATGAGCTTGCGTAAAAGCTCTTCCGACATTCTGACCTCGGTCTTGTATGTTTTTTTCATGGTTATGATCACTTTAGGTCCGAAAGGTCTGTTTTTCGGACTTCCTTTCTTGTCTTTGCTGTGAGTTAATGCAGACGTTCGAGAAAGATCTCGATCGCCGCCGTTGCGGCTTCAAGTCTCTTGGTGAATCGCGCATCCGCCTTCAGTTCGTCGATCGATGAGCCGTCAAGAATCCCGCGCGATACGACTGCGGAGAAGCCGCCCCAATCATACAGATCCGCAAGAGAAAAGACGCGTGAGGAGAATATCAGCCGTGCAAGCTCCGCCTCGGTGTCTCCTGCGGTCATGGCGGAAAAATATGAGCTTGCCGAAGTTGATGATGCTTCAAACAGAACACGGGTTATATCACAGGTCCGCTTCCCGTATTCGGCTCCCAGCGGAACAGCCCAACCGTACGAAAGCGTCGGATCCGCATAGCAACGATAATCGGAGGAATCGTCGCATTTGGGCAACGGAAGATAACAGCTTTGCTCTTGAGCTTCGGAAAAAGGTTCTACGGTAAAGACGGCGCTGTCGTCACGTCCTGCGTCTGCGACTATATCTTGCGCGTTTGAGTATGCGTCCGAAAAGGAAGACTCGGAGTCGTCGAACGCAAGCTTGATGCCGGATAGGTGAGAGTTGAATATATCTCCGCCCATCGCCGCAAGAAAAGCGCGAGCCGATGTATCCTCACTGTCGGACGCAAGGCTGAGCACGGCATCGGTCGAGGTGGAAGCGGTGATAAGATCGGCGTCCGCGTATGCCGTCAAAAGCTTTTCGAGGGTAAAATCGCCGTCAAGAGCGGCGGCGCGAACATCCTTGCCGAACAGAGCGTAAAGTTCGTTTGAAAGCGCAGCAGAAAGGTTACAGCGCACCGCGTAGGTCGCGGTGACAGAGCGCGGGGAGATATCCGAAAATGCGATGTAATATTTTCCGTTTACAGCCAAGCTTTCGGAGGAAAGTCGACAGGCTCCCGCGGTGTTTGGGTCAAGTCCCAGCGCCGCGAGGTCTTCAAGTGTACCGAGACGAAGAAGTCCGGAAAGCTCGGTGAGCGGAAGGTTTATGGCGTCGCAGATCCGCTCTCCCGAGCTCTGTGCGGTCATTACGGTTTCTGCGGGCGCGGAGGACAGGGTGATCTTTATTTCCGCTCCGAGTTTTTCGCTTACACGGAGAAGAGAAGTGGAGCTTGCCTCATCGGAGAGCGAGTCGGCGGCATCCTTGGCTTCCAATATAATGAATGTATAGCCCTCGTAACTGCCGAGATCGTTTGCGGCGGGAGGGGTGAATACGATCTTCGGCGGAAGTTCTGTCGTTTCCGGCGGACTGTCGGTCTGAGCATCCGGACGGCTGCTCGATGTGTGGCTGCCTTCGATCAAGTTGCACCCGATCGTTGAGATCGCGAGCAACAGTGACAGAAGCAGCATAATAAGCTTTGCAGATACTTTTTTCATTGTTTTGTACCGATCGTGCCTTGGTCTTCGGGAGCCGTGCGCAGTACACGCACCACACGAGCCGAAACAAGGCATAGGCATTCGTAGTTTATGGTATGTGCCAGTGCGGCAAGCTCGTCAAGCTGTCCGTTTTCGCCTATGAACACGGCGGTGTCGCCCTCTGCGGCGGGTGTGTCGCCCAGGGAGAGCATGCATTGATCCATGCAAATGCGCCCTATGACGGTTCCTTCGCCTTTGCGCTTGCCGTCTGAGGAATAAATGACCGCGCGGGCACCCGTATAGGCTCTCACAAATCCGTCGGCGTAGCCGATGGGTACGGTGGCTATGCGCATGTCCCGATCGGCTGTAAAGGTTCCGCCGTAGCTCAACTGCTCTCCGCAACGCAAGGTATGTATTTGCGATATCTGCGCGCAGAGCCTTAGGACCGGTTTAATGGGAAGATCGAAGATGCTTGACGGTTCGGCACCGTAGAGCAATATGCCGAGGCGGCAGAGCTCGAGGCGGTATTCGGGAAAGCGCACGGTTGCGGCGCTGTTGCACATGTGTCTGACGCACAACTCTGTGCCCAACGCCTTGACGTGCTCGAGAAGGTCGAAATATCTTTCCGCTTGAAGTCTTGTGCGTGACTCACCTTCGGTCTCGTCGGCGCGCGCAAAATGAGTGAACGCGCCTTCCGCTATGATTCCGGGCAGGCTTGCCGCCTCGTGTATTTGGCGTGCGGAGGCTTCGACATCCTCGTTTGTGTGCGCCGGAAAGCCTATGCGGTTCATTCCGGTATCGAATTTAAAATGCACTCTCAAAGATCTGCCGACTTTTGAGAGTCTTTCGGAAAGTCGACGGGCATAATCAAGTGAAAAAACAGTCTGTACGATATTGCATTTTGACAGCGTGGGCGCCTCCTCCGCGGGGGTGTAGCCGAGGATCAGAATATCGGCGGGCGAATTCTGAGAACGGCAGACCTGCCTTACCGCCAGCGCCTCTTCTATGCTTGAGACCGCAAAAAAGTCACAGCCCTCATCTATAAGCGTTTCAACGCAGACATCTATTCCGTGTCCGTATGCGTCCGCTTTGACCACGCACATCGGTCTGCATTCCGGTGTGCTTTTTTTGATTTCGGCGGAAAGCAGGCGGTAGTTGTGCCGCAAAGCGTCGAGATCTATTTCCGCCCATATCTTGTGGGTCGTAAGCTCGGGAAGGGAGGAATACAGCTTGTGTGAGCTTATCATTGTCGAGTAATCCTTTCAAAGCAGAGACGGTCCTCGGTGGTTCCGAAGCCGACAATTTGATTTTTTTGTGATTTCGTGGTATAATAATCAATTGCGGAATATTTCAGCTGTATTATAGCATACTTTCGATCTTTTTGCAATACAATGTATCAAGCTTACAGCATGATCTCAGTTGTGATCGGGGGGATGTGAATTGCGCGTATTTATCGGACATGCCGTGGCATTGATTTTTCTTTGCATGTTGTTGTGCGGTTGCTCCGACGTCGGAACGCAACGTGCCGAGCCGCTGAAATATCAAAGCATGCCCTTCAAGGCGGAGATAAGCGGAGAGCTGAACGGTGTTGAATTCGAAGCTTTGATAGAGCATTTTGATGTTAACGTTGAGGACGGTGCGAAATTTTTTTGCGTTCGTATCGAATATACGGCTCCTCTGGCTTTGAGCGGAATCGTGCTTACGCGAGATGCCGACGGCATAGTGTTGAATTATGACGGAACGGAGATATCCGATGACGGTTTACATGTGCTCATGCGTCCGGCAGAGCTTTTCGAAATATCGGAAAGTGTCGTGTCGGTAAAAGAGGCGGTCGCTGCCGACGGCAGAATGGTGCTTACATATCTTTTGTCCGACGGTTCAAGCGTCAGTCTTGATACGGAAAGCGGATATCCCGTTGAGATCGATCGCTCGGATATGCGTTGCACGTGCACAGTCGTTTGGTTCGAACCTTGTCGATAGCATGCGGCGAGGTTTAGACGGCTTAAAATTTGAAATAAGGTTCGAAGGACGTATCCTTCGGACAAACGTTTTTGTCTCTCCGTAGGCAGACGGATGCGAATTATGAAAGTCGAGTTATCGTCTTTTGAAAACGCAGGCGTATCGCGGTCAACAAGAGAGACGGAAGGGAGTTGTCATAAGTTTGAAACAAATATCTAACACGTATGCTATGCCGAGTCTAAAAAAGAGCAC
>CAZPYK010000029.1:0-16328 GCA_964590755.1 uncultured Ruminococcus sp. | reverse complement strand
GGCACTGCCTCTTTTCCTCACGGTAAGGGGATTTTACTTTGGCAACTTACCAAATAGCGACACCGGGCGTCTTATGCGCCCGCGAGGCGTTTTTTTTCGAAGCATTGGAGGCTTTTTTTGATCTTGGTACTTTATTTCGGACCGATTATGTGATATACTATATTAAAGACTATTGTTTATCTTTATCTTACGGAGGTAGAGCGATGTTATCCGTCATTTACAGTGCGGGACTTGCGGGAATCGACAGCTTTATGGTCAGCGTGGAGGTGGACGCCGCCCCGGTGTTGCCGTATTTTGAGCTTGTGGGACTTCCCGATGCGGCGGTGAAGGAGGCAAAGGAGCGCGTGCGCACCGCCTGCTTTAACAGCGGTTATCGCTTTCCCGAGCTGGGGTTGACGGTGAATCTCGCTCCCGCCGACCGCCGCAAGGAGGGCTCGGCGTTTGACGTGGCGATACTTGTGGGCATTTTGCGCTGTGCCGGAGCGATAAGGCAGACAGTTCCGCTTGACGGATGTGTGTTTACCGGCGAGCTGTCGCTGTCGGGCGAGCTTCGCCCGGTGCGCGGAGCGCTCTGCATGTGTGCGGCGGCAAAAAAGGCGGGCAAGACCGACTTTTTCGTTCCGCTTGCCAACGCGCGCGAGGCGGCGGCGGTGGAGGGCATACGCGTCTTTGGCGTGCGCACGGTGCTTGAGCTGATCGAGCATCTAAACGGAACGCGGACGCTGACCCCGACCGCGGGAGATGTAAAGGCGCTTGACGACACGGGGATATCCGCGGGTCTTGATTTTGCCGATGTCAAGGGTCAGCGCATGGCAAAGCGAGCCATGGAGATTGCCGCGGCGGGCGGGCACAATATTCTGCTGATCGGTCCTCCCGGCACCGGCAAATCGATGCTTGCCAAGCGCTTGCCGGGTATTCTCCCGCCCATGACCTTTGACGAGGCGATAGAAGCGACAAAGATACATTCGGTTTCCGGCATACTGCCCGAGAACGTTTCGCTTTTGACCGCGCGCCCCTTCCGCGCGCCGCACCATACAATGTCGGCGGTGGCTCTGGTGGGAGGCGGCGCCAACCCGATGCCGGGCGAGATCTCGCTGGCGCACAACGGCGTGCTCTTTCTTGACGAGCTGCCCGAGTTTCCGAAGCTCGTTACCGACACGTTGCGTCAGCCGCTTGAGGACAGGCGCGTGACCATCACCCGAGCCAGCGGACGCGTGACATATCCCTGCTTTTTCATGCTTGTCGCGGCGATGAACCCCTGCAGATGCGGCTATTTCGGGCATCCGACGCATCCGTGCACCTGCTCGCAGGGGGATGTGAAAAGATACATATCAAAGATCAGCGGTCCGTTGCTTGACCGCATAGATATCGAAGTGGAATTGCCCTCTCTCAGCTATGACGAGCTTGCCGACGAATCCGAACCCGCCGAGACCTCGGCGGTCATACGCGAGCGCGTGACGCGTGCGCGGGAGTTTGCCCGCGAGCGTATGGCTCGGGACGGTATCGAGGGAGTGCATTGCAATTCTCAGCTTGACGCGGGGGCGCTGCGGCGCACCGCGCATGTAAGCCGCGAGGCGGCGGAGCTTTTGCGTGCCGCGTATGACAGCATGGGGCTGTCGGCTCGCGGCTATGACCGCGTTATACGCATGGCGCGCACCGTTGCCGATCTCTACGCCTCCGACGACATAGAGGCTATGCATATCGCAGAGGCGATACAGCTGCGCAGCCTTGATCGCAAATATTGGGGTTGAAGAAGACATAAGACCGTGAAATGAAAAACGATGAAAAAAAGCTTGCCTCTGTTTTGAGGCCGAATCGCGATGAGCTTGATGTCAAAAGAGAGAGTCGCGCGAGAGTTATATATGAGGACAGGCGAACCGATTTTTATTTTCGTTCGGATAAGGATGGCAGTGTATCGATAAAATGCCGCCCGCATCTGCATTATCAGATAGAATTTTTCTATCTGCACAGCGGGCGTGTGGGGGCGTGTGTCGATTCGGTGGAATATACCGTCGGCGCGGGCGACCTGCTTATTGCTTTTCCCAATCAGCTGCATACCTTCAGGCGCCTTTCGGAGGAAGCCGAGCGGTACAGCCTGTTTATAGTAAGCCCGGATTTTGTGCCCGAGCTTGCCGGAATATTCAATTCAACACTTCCGCGCAGTCCGGTGGTGAGCGGCGTGGGAGACATGCCGCGCCTGCGCGGTCTGATATCCGGGCTCGGTGAGGTCAGCGTCGGCGATTCGAAATATCGCAACGAGATATTGCACGGCTACCTTTTGGCGATATTCGGCGAGCTTTTGCCGAGGCTTGAGCTTGATGATATAAAGCTGGGTGAATCTCACACCGTGAGAGAGGTCGTAAGCTTTTGCTCGAAAAATTACGACCGCGCGCTGTCGCTTGAAACGCTTGAGCGTGAGCTGCATCTGAACAAGTATTACATCTCGCACCTGTTTTCAAGCAAGCTCGGCATACGCTTTAACGATTATATCAATTCGTTGCGAGTGTCTCAGGCGTGTCGCCTGCTGAGATATACCGAGCTGACGGCGAACGAGATATCCGAGGCGGTGGGCTTTAACACACAGCGCACCTTTAATCGCGCCTTTGCGCGATTTCGCGGGTGCACGCCGGGGGAATTTCGGCGCATGAATCCCGGGCGCACCGAGGCGGCGTCGATACCGCCCACCGGAGTTACTCCGGTCATAGAGGTCAAGGCTTGACGGGCGCCGAGTGCGGCGCCGAACGTTGAATGCGATGTGAAAGGCAGGGTATACATATGATCTCATTGATTGAAAAGAGCATTATTCGAAAATACGGTGACGCGACCTGCGCCGCGGCGCGGCGCGCGTGGGGAACGGCGGTCAGCGTTATCGGAATCATAGTAAATATTTTGCTGTTTGCCGGGAAATTCACGGTGGGCAGTCTTTTCGGCGCGGTGTCGATAGCCGCGGATGCGATAAACAATCTCTCGGATGCGGGCTCGCAGCTCATCTCGCTTGTCAGCTTTCGCATCTCCGCCAAGCCCGCCGACAGTCGGCATCCCTTCGGGCATGCGAGAATAGAATATGTGGCGTCAATGGCGGTCTCCTTTGTGATACTTGTCATCGGCTTTGATCTGTTGCGCGATTCCGCGACGAAGATATTCGAGGGAGGGGAGACCGAATTTTCCCCGATATCGGTGATCGTGCTGGCGGTGTCGGTCGCAATGAAGCTCGCGCTGGCGCTGCTCAATCGCAGTGTGGGAGCGAAGATCGATTCCTCCATGATGCGCGCCACGGCGGCAGACAGCCTTTCGGACGCCGCGGCGACCGGAGCGGTGCTCATCTCTCAGCTGGTGCTTTGGGCGTTCCGTGTCGACCTTGACGCGTATCTGGGCGTGCTCGTCTCGTTGCTCATCATGTGGGCGGGGGTGAAGATACTGAACGAGACGAAAAATTCGTTGCTCGGCGAGGCTCCGGACGAGGAGCTGGTAGGGCGAATATTGACAATTGTGAATTCCTATGACGGGATACTCGGTGTGCACGATCTCATCGTGCACAATTACGGTCCCGGCAAAAGCATCGTCTCGCTGCATGCGGAGGTCGACGGCGCGGCGGATATATTCGAATCGCACGATCTGATAGATAACATCGAAAAAAGGCTTACCGAGGAGATGGGGATAGCCGCCACGATACACCTTGACCCGATAGTGACGAACGACGAGAGGGTGAACGCCTTGCGCGAGCTGACTTTAGCGCGGGTTACCGAGGTCGATGCGCGTCTGCGCATACACGATTTCAGAATGGTGGAGGGAAAGACCCACACAAATCTCATTTTTGATATCAATGCGCCGTTTGAGCTGCGCATGAGCGACGACGAGCTGTGCGACGCGGTCGCGAAAAAGCTGCGCGAGGTCGACCCGACCTATTATACCGTGATAACTGTAGACCGGCTCGGAATGTGATTCACTGCGGATTTTTTAGTTCGGTTGCCTCGCGCGAGTTCAAATGCTCACGCATTTGAACTCCAAAGAGAGAGGAAATGTTTAAATAAGATTTCTTCGTGCCGGTTACCGAGCCGCGAGTTCAAAGGCTCGGAATTTAGTTAAATAAAACTTCTTCGTACAGGTTTCCTCGCCATAAATTCAAACGCTTTCGCGTTTGAATTTCAAAGAGAGCTGCCACTCCCGCCGGAAGAAATCTTGCGTTCCGTATTTCAACATCGTAGGGCGGGGGCTTGCTCCCGCCGAAAGATAAAGATCTTATGTTCTCCACGTCTGTAGGTGACGCTCCGACTCTTGCCAAGCCTTCCCCAGTGGGGGAAGGTGGCACGGCGTAAGCCGTGACGGATGAGGTGGGCTATTATCTTTGTTAGCACCCAACAATATTAGGTCATATTCCCGCCAAAAGGTGAAAATCTTGCGTTCTATCCGTCGACTCCGTAGGGGCGAACTGCGTTCGCCCGTCGAGATCGGTCATTGCGGGCGACCGCAGGTCGCCCCTACCGAGGTTGGTGCGTACATGGTGCACATACGTAAAATAATGCGATATTCGGCGGCGGGAGCAAGCCCCCGCCCTACAGGGTGAGTGCGAACATGGTTCACAGATGTAAGATAAAATCTTGCGTTCTTTCCGTCTATAGGCGACGCTCCGACGTTTGCCAAGCCTTCTCATGTCTGAGAAGGTGGCGCCGGAGGCGACGGATGAGGAGGTACAAGGCTTTCCGCCGCGCGGAAAGCTTCCTTTAATTCCTCTCTCGCCGGAAGACCAAAATCTTGCGATCTATCCGTCCGTGCCGTAGGGCGTGCTACCTCGGCAGGCTCGGAATTCGGACAGTTCGGATTTCTTCGCCTCGGTTTCCTCGCCATAAATTCAAACGCTTTCGCGTTTGAATTTCAAAGAGCGCTGTCGCTCCCGCCGAAAAGATGAGAATCTTGCGATCTATACGGCTACACCGTGCGGAGAAACGAGGTAGATTTTTGCTTGCGCAAAAATCTTTGACCTCCTCATCCGTCACGGCTTGCGCCGTGCCACCCTCTCAGACATGAGAGGGCTTACGAAGTGCGGTGCGAACATGGAGCGACGACGAAAAATAATGCGACGATCGGCGGCGGGAGCAAGCCCCCGCCCTACGGGTTTGAGCGAACATAGCGCGCCAACGGAAAACAATGCGACGATCGGCGGCGGGAGCAGTAGCTCGGCGAAGCCGAGGTAGCACGCCCTACACATAGCCATTTGGATTGTGCGAGATGTATGAGTCGGTGCGAACATGGTGCGAAGCCGAAAGAAATCTTGCGTTCCGTATTTCAACATCGTAGGGCGGGGGCTTGCTCCCGCCGGAAGATAAAAACCTTGCATTCTTCACGTCTGTAGGTGATCTTTTGGCTTTTGCCAAGGCTCCCTTGTGCAAAGGGAGCTGTCGGCGCAGCCGACTGAGGGATTGTAAAACAAATACCTAACATCGCGCGATGCAAACATAGTTCGTAGCCCACCTCATCCACCGCTACGCGGTCCCCCTTCCCCCACTGGGGAAGGCTTACGAAGTGCGGTGCGAACATGGTGTGTCGGAACGAGTACCTAACATCGTGCGGGGCGAACATAGTTCGTAGCCCACCTCATCCACCGCTACGCGGTCCCCCTTCCCCCACTGGGGAAGGCTTACGAAGTGCGGTGCGAACATGATGCGCAGCCGTATAGAAAGCAAAATTTGATAGTTGATAATGTTCCGTGCTAACTATATTGGTGTAGCAGATACGAATTTGAACTTCTTCACCATCGGGGTGTGAAGCTCGGGTTCGCATTCGCTCACCCGAGGTTAAAAAAATGTTTAATGTTTTGGTTGTTGATGATGATAAGAATACGAGGCTGTATCTGAAGGCGGTGCTGGAGGGTGCGGGGTACACGGTGACGACGGCGGAAAACGGCGTCGACGCTTTGGCTGTGCTTGAGAGCAGATATGCCGATCTTGTGGTGCTTGACATAATGATGCCCGGAATGGACGGCTATGAGTTCACCCGCACGATACGCGAGTCGGACGATAATCTGCCCATTTTGATGGTTTCGGCGAAGCAATTGCCGGCGGACAAGCACCGCGGTTTTTCCGTGGGCACCGACGATTATATAACGAAGCCGATAGATGAGGAGGAGATGCTCTTTAGGATCAAGGCGCTCCTTCGCCGAGCAAAGATAGCAAACGAGCGCCGCATAGTGATAGGCGACGTGGTGATAGATTACGATTCTCTGACCGTAAGCCGCGGAGACGAGGTGCAGGAGCTTCCGCAAAAGGAATTTTTGCTGCTTTACAAGCTGCTCTCCTATCCCGGAAAGATCTTTACAAGGATCCAGCTGATGGATGAGATCTGGGGAGCCGACAGCGAGACCGGTTGGGAGACGGTGACGGTGCATATAGGCAGACTTCGCCGCCGCTTTGACGGTTGGTCGGAATTTGAGATAGAGTCTGTCCGCGGTCTTGGGTACAAGGCGGTAAAAAAGGTCTGATGTGAAAGGGGACGGAAGAATGAAGGTAACCGAACAGCTGAAGCCGGGACTTGCGAAGATAAAGGAAAAGGCATCCCGCACATCTCTTACGTTGTTTTTGTCGATATTCGTGTTCGTTATACTGCTCAGCGCCGTCTCTCTTGCGGCGCTCGGGCTGTGGATACTCACGCGCGTCGGCGTTCTGGTGGACGGCGAACTGCAGTTGGGGTCGATAATACTGTTTGTGACGGTGATAAGCGTGGTGCTCGGCGCGGTCATAACCTATTTCAGCAGCAAAATTCCCTTGCGTCCGTTCAATGAGTTGATAAACAAGATGAATCGACTTGCGGCGGGGGATTTTAAGGTGAGGCTTGAGTTCGGTCCGTCGCTCTCCTCGCATCCGGCGATAATGGAGATAATCGAAAGCTTTAACACTATGGCAAAGGAGCTTGAGAGCACCGAGCTCTTGCGCGCGGATTTCATAAATGATTTTTCGCATGAGTTCAAAACGCCGATAGCGTCGATAACCGGCTTTGCAAAGCTGCTCTCGCGCGGCGAGCTGACCGAGGAGCAGAGAGCGGAGTATATAAAGTGCATAGAGGAGGAATCGGTCAGGCTTTCCGCCATGGCGACCAATGTTCTGGCGCTGACGCGGGTGGAAAATCAAACGATACTTACCGACATTACGAGCTATAATCTTGCCGAGCAGCTGCGCTCGTCCGTCCTGCTTTTGGAGGAGAAATGGACGCGCAAGCATATCGAGCTCGAGCTTGAGCTTGACGAGCTGTCGGTGGAGGCGAGCGAGGAGCTGATGCGGCAGGTCTTTATCAATCTGCTGGACAACGCGATAAAGTTCTCGCCCGACGGAGGTAAGGTGTCGATATCGCTGCATGCGCTTGACGGCATGCTTTATGCGTCGATAAGCAACACCGGCGAGGCGATACCTTCCGAAAAGCTTGAAAAGATATTCAATAAGTTCTATCAAGCGGATGAATCTCACGCCACACAGGGCAACGGCATAGGGCTTGCCATAGTCAAGCGTATAGTTGAGCTGCACCGCGGCGAGATACACGTCGAATGCCGCGGAGGAGTGACGACCTTTACGGTCGCGCTGGCTCAAACGCGCTGAAGAAGCAAAAAAGCGAAAGGGTCGACCGAATCCGGAACAAGGATCGTCAAAAACGAATGAAAAAGGCTTATTTTATTGCAATAGACGGCGGAGGAACCAAGACCGAGGGCGTGCTGTGCGCGGCGAACGGTGAGATCGTATGCCGCCGTGTCGCGGCGGCGACAAATCCAAACGACGTAGGCATCGAGGAGAGCCGACGTCGGCTGGCGGAGTTGGCGGGCGCACTGCGAAAGGCGCTTCCCGCAGGCGGCGAGGTTGCCGCGTTGTTTGCGGGCGTGGCGGGAGCCGTGGGCAACGGCGAGGCTCTGCGGGAGGCGCTCGGCAGGTATGCCGCATCGGTGCGCGTCGACACCGACGCGATAAATCTGCTCTCCTGCGCGGGGGGCGGTGACGGCGCCTGCCTTGTCTGCGGCACCGGCTCGGTCTGCTTTGCGCGGCGAGGCGATAAGTTGCGCCGCATCGGCGGCTGGGGATATCTGCTTGACGGCGCGGGGAGCGGCTACGATATCGGCAGAGACGCGATAGCGGCGGCGCTTCGAGCCGCCGACGGCAGAGGAGCGGGAGAGAAAGAAAGCACTCTGCTTTGCGAGCGCGTGAGGGCGCGGCTGGGAAAGGCTCCGACCGAGGCTATACCCGAGATATATCGCGGCGGCAAGAGTTTTATCGCGTCGATGGCGCCCGAGGTCTTCGCCGCGGCGCGCGAGGGAGACCCTACGGCGAACGATATACTTGACAAGAACGCCGCATATCTTGCCGAGCTGGTCGCGGCGGCGGAGAGCTATGTCTGCGACGACGGAGGCTGCAAGACGCTGCGCGTGATGCTGGGCGGCAGCATTCTGACCGCCTCCGACGAGCTGTATACGCGCCTTTGTCGGTTGGTGTCGGCGAGAGTCGAGCTTGTTCGCACGCCGATGCCGCAGGTGTACGGGGCGCTTTGCGAGGCGCTGAAGGACGGCGGTGTCGCCGCCGACGAAAAATGCGCCGAGCGATTTTTGAATGGTTACAAAATAATAAAAACGAATGACAGGTGAGGGTGAACGAGCATGAAATATTCCGAGCTTACGACCGAAAAAACAAACGAGCGCAGTCGCCATCTTGACAAAATGACGACCGCCGAGATAATGCGCGTGATAAACGACGAGGATAAGACCGTGCCGCTTGCGGTCGAGCGAGAGCTTGGCGACATTACCGCCGCCGTGGATATGATCGCCGCGCGTCTTGCGGCGGGCGGCAGACTGGTCTACATAGGCGCGGGAACCTCGGGGCGGCTGGGCGTTATCGATGCCACCGAGTGCCCGCCCACCTACGGTGTGTCTCCCGAGCTGATACAGGGAGTTTTGGCGGGGGGAAG
Source organism: uncultured Ruminococcus sp. (assembly GCA_964590755.1). Lineage (GTDB taxonomy): Bacteria > Bacillota > Clostridia > Oscillospirales > CAG-272 > CAG-390. The sequence continues at coordinate 7,394 of CAZPYK010000029.1, read as the reverse complement.
GGACGCCATGTTCCGTTCCTCCGAGGGTATGGAGGACGTCGAGGAGAATGCCGCGGTCGATCTTTCGGCGGTCGGCTTTTGCGAAAAGGACGTGTGCATGGCGATATCGGCAAGCGGAAGCGCCGCGTATTGCCGCGGCGCACTGAAATACGCACGCTCTCTAGGCGCGGGGACGGTGGCGCTTTCCTGCAACAAAAACGGCGCCATGAACGCGCTGGCGGATATATCGATAGCGGTGGTGGTCGGTCCCGAGGTGGTCAGCGGTTCGACTCGCATGAAGGCGGGCACCGCGCAAAAGCTGGTGCTGAACATGATATCCACCGGAGTCATGATAAGGCTGGGCAGAGTTTACGACAACCACATGGTCTATATGAACCCGAGCAACATAAAGCTTCGCGCACGCGCGATACGCATCATTTGTGAGGAGACAGACGCCGACGAGGCGGAGGCGGAACGCGCTCTCGTAGCCTCCGACGGCAACATTGCCAAGGCGATAGGGTCGATACTTAGGGAAGAAAGGAACCGAAAATGAAAAAGACAATACGAATTTCGGCACTTTTGCTGCTGCTCGCCTTGGCGGCGAGCCTGCTCTCGGCTTGCGGTCCCGCCGCAGGAGGTGAGGATACCACCGCACAGCCGCACGAGAGCTCGGAGCCTTCCGAACTCACATCCGAGCTCACCACCGAGCCGCTGCCGGAGACGACCGCAGAGGAGAGCGCCGAGGTCAAGGCGTTCAAGGCGGCGGTGTGTGAATTTCTCAACGCTGAGGATGACCGCGAGAGTCCCCGAGGGCTGCTTTTGGCTGTTTGCGGCGATTATTACGCCGACAGCTTTGGCGACTCAAACGATTTTGCGGCGTCGCTCGGCTACATTGCGCAAAAGAACGGCGTGACGCACATGAGCTACAAGAACGGAATGACGACATATTCCTTTGCACGCGACGGATATATGTTTACCGCTCAGGCCGAGAACGGCAAATGCGAAGTTAACGGTATGCAGCAGCTCGCGTCCGCGAATTTTGTTCCGTCGATATTTTACGATTTCGGCATAGATATTTCCGATATGCTTGCCGAAAGCGAGATACCCGATGGTGTCGACGCGCCGGTGCTCATGCCGGATATGGTAATACCCTCCGACGACCTCACCTATTGCACCTTCTCGGAGGAATATATGACCCGGGTCATAAAATATCTTGCCGCTTCATCGGGCTACACCGGCGCCGATCTTGAAAAGCTTGAGCCCAGCGGCAAGGGCGGCGGAAAATATATCGTCGCCGACGGCAGTGTAAGCTTTGATATCGAATTCTACGCGCCGGGTATCGGAGATATGAAAGTATCCTTTACGCAGAGCGAGACCGAGGCGGAGGGGCTTACCGTAAAGCAGGTAAATAAATATAACGTCACGAGCAACGGCATGAGCGTTCCCACCACTGTCGAAATGACGTTTTCGCAGATCAAATACGACGGCACTCGTCCGGTAAGCGGCAGCTTTTGCATGAATGTCACCGCCGAGGCATCGGCGGTGTCGGAGGGCTACACGGTAAGCTCGGTGTCTGCCGCCTCAACGCAGGTGTGGGTCGATATTACCGGCGAGGCGCCGAGCTTTTACGCGAACTCTGAGACCGAGCTGGTCGTCGAATATGCGGGGCAAAAGCAGACAAGCAGCATGCAGATATATCTGCGCGGCAACGGAAAAAGCTTTCATTATTTTATGTCGCAGGACAACACCGAGCTTGCTTCACTGCTGGGCAAAATCAGCTTCGGAACGCCGGATATTCCCGATATGCCCGAGGAGCTTGAGGCCGAGGCTCGGTCGTTGATAAATCAGCAAAGCCTAATGTGATCATTGCTCCGACAAAAGGGTAAACGGTATAGCGATAAGGAAGCTATGATCGATTAATATGAAAAACGGAAAAGAAAAGGCTTATTCCATAGACCCTGGCGCGGTGGCGATGCTGTTGCTCAAGCGCAGCCGGGCGGTAATGCTTTGCTTTTTGCTAAGCTTTATTGTCGCATATTTTGCGCTTGAGATGACGCGCGAGGTGCAATATTCCGCGTCGGCGACCATGTATATTTCAACGGGAAGCGAAGCAACATTGCCGAGGCGATAGAAGCAATTTTGAACAATATGTGAATTTTTGCTCCGAGGGGTTGACAAATCCACTCTAACGCAGTAGAATATAAATGTGCTCTAACAGAGTAGAGAAAGGAGCGATAGAGATGGATACGCCGAAGATATTCGAAAGTGAATACAGGTTCTGTCTGATACTGTGGGAGAACGAGCCGATCAAAAGCAGCAGGCTGGTCGACATCTGCCGCGAGCGGCTGGGGTGGAAGCCGACCACGACCTACACCGTCATCAAGCGCCTTGCCGAGCGCGGTGTGCTGAAAAACGAAAACACGATCGTCACGTCCTTGGTCAGCAAGGATAGCGTCCAAGCTGCCGAGCTGAACGAAATGGTCGAAAAGACCTTTGAGGGCTCGTTGCCCGCCTTCGTGGCTGCGTTTACGAGAACTCAAAAGCTTTCCGCGGAGGATGTCGACGCGATACGTCGGATGATAGACGACTACAGAAAGGGGGAGCCGGAATGAGCGAGCTGTTTTTAAAGATACTTAACATGAGCATATGCGCAAGCTGTATCCTGCTTGTCGTCTTCCTTTTGCGCCTGCTTTTGAGAAAGGCGCCGAAATGGACCTTCATGCTCTTGTGGGGAATTGCGGCGGTGCGCCTTATCTGCCCCTTTTCCTTTGAAAGCGCACTCAGCTTGATGCCGACCGACAGGCTCGAGCTTTCGAACATCACTGTATCCGAAACGCCCGCGGAGGATACGAGGCAGCCGATACTCACGGGCATTCTTCCCGACTTTATCGAAGCAACGAAAAAGAACGATATCGGCGCCGCGGACAGTGCTCCGACGACGGATCACAAGTCGCCGATACTCACGGGGTTGCTTCCCGACTTTATTGAGGAAACGAAAAAGACCGATATCGACACCTCCGACGCGCCGCGGCGAAGCTTGCTTCCGATATTTGCGGCGATATGGATGGTCGGCATGGCGGCGATGCTTGCATATATGCTCGTCAGCTATGCAAAAATAAAGCGCCGCGTCTGTACCGCGGTGCTGTGTCGGGATAATATTTATCAAAGCGAAAATGTGTCATCTCCCTTTGTGCTGGGGCTCGTGCATCCGAGGATATACCTTCCGTTTGGCATGAGCGAGCAAGCCGCCGCGTACGTCGTGGCGCATGAGAGCGCGCACATTCGCCGCAGGGATCATTGGTGGAAGCCGCTGGGCTTTTTGATCCTCACACTGCATTGGTTCAATCCGCTTGTGTGGCTCGGGTATGCGCTGCTTTGCCGCGACATCGAGCTCGCTTGCGACGAAAAGGTCATAAAGGAGCTTGACCGCGATTCGAGAGCCGATTATTCCGAGGTGCTTTTGTCTTACAGCACCGATCGGCGAATGATAGCGGCGTGCCCCATAGCTTTCGGAGAGGTAGGTGTAAAAAAGAGAGTGAAAACCATATTGAATTACAAAAAGCCCGCGTTTTGGTTGATCATAGCCGCGGTTGTCGCCTGCATCGTGCTGGCGGTGTGCTTCCTGACCGATCAAAAGCGGAAGGAGTCCCCCGCGCACTTTGCCGAGGAACTCGGCGGAAGCGAGACATCGGAGACCGCGGAAGGGGAAGATACTTCCGCGCGGAAGGACTATTCAAGCCTTCTCGGGCTCGATGCATCGAACGGATTTGACATTTACGTTTGCCAATTTTCTCAGGGAAGTTGCTACTTCCATCTGCTGCCGCACTCGGATGAGGCGCGCGATTGGTTTGATGAAGAGCTGCTTGACAGTAAGGGCGTAAGCGCCGCGGAAATGCGCACAATATTGAAAACATATGATGTCGACGAAGACGATATACATATCGTTTTGTGGCAGCATCCCCTGTCAAGCTATTTGTCGGAATGGAGTATAATAAGAGAGGGTGAAGACACCGAAGCGAAAAGGGCAGAATACGCCGAATGGCTAAAGCAAATGCTTTTCCCCGCGGAGGGCTTTGACCCGACCAACATCACATCCTTTGAATCGACCGTATCTTTTGCCGGTAGCTATCTGAATGCGTATGAAAAGAACAAAATAGATGAAAATGCGCTGAACCATACGCAGCTGATACTTGATTTTGAAGATGAAAAGTATTATCCGACCTACAAATTCGACACATTGGATGATCTTAACGCCTTCAAGCAACAATTCGGCGATGAGCTTGAGATGGAGCACGGGTGGGACGAGGTGCCGTCCTTTAACAGCGTGACCGCCAAATATGACAATGCGTTTTTTGAGGACAACAGTTTAATATTGGTATATATTTCCGTTACCAACAGCACACAACGCTTTGCTGTCGAAAGTGTATATTGCGATGAAGGTCATTTTCGCGTGAATATCACCGAGACGACGCATTTGGAAAAGGAAGATACTATGGTGGCCGGATATTTTGTGACGGTTGCCGTGCCGGATGAGATGCTTCATCTTTATGACTCATTTGACGCCAAATTGCAGAAATAACGATCCGACGAAACAATAAGCTCGGGGCTGTCTCACACACGTGAGACAGCCCCGTATTTTTTGTGAGAGTAAATCGGTTTGAAAACGTATTCCGACGATTAATGAAATTCGAATCGAAGCGCCGCTCTTTTTGCATGTTATTTGTCGTAATACCGACGGATGGGGTTTCCGTAAATGTAATTCGATATGGTTTCGTAGTCCTTTTTATTCCGAACAACGTGTTCGACATATGATGTTTGCCAAATAGCTTCGCCGATCTTTTTTGTAACCGCACCTTTAAATTGTTTCACCATTCGTTCCACCGTAGGGGCGACCTGTGGTCGCCCGTATTCATCGGCGGAAATAACGATCATTATGTGTATGTGATCGGGCATGATCACATAAGAATGCAATGATACCGCAGGATACGTTCGATTCCAACGTTCCAATTCATCCGACACGAGTTTGCCGATGTTTGATAATGGCAGATCTTGCGGGCGAACGCAGTTCGCCCCTACGGCGCTCCATTTGAATGTTTGCGGATTGACCTGCCCATTCCAAAAGTAATTCTTTCTGTCTTTGGTACAAACAGTTACAAAATATGCTCCGGGGGAACTGTAATCATAGTTCTTTAACCGAATATCTTTTCTTTTCGGCAGATTATTGTCTTCATTCATCTATCTGTTTGTCGCGCTTCATCATCTTTTGCCGACTGCTATAGTATGACCGGTCGCATCACCCAAAGAACACGGCAACGGTTCGGGTGCTTTCGGTCCTCAACTGGAATATGCCGCGGCCGAGCGTGGAGACGGCGGTGTAGCCACCGATACCCTCGGTGAGCTTTTCAAGGTTTTGGTCGATGACATATGCCAGACCGTCCTCGATGACTATGGCAAGTCCGTCGATAAAGGATCCCGCGTCGTCGTACATGTGCAGGCTGCTGCCGTCAAGCGCGAGATATCCCCACTTGCCGTCGCGTGAGACGAGCGCGTATTCGCGATACCAACCGTAGATGCATTCAAGCGATATCGAATCAAAGCCCTCGGGGGATACCGCCGCCTTGAGAGAGGGAATGCAATAGCCGTTCTCGTCCAGATCGCAACGTGCAAGATCGACAAGATAATATTTATCCGAAAGCACGCCGTTCTCGATTATCTGTGTCGCTACAAGCGTGCCGTAATGCATGGCTCCGACGAGATAATCCGAGCGGATGTGATAAAAATCGGAAAAGTCTGTCTCTACAAGTGTGGTAATGTAGGAGTTATTAATAGCGGGCTCGTCATGAAGCATGGCATAGCCGCCGATAAAGCCGTTGGTGGTCCAGGTGTTGCTTCCGAAGAAGGTGAGGCTGAATGCCAAATTATTATTTGCGGGATCGCGGTAACTTGTCACGATATTGCCGTCGCGATCGACGACTATCGCCTCAAGGGTGCCGTTCGGATCGTAGTCGCCGCTGATCATAAGCACGAGTCTGTTGCCGATCATGGTACCCTCCGAGCGGACATTGTCGAAGGTCGCCAAAAGCTTGCCGTCCATATCGTACATGCGCGTCGTTGTGGGAACGTACAGCAGACCCCACGCCAAAAATTCCGTCGGGGAGGTGGTGATTATGCGGCCCTCGTTGCAGGAGGATATGTACTCTCCCTCAAAGGTCCTGCCTCCCGCCTCATCGCTGTCGGTATAGCTGTAATCGGTGGTGAAGACGGTCTCGCCGTACATGTTCAGAACATAGCATTTGATATCGGTGCGAGTCGTGTACCAGGTTCCGTACATGGGGTCGGTGGTGACCTCGAGCTCTGTCTTTGTGGTGTTGTATGCCACGACATAGCATCCGTCCGAATCAACGCATTTTATGCCGGTAAAGCCGGGGGTGAGTATATTGCCGGCGGAGTCGGCTATATAGCAGAGATCGCCCTTTTTGAAGACGAGCATTTCGGTGGAGGAATAATAGAGATTGTCGATCTCAAAGCCGTCAAGGATATTGAGCCCACCGCTCTCTGACGCGAAGGATTCGCCGCAGACGGTGCATATGCCGTCGTCGTTTATGACATGATCGATCATGTCGAGCTCCTCGGTCTCGGTCTCGCCGCAGGCGCAGCGGCGCACGCGCAGACCCGGCTCGGTGCAGGTGGGCTGCTTTTCGGTCTGCCAGCTTCCGTAGCTGTGAACGTGCGGCGCGGGGGAGGTGGTCTCCTCCGGCGTTGCGGTGGTCACATCGGGAGTTTTTGTCGTCTCGGGAGACGTAGTGATCTCGGTAGAGCTTGTGGTATCCGGAGCTGTTGTCACTTCGGGTGTCTCGGTCGTTTCGGGAGATGTTGTGATCTCGGGAGCCGCGGTCGTTTCGGGAGCTGTCGTGACCTCGGGCGCGGTCGACTCGGCGGGTGCCTCGGTCGCCGCATCGGGTGCGGTGGTGTTGGCAAAGGTCGTGGTCTCAACCGGAATGTCTGAGCTCTCGTCTCCGGCGGAGCTTGATACCGCAGGTGTCGCGCTTGTCTCGGCGGGGCCTTCGTTTGAGCTGTCACAGCCGACCGCAAATGCTGAGAGCATAAGCATCAGCAGTGCCAGGCTCAGGGATAGGATCTTTTTCATGATATACTCCGATCTGCCGCCGTACGGCGGCATGTTTTTTAAGGCAATACCGCACAATTCTTTTTGCTCAATTGCGCGGTGTTGCCTTAAATAAAACCGCACGATCCCGCGAAAAGGCTCGTGCGGCTGTGCATTAAATTATATTATATTTTTTAATGTTTGTCAACCTTTCCGCCGTGATTATTTGCAAAAAATCCCGGGCGGGAGACTCGCGGGTAAGTTGCCAAAGTAAAATCCGTTTTCAAAAGCAGTGAAATTGAAATTGCAT
>CAZPYK010000028.1:0-16523 GCA_964590755.1 uncultured Ruminococcus sp. | reverse complement strand
TGAGAAATTTGCTGTTCCAGCATTTAAGCTGGCAGGTGGGAAGCCCCAGCTCCGCCACGCGACGAATGTTTTCCTCAACCTTGTCATTGAGCGATGTTATAACTCCGAGCTTTATCATATCGGTCTCCGTTCCGCCGCCTCGGCGGCACTTATATTATTATTAATTATACAGTATATTTGTTACCGTGTCAACCGCGAATGTTATTTTTTGAAGCCGTGACTGTTAACTTTAGTCTCGCTCTGCGTCTGCCTCGATCTCAATGTCACGTATTATCGCGGCAATGGCATGCTCGCGGCAATCCACCGTTATACGATCGGCCGCCGCCTTGAGAGACGGAACCGCATTGCCGACGGCATACCCGATATCCGCCGCGCGTATCATTGAGATATCATTTTCGTAATCACCGACGCAGACCAGATGACGCGCCCCCAACAGTTTTTTCAGCTTCAGCACCGAGCGCCCCTTGGTGTCCTCAAGAGCGGTGAATTCGATTCCGCGCGGCCAGCTGCGAGTGACGTCATAAATGCCTCGAGCATGCTCACCAAGCTCGGCGAGCAATTCGTCGCTTCTTGCCGCATCAACGATCGTCACCATCTTGGGCATACGCTCGGGCAAACGCGCGGAAAGCTCCTCCGGCGCGGCATGATCCTCCCGCTTGACCTTTATCACGTCCTTCGTCGTGTAAAGAAGCAGAGCGTCGACGCCATGTCGACCATTGAGCAGATCAAGCCCGAAGCGTATCGCGCTTTTCGTGTCGATCCCGCCACAATAGAGCAGTTCATCCCCCTCGGCGATCACCGAACCGCCCAACGCCACAATCGGCGCATTCGGCTTTATATAGTCCGCAAAATCGGCAAAGGTCGCAGAAAATCTGCCGCTGGCAAAGGTGAAAAGACCGCCCTCGCTTTGAAAATATCTTATTGCGGCACAGTTTTCGTCGGACAAGTGCTTGTCCGCATATACCGTACCGTCAAAATCGCTGCATATCAGCCAACCGTCAAATTTGCCCATATTCATGACCGTACCTTTCAAGATGCTTGCCGACCAAACTCGGCAATATGCTTTAATATATTGTAGCATATAAATCGGACGATATCAAGAAAAAAACGCATACATCGTCAAAAATGTGCAAAAAATAAAAGCACACCGCAGAGATATCGCGGTCGGAAAGGAAGTGTCACAAGGTACATGAAGGAAACATCCGTAATCTCCTGCACGGCATACGAAATACTTGATTCCCGTGCCACACCCACACTGAAGGCAGAGGTGATTTTGGCCGACGGCTCGCACGGCTCCGCCGCCGCGCCCTCAGGCGCCTCCACCGGCATATTCGAGGCTCATGAAAAAAGAGACGGCGACCCGCAAAGATACGGCGGCAAGGGTGTGATCGACGCGGTAAGAAGCGTCAACACCATTATATCCCCCGCCCTCGCTGGCGTCGACGCTTGCGATCAATATGCCATAGATCGCCTTATGCTTGAGCTTGACGGCACCGAAAGCAAGGAAAAGCTGGGCGCAAACGCAATACTCGCCGTCTCGCTCGCCGCGGCAAACGCCGCCGCGGCGCACTTTTCAATGCCGCTTTACAGATATCTCGGCGGCGCGGCGGCACGACGACTGCCGGTCCCGATGCTTAATATATTAAACGGCGGCGCACACGCCTCCAACAACATCGAAATACAGGAATTCATGATAATGCCGACAGACTTTCCGAGCTTTTCCGAGGCTCTGCGCGCCGCCGTCGAGATCTATCACACACTCGGCAAGCTGCTGCGGTCGCGCGGACTCTCCACGGCTGTCGGCGACGAGGGCGGCTTCGCGCCCGACCTGCCGGACGACGATGCGGCGCTTGAGTTGATCTGCGAGGCTGTTATCAAAGCGGGATACGACACCGACAGGGTCGGTATCGCGCTTGACGCCGCCTCGGGAGAATGGTACGACGAAAAGGAAGGCATCTACCGCATGCCGAAGCGCGGCAAGCTGTACGACCGCGCCGAGCTTTGCGATTATTGGGAGACGCTCTCGCGACGTTTTCCGATCAAGTCGCTGGAGGACGGCATCGATCAGCGTGACCTCGACGGCTGGAGCGAGCTGACACGACGGCTGGGCGAAAAGCTAATGCTGGTCGGCGACGATCTTTTCGTCACCAATACCGCGCGCCTGATGCAAGGTATCAAAAAAGGCGCGGCAAATGCCGTGCTCGTAAAGCCGAATCAGATCGGAACGCTGAGCGAAACGCTTGAGTTGATCGCGGCGGCAAGGGAGGTGGGGTATTCGTATATCCTCTCTCACCGATCCGGCGAGACCGAGGATACCGCTTTGGCGGATATCGCCGTCGCGGTCTCATCGCCGTTTATCAAAACGGGTGCGCCCTGCCGAGGCGAGCGCACCGCAAAATATAATCGCCTGCTCGCAATAGAGGCCGAGCTCGGCGGCGCGGCAGACTTCGGAAGCGTGCTTCGGTAAGACAGGTCAAGACAGATCGCGCATCGCGTCGCACAGCGCGTCGATATCCGACTTTGTGTTAAACATGCCGAGTCCGATGCGCACACTGCCGTATTCCTCGGTTCCGAGCGTGTGATGTGCCATGGGAGCGCAATGAAAGCCGCCGCGCACACATATTCCTCGCTCCCCCAACAGCCCCGCCACTTTATCCGAGGGAAGGCTGCCGAGGTTAAAGCTCAACACCGCCCCCGGCGCACCCGCGGCGCAGAGCCTCACTCCGCGAATTCGTCTCAACCTGTCGACTGCATATTCAAAGAGCAGCTCCTCGTGACGGCGCACGCTATCGATACCGCGCCGCATGATGAAATCCATCCCCGCGGAAAGCCCCGCCGCACCCGGAATGTTCAGCGTTCCCGCTTCATATCTTTCGGGCGGTTCGGACGGCATCTCCGCATCAAAGGATGCCGCGCCGCTGCCGCCCTCCATGAGCGGCTCGGGCAGATACCTCTCGCCGAGTATCAAGGCGCCTATTCCGCCGGGACCGTAAAGTCCCTTGTGACCCGGCAACGCAAGCGCGTCTATACCGTATTCCCGCACCTTTAGCGGAAGGTGCCCGGCGCCTTGCGCGCCGTCAACGATAAATATCAAGCCTCTGCGACGGCATAGCTCGCCTATCCGAGCCACCGGCAAGCTCACCGAACAGATGTTCGATGCCGCCGTGCATATTACGGCACGGGTGCGCCGACATATCAAGCGCTCGATCTCGGCGCACACCTCAACGGCATCCGAGCCTCCCTTTTCGGCTCCGCTGTGAAAAACGCTGTAATCGGCAAGCCCATCTCGACAAAGCCGTTCTATCGGGCGCCTGACCGAATTGTGCTCAATATCCGAAATTATCAAATGGATGCGTTCTCCCACCGCGCCGCACCCCGACCTCGGCAGCCCCTTTACGGCGATGTTCAGAGCATGCGTCGCCCCCGCGGTCAAGATCACCCTTCCGGGATCGGACGCATCAAAAAGCTTTGCAAGCCGCTCACGACATTCATACACCACCCGCGCCGCCGCCATGGCGGGAGGATGTGCTCCTCTGCCCGGATTTCCGCCCGCATTCAGCATGCAGGACACGACGGCGTCACATACTCCTTGCGGTTTCGGATATGTCGTTGCGGCATTGTCAAGATATATCATAGGTCAATTATCTCCCGTGTGTTGATTCCCGCCGACGAAAGCACCGACAAGGCATTGCCGCGTTGCAGCCCCGCGAAGCTGACTCCCCAGCTGCAGCCGCGGCGAGTCCGCGTCGGATCGACCTTGACGGTCTCACCGTATATGGCGGCGGCGGCAAGCGTGCGCCGTGCCCGCTCGGCGGCGGTATATGTCTGAAACACCGCAATGCTTCGCATTTTCGTTCTCCTTTCTCACGCGGCAAGCCGTCGCTCGCAGGATGCGTCATTTCGGCGGCTCACCGCTTCGCGACCGCCTTCGACGGCATTTTGCATTTTGTCGCTTATTAAGATACTATGCCGAAGCATGCCGCCGCGTGACAAGGCGCAGTAGAACAAACCGCCGTGGGCTTGTCTCGCCGATTGCTAACGCGAAACAAGCCCACGGTTGTATCTTCATATTCTCGGCTATCGCAAGGATCGATCAAGCCCTGCGCCCGAGCAGCTGTTCTATCTCCGAACCGTTCAAATGATCCTTCGCCATCAATGCCTTTACCAACGGCTCAAGCTTATCTTGGTTTTCGGAAATAAGCCTTATCGCTTTGTGCAGCTGACCCTCAAGGATCCGATTCACTGCGGCTCTGACCTCGGCGGTCATCTCCGCATCATTCGGCATGACCGCAAGCCCGAACTCATCATCCATACCGTATGTACACACTATCCGACGCGCGATATTTGTCGCGGTCTCCAGATCTGCGCCGGCACCTGTCGAAATACCGTCGCGGTCGCCGTAATAAACCATCTCGGCGGCTCTGCCGCCCAGCGCCGTTTCAACGCGAACCAGCAAATCGTCTTTGGTATACACGACGGGTCCCTCATGCTCCGCGCGCTGCATATAGCCGCCGCGGGATCCGCGCGCAACAACGGTCAAATATGACGGTGTTTCTCCATTCAGCCAACAGATCAGCGCATGTCCCGCTTCGTGTCTTGCAACACGTTCAAGCCGAGATGCATCCCATTTTCTCACTTCACCGCCGCCGAAGGTCTCAAAAGCCTCCTCCATGATCGCATCGTCGACCACCGCACTCCCGCTTCTGATCGCAGAACGCAGAGCAAGTTCAACCGCCGAATCGAGCTCTGCCAAGCTCATTCCGACCGCTCGCAACGCGATATCGTCGACAAGTTTCTCCGAGATCCGCAACGCACCGTTCGAGGCGAGTTTCATTCTCAAAAAAGCGGCTCTGTCATCCTTGCCGGGCAGATCGATACATATTCGCCGATCAAAACGACGCACAAGAGCGGGATCGAGACTTCGCTCTCCGCCCGGCTCCACGTCAAAATTAGTCGCGGCAAGGACAAAGACCGGCTTTGACGGATCGTTAAAGAACCCATCCATCTCGGTCAAAAACGCCGTCAGCGTCTCATCTCCGTTCGAACCGGCGTGCGCACCGTTACCGCGCTCACGCGCGATCGCATCGATCTCGTCTATAAAAAGGATGGCCGGCGCATATTTGCGTGCCGTCTTAAAGAGCGCATGCACCTTTTCGGAACCCTCTCCGACATATTTTTTCAAGAACCGATTTCCTTCTGCGGCGATAAATGTTATCCCCGCCTCGCATGCCATGGCTTTTGCAAGCATCGTCTTGCCGGTGCCGGGAGGTCCGTAAAGCAGCACGCCCTTCGGTGCCTTTACACCGCTGCCGGCATACTTTTTCGGAGCCTTGAGATATTCGACAAAATACGAAAGCTCCTCCTTGGCGGCCTCGGCGCCGATAACATCCGAAAAACGCACATTCGGCTTAGACAACGAATTAAGAACGCTTTTCGAATCCTCGGCATCGATCGCTACGTTCATTTCAAAATCAAACAGTCTTATCTCCGCGTTTTTTCCGTCCGCGGAGACGGTCTGCGCCGTTTCAAAGGAGATAAGCTTGTTCTCTCTCGCGAGCTTGATCATGCTCGCCTGCCGATGCAGTCCGCGAACGATCAAACCGAGACGCGACGCAAAGTCGTCAGCTTCATCCGAGATGCTCACAACACCTCTCGCCCCTTGGCGCATGAGCGAGACCAGCTCCTCCTCGTTCAAGCGCACGCCGCACGTTTCGAGCAAATAAACGGGCAACGCCCTCCTCTGCTCTCGCACAAGTTTAAAAAGATCTCGTGCCGGAGAATCGACATCCTCAATGTTCAGGCTTTTCGCCGCGCTCTCCGCTTCGGCGCCGCAGCTCATATCCAACAGCAGGATCCCGACATCATCGGATGCCGCCGCATCAACGGCACTCTTCACATCATGCACCGCGATGAATTCAAGCTCCGGCATTGCGGCACGGCAGGTCGCCGCGGTAACCTCGTCGGAAAATATCAACACCCGCGCCTTATCCTCGGAGTCAAAAAGCTCTGATATCTCGGCGTCGGCATGCTTCGTGTCGACGATTATGCGTATACTTTCGAGCTCCTCGATGCCTGTTTTGACCTTGTCGGAAGTCACGAGCCGAAGCAGTTCGTAAAGCTCGTCGTTGAAGAACGCTTCCGCTCTGCTTTTTACGGTTCTCGCGTCCGCATTGCTCCCCTCCGAGAGGAGCATGGCGGTATATACAGCCTCATCCACAGAGATCTTGATCCCCGTTTTCTTTTCCAAAGCGACGGCATGCCCTTCGATTTCCTTTTTTGCTATTATGCTAAGATCATGCGCCTCGATGCGATCGAACATAACCACATTTCCCGAGGCAAAGCGAGAGCATATGGCGGCAGGAAAATACGGGGCTCTCGTCATCGGATTGATGTCATTCCGAAGCGCTCTCAAAACGACCCTGCGCGGGATCGTTGAAAGCTCGCTTTCCTCGTACTCCTCATAAAGTCCTCTGCCGGCATTGGTCGTCAGGATGATGATCGCATCCGAAAACGAGATCTCCGCATCGGTATAATTGTCGCGCAATCTGCCCGCATCCAGCATCTGAAGGAAAAGATGTATAACGCACAGATGAGCTTTTTCGATCTCATCAAAGAGCAGCACGCATTCGGGATTTTTGGCGACAAAGCTCGTCACGTTGCCCGATTTGGCATTTTTGTACACCTTATCGGAGCCGCAAAATTCCAAATTTGCCTCCTTGTCCGCATATTCGCTCATGTCAAAGCGCATAAACGGCAGACCGAGCGCCTCCGCGGCTTTCTCCGCCAAAAAGGTCTTGCCCACGCCCGGCGGTCCCGCAAACAAAAAGGTTGCACGCGGTCGCCTTCTCGCGCGCTCCGTCACGGAGAGCAGTTCGGCGCGAAAATATCCGCCGGTAAATGCGCTTATCGCATTTTCCTGTCCGTATACCGAATTCTGCAGCTCGGTCCTTATCCGCTTCACGTCGGCAATGATATTTGCTATGTCCGACTTAATGTTTCCGAAAACACACGACCCGATATCTCCCGAACGCTCGTCGATAGTATCAAAATACAGCTCCACATCTTTTTTGAGCTTCTCGCAACGCTCCCTGTGCGCTTTTTGAAAGAGGGTCTCCGTCCCGTCACCTACGTCGTCATCATCCTCGTACAGCTCGAACGGCTCCTCGTCCGCTATCTTCGTCTTCGTGTCGCTCCCGCCGGTATCTTTCCCCGCGCCGCCGACCACCGCGGCCTTAAGCGCTTCGCTCGGCTCCGCCGTAATGCTTAAAACAAGATCGACCGTGTCTATCTCGCACACGCCGTTCTCGGCAGCGCGAAGAGCTGCGGCGCGCAGTCTGTCTCTCACATACAGCTCATCCGAATATATATCGGCGTCCGTCCGATCGACATAATTCAAGAGATGCTCTCTTGCCGATCTTAAGTCCTTGAGAAAATTTTTGATCAGCAGACCCGCTCCGAGCAGCTCGTTATCCGGCTCAAGATCATCCGCATTAAGCCTGTCAATGATCGCGATGAAAAATTTTTCCGCGGTAAAGGGAGAATTCTTTTCACCGCCGAGTTTCTTCGCGTCTTCGATCAATTCCGCGAGAAGTGTGGCGAAGTGGACCACATCGTTCATAGTCTTGTCTCCTTATCGGTCCGTTTGCACTTATCATTTGTGCGTTTATTTTTTGTACTTAAAACCGATCTTTATCGTCAGCATGTTGCCATCGGTGGAATATGTGGCATCATCGATGATATGCTTGTCAAGCTTCGCCGCGGCTTTCAAAGCCTCGTGGCAATCCTGAGACGCAAAGAACAACTGCTCGATCGTGCGCTCCATCACGGCTTGACTCTTACATTTGAAAGAAAATGCCTTGCCGCCGTTTATGACCGCTTTCCGAGCTATGGTCTTGATCTTATCAAGCTCATAAGAATCGAGCACATAATCATTGTGATAGAAATAGTTGCATTGGGTTGCGTCGCATCTCGGAACGGCAGTCGGACACAGTTCGACATTCCTTGTTCTTGCCAGTTCCTCCGTGGTGAAGCAGAAATAGCTGAAGCCGGGATCGTTCGTTTTGACCGTTTGAACGGTATTCGAACTGTCATCCCATGTCGTATCCAGATAATAATAATCACCGTCAAGCTTCAAGATATTCCACGCATGAGCGCCGTCGCGCTCACCTGTCTCCTTGTGGATAAACCCGGCGACCTCCGCACACTCAATGCCGCATTTTTGCAGCAGATACTGCATAGCTCGCGCATACCCCTCGCAAACAGCCTTGCCGTCGATAAATACGCCGCATATCGTTCTCAGATAATCGATCTCATCATTTGCGGAACCGCCTTCCTGCTCTTGCTTTTGCAGAGCGATCGAATCGTAATCGACCGAAGATATCAGCTTCACGTGCATCCTAAGCGCCACGTCATAGGCGCTCATGGAATCGTCAATGTCTTCCAAATACTTTGTCACGGCTTCATCTATGCTCTTTTGCAACAGGATCGCTTCCTCCTCGGAAGCGCCATATATCAAGGTCACCGTCGAACCGCACACCATCGCCGAATTATACCAAAACAACTCGGGGTGATCAAATCTGATAGCCTGCGAGACCTTGAATATATCATCGACGGTGCATCCCTCCGCTACGGCTGTTTCGGCATGCTCTTTGATCGCATCAAGCATAACATCGTATGCTCTTTGACATGTCGCGGTAAGGCGTGAATAATAGAAATATGTCAATTCGGCGACAGGTACTCTGTCGGGATGCCGCGGCTCATAGCGCAAACCGTAATCCACAGACTCGGTCGACACCGGCGCCGGCGGAACGAGCTCATCCTCTGAGTTTCCGCCTCTTTGCTCCAACAGATAGAGGAACGGATTGTTATGGAAACGCGGATCCCCCAGCAACGCTTTCACAAGCTTTCGGTATCCCCTGCCCGAATCGCCGTCCGTGCTCTCGTAATACGTCGTCCTGGCGGAGGACAATTTATCGCGATGCAAAAATTTCAAATACTGAACCGCGACCAGTGCTATATGTCCCTCGGCAAGCTCATCCGACAGATCGGGAAGATGCCTCAATTGCCAAACGTGCGTCAACTCGCGCACAAGCAGCTCGGACAGATTGACGGCAGGAATCGAATATTCCGCATGGACTCGCTTTTGCTCGTCCACATACGCTTTCAACGGAACATCCGCGCCGCGCCTTAAAAGCCCGCGCTCCCGCTTTAAGGTGTTGACGATCTTAACGGTCGACTCAAAGCAGAAATCATAATCATCATCAAGCGTGATCCCGTATGTGCTTTCAAGGAACATCTTCGCGCGGTTCAAATATGCCTTCAGAGTTCTCTTGTTGTTTCCGATAAGATCCTCCGCGCAGGATCCGCACATACGCCTGCCGTCTTCCAGCTCGGCAAGAGCGTCACTCGCCGCATAACGTCTCCCGCAGAAGTCGCACACCGTATACTCGGTGACCGAACCGAGATCTATATATTTGAGATCGTGAGCATCGTCGCCCAAAAGCCCCGAAAGCTTATATAGGGACTCAAAATCAAAGCAACTCGGCTCATGATCCGATCCGAAATAAAGATAATCGCTTTTCTTGTCCTTCAAATACCATCCAAGGTAATTAAACACCGGCTCAAACAAGGTCTTAAGGATATCTCCGCCGGCGGACATGAGCACGGATACCACACCCAGCTCCAATGCGCAATCTTCGATTATAACAAGCTCAAGCTCATCGGACGGTGCGTTTTCCTCGTTGACCGTCGTGATGCGCGGCAGCTTTTTTAAAGCTCGTTCGGCATCCTCCCCCGTTGGGGCGCGATGCAGTACGGGACACACCGCGACAGCATCGGCAACGGAAGGAAACATCGAACGCAGCAACTCTCCCAGCATGACAGCCGCCAAGGACAGTGTCTTGTCGGAATCATCACCGAAGCACCCGCAAAGCCTGAGAGAAAGCATAAGAGCGCCTTTTTCATTCGCGACCAACTTTGACGAACTCATGATAGCTTCCGACGAATACATGGGGGACGATATCGCACCGTAGCGTCTGTACGTTTGCTTGGCAAGCGCATCGTTCCCGGGATCGTTTATGCTGTGATATATGTCATTTCCGCAACCGCTCGACATAGTGTGCGGATCTATTTCATAATATCCCGCGGTGATCACTTCCATGGGAGCTCGAAATGCCGATATATATCCTATCGTCTTGCTTTCTCTTTGTTTCGTTTTTGACGTCCTTGGAGATGGAAAGGAAGAACCTGTCCTTACCGGTCTCATCGGCGGAGACCGAGGCGCGTTGCTCGAATATCTTCATAAACTGCGCGCGCGGATCGAACACGTCGGTGGCAAAGATACCGTCCGCTTCGTTCCGAAGCCTTTCGGCACGCAGAGCGTCGATCTCGCTGTCTATACTTCTCCATCCGCCGACAAGAGAATCCTGCGCCGCGCGTATCGCACAATACTTTTTGACGCTTGCCGCGGGATACACTGCCTTCGACGTGCCGCACGAACCGTACAACGGCTCATCGCGTCTTGTGAATTCAAGGAAGGTGTTATCCTCCTCCGAATACATATCATTTTTCATGGGAGCGTAAAGCTGCATGAACACGAGCTGCGCGACCATTCTTTCATAGTCGCCTATGCTCTCCAGCTTGACCCCGTTTTCGTCTTTATCATCGACAAAAAACGCCCAGTCGTACACCTGCTTACCGGTGTTTTGGTCCTCGGAGCTGTTGAACAGCTTATCCAAAGCGATCTCTTCGGTCAGCCGAGCGGAATTGCTTTTGGTTATTTTGGAGATGGCATTAAGCTCACGTATTGCGGCGTATGCGTTGCAATAATGGCGTACCTTGGTCGCATTATTATCTCTGATATCCTTTATCGTACTGACAAAAACATCGGGAAGCATAAAAATGCCGCGAATGGTGATATCATTTTGGCCGAAGATCTTTCTGAGCCAAAGTGCGACCTGAATAAACATGCCGGAACCGGTCCCGCCCGAAAGCGACGAAACGATCATGACTCTGATCTTTGAGCCTGTATTGTTGCCGAGCACCTCGTTGATCATCAATTCAAAATCATTGCCGGATCCCGACTCCACATAGTCCATAAATGCGATCCTGGATTTGACACGAAGCTCGGAGGCACCGTCGATCATGCTCTCCTCCAAAAAGGCAGGCGAGTTCGGGCACCACTCGTTCATGTTAAGATGTCTGTAATCCTCAAGATAAGAGCGTATCTTCTTCGCTTTGCTGGTGGGAAACACAGCCACACCGGTGCGGCTGTCCGATATCGCTGCGCTATCGTTCACATTCGTATCCAACACCGCACAGCAGATCTCTCCGTTGTTGATCTTCTTTTTGGCTTCACCGAGCAGCCTGACAACATTGTTGACTATTCTGCTGCCGGTGCCGCCCAAACCGATTAATAAAGTCTGTGCCATGATCATTTCCTCCAAATTGATTTATTGATTATCAGTTTATGTATACAAACAATTTGCCCGATCTAATGACTCGTCTGCCGTCGACGACAGCGACTCCTCCGGGATCCGGAGCAACTATATATTTTGCCATTCTCGGACTTGACGGCGCCAATGTTCGCTCAAGCTCGCTGCTCACGGTAACGGTAGTGGCGAATTCTCTTATCTCAAGTTTGTTGTTTCTTTCAAAATAAGTAGCGATATCACCCGGCGTCCTCAAAGTCGACAGATCGATATCCACCGGCTCCAATCTGCTCTTGTACCACGGGAACGCCATTTCGCAAATTATCCTGCCGCCGCGATCCGCGCGGATCTTTATTCCGTTTGCGGACACGACATCCGCCGTTCTTTTGAATTTCAGTCTGCCGTTGCCTTTTTTGATCTTGTTGAACTTATCAAGCTTTACTGCCGAAAAATTCCTTACCGTGTGAGTCACACTGCCCGAGTTGAATCTTATCGTTCCCACATAAAGCGTGGCACTCTTGAGATACCGCGGCTTTGTCACGATCAAAATGACCCACGCGGTCAAAAAGGCGACCAGAACGATCTCGATCAAAAGAGGAAGATAAACATTAAGGATAAGATACGAAGCGTCCTCCCCCACGATATCGATCACACCGTTCGCGGTCCCGAACGCATGATCGAGCGTCACTGTGATATCATCGTCCTCAAGCCCGAAATAGTATGCCCAGTTGATCCACCATGTCCAAAAGTTCAACTCGTGCGGTTCGTTACTGCGCGGAGTCACGGTGATCGTTCCGTCCTCTGCCAAGGACACGTCCAATTCAAGCTCGGAGTATTCCTTGTTTACCAAGACCGCTATATGCTTTTCCACCGCGGACTTATCCAGCTTCACCCCATCCTTGGTGATATAAAAGGATACCGAGACGGTATTGCCATACAGCTCTGTTTTCTTCACCGCTTCAACGGCGTCGGTCGCGATCACCTTATATTCCGCTATCAAGACCGTATATGTCTTTGATGCCGATGCTCCGTCATCTATGGTGCACGTAACGTCGACATTAAAGCTACCGTCGTTCGTCTGAGGGGCACTTGCGGCGTTCGGCGTAAACACTATTCTTCCGTCGCCGGAGTATGTGATCTCTCCGCCGTTGCCTTGCGGCGTAACATCAATGATCGGTCTGAGTGCTCTTACGGCATTCGGATCGGTCATTGCCACACCATCCGCATAAACGGTAAAGCAAATGCACAGCTCCTTGTTTGTCGCTATATCATCAAACTTAACGTTTCGGACGTCACTGCCGTAATCTGCGTCAATGGTATAAACGATCTTTTTGACATATTCCGTCGGTGTGAACCTCACCGAGCTTTCGATCGGATTGAAGCCCTCAATGGTCACCGACGCGGTTATCTCGGTATTGACGTTTTTCAAAACATGATCGCCCAGCCGCATGGCTTTGTCGGTCGTCCGCTCAACGATCTTGCCGTCCTCGGAGACGATAAGCTCAAATTCGGTCCCCGACGGCATCAGCGACGGAGCGACCTCGGTGTCGGTTCCCATCTCGCAGATCTTGCACGAGACGGATATCTTGTCGCCCTCCATCGTATTTTCAAGCTCTCTTATGTCGGATATTTCATTACCGTTCACGGTGATCGTCATCCGAGCCTCAAGAGCGGGTTCAAACAATATTACAACATCGCTCAATTCTATCGCTTTGTCAAAAGTGATGTTATACACTCCGGATCCGATGACCGCTTGAGAATCGCCGATCAGAAACGCACCGCCCACAAGCTCGGAGTATCCGGAATAGCCGAGCGAAACGCTTCGACTTATCGGGATAGTCAGTTCGTTGCCGAATACGGCTTGAGTAACTTCCGCGCGAGAGCCTTGCGAAAATACGGCAATATTGAGAAGCGGTATGGATGACGAGACCTGTATCGTTTTGTCATCCAACTTCTTTATATTGCTCTTTTGCAATCTTGTCCTTCCGGATATCTTGTCGGCCATATCGGACATGGCTTCGATAATGCCGGCGGCGCTGGACGCCGAATATGTAAAGATCCCGCGACTTTGATCCTCGCGCGGGGAAAGCACATCTCCGATGCCGAGAAAGGTGACCTGCGGGTGAGTTCCGTTCGGCATAACGCTGTCGGCATATTCTCTGAAATTATCATTCAAAAAGCTCTTTGTTTGATCATCGCTCATGGAATTGCATTCGTCAAATTCCCCATCGGTGATCACGACCAGCCAATACTGCGTATTGGGATTGCTGTCGCTCGTGCTTTTCAGCTTATCATATGCCGCCTCCACCGAGGAATACGGCGTGGACCAGCTGTCGGTATGCCGCCTGATGGAATCGACCGAGCTTTTTATTCCGCCGGCGGAAAGATCTATCTCCTCCGAAGTATAACTTCCGCTCCGGCGAGCTTGACTCATATATGTGATAAACAAGCGATCCTCGCTGTTGAGCATTCCGCAAAATGCCTGCATGGCATAGTTGGCGTAAGCCCATTTATCGCCTTTCATACTGCCGGAATCATCGTATACCACCGATACGATCTTCCTTATATAAAGTGATTCGGCGGAAACGGATATCGGCATACTCAATCCGATCAGCAGTACCGCGGCGATCAAAAGCAACGATAGCATCTTCTTCATGTGGTCATTCCTCGTCTTTCCGTTCGTCGATCATTACGGTCGACTCATTCGCAATATTTACCGCAAGCTCCATCCGCCTTATCCGCGAGCACGACGGCGTGTCGTCACTCCGCGACAAACGCCCCGTGCTCTCACAGAGACGGATCTCAATAATTATTTGCAGCCGTCAAGCGTTTCATGTTCACACTCCTGCTCGGTCTCGATCGTCTCGTCGGCTTGCTCGAAGTCCCGCAGGACCTTGTCAAGCACATACTGTCGCAGATCACAGTCCGAGCCGGAGCGTGAAAATTCATCATAAATCAATTGAAACGCTCCCACAAGCTTTAGGCATCTGTCGCATTCGCGAATATGCCCGTTAACATACGCCGAGAGCTCTATGGCTTCGCTGTTAAATTCGGTCAATGAAACGAATTTAAGCATTTCATCAACAGTCAAATGCTTCATCCGGATTATCCTTTTTTGCGCTCCGTTGTGTCGGAGCTGTTATCGCGGATCCCTGCGGGATCGGTATTTTTAACTTTTTGCTTGATCGTGTCGTTCATTCGGTTGACCCAATCGCTTATCGATTTCCTACCGGAGATCTCTCCGTTATGCCGCATGAAAAAGCTTCGATATGTCGTGTCCCCGTATGAGATATCCCCGTCTCGCTTTTTACGCAAGGCACGCATCAGCCGATCGCGCTGCTCGGGGGTCACAACTATCCACGGGAGCTTTTGCGAAGCGTTCAACAGCATTGCGTACATTTCATACAGCGTTTTATTTTCAAAATCTTTAATGATCTGCTTATTCGATTCGATCTTTGTTTTGTTATCTCCAAGGACGAACAGGAACTGCGCCAGCCATGTGAGCACCTTGTAAATACCAACATCCGCCTCAAGCACTATCGAAAGCGCTTGCCTCAATCGCTCCCGATGCTCCTCGATTTTCTCATCATCCGAAAACTCGACGACCGCAAGCTTTTCCGGCGGCACCGCATCTATGTCCATCGCCTTGAAGCTGTTGCGGCGAGCTGTCTCGGAAAAGTCGTTCACTTTGTTGTGCGCGATCGTGAACATCCACCGCGCGAAACCCTCCGGGTCATCATTGAACGGCTCCGCCGCTCCGGCGCGCTTCAAAAATTGACTCACCGTGCTTTTTATCAGCTTGACCGATATCTCCTGCATGATATCGTCCTCACAGCATCTGCCGCGCAACCATTCATCGTTCGCACATGAGGCGATAACATACGGCCTCAAAGTCTTCTCGGCTATGACGCAAAGCATGTTGAATGACACCGGAGTGCTTAACAGCAGCTCCTCTACCATCGTATCGAATTCGGCTCTTGTAAAACGCACCCCGATCACCACCCTTCAAAAAAGCTGCGTTTTTGACGTATAATCATTTATCTTGACACATTATACCACACCGATCGGTCAAAGTCAAGGTGTACAATAACACATTTGTCGAACTCTGCAAAATTCTATCGTTTTACACAAGATATATATACACGATCGGAGGGTGCCGTCTCACGTTATTGCGACAGCCCGAAGCAAAAAAACGAAAAGCGCCGCCGCGCGAGGTGAAGGCTCGGCGCAACTGTAATGCTCATCTCGCTTTCTTGCCTGTTTTTTTGTCAATTAAATTATACAACGAAAAAAGCGGATGCTCAACACCTTTCGGTAAAAAACATCCGTTTTTTTCTTCTATGGGCCAAATTAATGACTCGGCACCATTGATACAAATACACAAACAAAATAAACAAAAAACTTACCAAGATTTAGCAAGTTATATATTACTTAGTCCGTTCGTTCATGGCTTTTTTGATATCTTCTTGATCCAGCGTATCCCCTCTAACCATTTCCGTAATTATCGACAAGACCTCCCCGTCTCTAAAGCCATATCTTTCAAAATACCATGTAGCATTTGTGATTTTTTTGCCGTCAACATCTTTATCATGTTCATCCGCATCATACCTGTGCATGCTTTTAGTGCCAAATTCTTTATTTTACGCATGATAATCATTCTCCTTTGACGATCCGTTTGTTAAAATATTTCATAGGTTTATTATATCATAAACGCGCGCCGATGTCTACACAAAATGACAACAAAAATTCATTTTTATGCAATTTTATCATCAAATAAGCGTCATTTTTGACGCTTTCGGAAAGCACATTGTCTCAAACTCCCTCCCATGAAGAGAAAAGCCCCTCCGCGCTTTCCGTCGATGTTGAGGCATTTCCGCTTTAACAAAGCTCCGACACGTCGCCTGTCCTCCTTCTTTTCAACCTCACCTCTGTCGCAGCACCGCGTCACTTGAAATTACCGCAAACTCCCCCTTGACAAATACAAATAATTGTGATAGAATATATACACATTCGGAGGGATATCGAAGCGGTCATAACGAGGCGGTCTTGAAACCTGCTCGGTTCTGTCGTTCCGATTTCTTCAAAACCCTTGAT